>JABDPJ010000241.1 GCA_013042835.1 Lysobacterales bacterium
CATTGACGGTGGACAGCAACAGGTGAATGGTGGTCTTCTCACCACAACCCATGCATGCGCCATCACCACCGGCCATGGACATATAGTTGTTCTGTTTCAGCAACAACGATGACATCACGCCGATGCCTTCGTCCAGGCTGGAAATCTTGATGTAGCTATCGTCGGTTTCTGGCAGGTTATTCCAGAGTTTCCAGTTCTCCTCCAGTGTTTCCTGGTAGTCTTCGGTTTGACGTACGCTTATCAGCGCGCCATCGGTGCATACCGCTACACAGATATCACAACCTTTACAGGTTTCGGGATTCACCGTGATGGACAACAGACCACCTGAACCTTTCTTCTTGCCTTCCGGCACATCGAAGAATGGTGTGGTCTTGGCCAGCGGAAAATCTTCCAGTGCCGCGTAAACCCTGTTGTATTGCTCATCGACTTCCGCACGACGCTCGGCATCCCAGTTGGACTTGTCGGCAACCGTGATATAGGCCTGTTTCAGTACCTTTGAAAAGGTCTTGAACGTACCTGCAGAAATGATCTTGCGACACTCCTTGCCAAGGTGACGAATGATCTGGTTGAAGCGTGTCAACTGCTCTTGCGGACCTGATATCGTCCTGACAGTGGCCTCCAGTACTTCTTCGACGGTGCTGACCACACCCGGAATGGCGGAGTCAGGGCACTGGGTCCAGCATTTCGCACAACCGGTACATTTATCGGCGACAAACTCGGGTACGTTGAATCGTACGGCGGACATATCGCGCATACTTGAGGTCGCTGCCGGGATGGCTGCGATCGCGGTAAATGGATCAGCGATAATGTCCTGACCGGTCTTGTATTGAACACAAACCTGGTTCCAGAAGTCTGCCTGGTTACCAAGACCGGCGCCCGCATCGGCACCGTCCATTCTTTTTGGAATTAACGGCAGCAGTTTTTCGTGGCCTTCGTCGCTGAACTCTTCGGGGTGAAGCTGCACCACTTCGTCAAACCCACGGGTGATTACACGGATGTTGTCTTCTACAACACGCTCACCCAGGTGACCGAATTTCTTGTTCAGCTGTTTACGGATGCCTTCCATCAGGCGTTCGCGCGTTAAATTGTGTTTGGCCATCAACGGCGATGCACTGAAAAATGCTCCCATAAAGGCTACACCCTGCATGCGATAGCGCAGTTCTGCTTTTGATGCTTCAGTTTGGGCGATGCTGAACCCGTCCACTGAAAAGACCTTGATCTTCCTTTGACGGATAGCCATTTGTGCTGTTTTCGGAAAACTGTTCCAGAGTTCTTCACCGGAAAGTTCACTCTGGATGATAAATGTTCCCTCATCACACAGACCTGCGAGTGGGTCGGAATGCAGGAAGACATTTGGATCCGGAGACAGTACATCACTAACGTGTTTGAGCTCACAATTCAGGCGAATAGGCTCTTGCGACAACATGGCGTAGAAAGTGGTCGGTTGACCTTTCTTTTCGGAACCATACTTGGGGTTGGCCTTGATATGCATACCCAGCAACTGACCCGTGGTCATTGCCAGGTTCTTACCCATCGTTATTGCGCCCCAACCACCAACGGAGTGGATACGCAATTCAACGGAGTCCTTCGGGAACAGGTTCAAATCGCCTGCTGAAGGCAAAGCCAGTTCGCCGACATGGGGATAATCAGCAAGGATTTTTTCCTGCCAGATCTGCATTTTCGGAAGACGGGTGTCTTTCTGGATAAATTCGAAACCCAGGTAGAACTGACGCTGTTTGCGACCGCCTTCAAGCATGTTATCAACCGCCGCAATAAGATCTCCGGGTTGCAGGTCGCGGCTGCCCAGGCCGAAACAGGCTGAATATAAATCCGGAACCTGATCGGGCAGCAATGCGGCAAGGCCGGGGTAGGGCAGTGTCTCAGCATGATCATTTGAGGCACGGCCGTTTTCGGCAGCCTGGGCCATCGCTGAACGGATTTCACGGATCATTGGTAATTCGACCGCCAATGGCTGGTCGGTGCGTTCCATGACAACGACGGCTTTCTTGCCAGCCAGAATCTTGGAAACCATATCAGCCGGAAATGGGCGATACATGACCATGTCGACCACACCAATCTTGATGCCACGCTCTTTACGCAGATAATCGACCACGGCTTCTGCGTTACAGATCACGGATCCCTGACCGAGTATCACGTACTCGGCGTCTTCCATGCGATATCCCATCACGCGTTCATATTTGCGACCGGAAAGCGCAGCATATTCTTCCATCGCCTGGTCGGTCAGATCAGCGATATGGTCAAAATAGAATGGACGTTGAGCAGCAACACCCTGCGCGTAGGCTTCCTGGTTCTGAACCGTACCCAGCATGGCCGGGTAGTCAAAATCGTAAAGTTCAGGAATGCGTCGACGTTGTTTACCAAACACGGCCCGTTGGGCACCGGTTGGTGTTTCTATGATATCTGCCGGGTCACCAAGGTATTCCCGGACCAACTCTCGCTCGGGCTCATAAAAAGACTCGATCACGTGGCTGGTAAGGAACCCATCCTGGGCGCAAACACCGGGATTCAGAGAAAGCTCTGCAACGCGGTGACAGATCAGGTTGATATCGGCAACGGATTGTACATCCTTGGCAAACAGCTGGAACATTCCGGTGTCGTCGATGGCATGGTAGTCATCATGGCCGGCATGCACGTTGAGTGAATGCTTGGTCATGGCGCGACAGGCGACATTCAACACATAGGTCAGGCGTTTGCCCACGGCCGCATAAAGCGATTCATGCATATAGGCAATGCCCTGGCCACTTGAGAAGTTGGTTGAGCGTAAACCCACCATGCTCATACCGGCCGTTACACCTGCAGCGGCGTGTTCACCCTCAGGTTCGAAGAAAATCAGATTTCGACCGTTGACGTTTTTGTCACCCCTGGCGACTGCGGATGCCCAACCCTCACCCATCTGGGTGGAAGGGGTAATCGGGTACGCACCTGCCGCTTCACTGGCGGCGGTTTCCATTGTTACTACTGCGGCGCTTCCGTCGTCGGTTTTAAAAACTCCGGGATACTTGGCCTCGTTGTTTACCTGGCTCATACGACTTTCTTCTCCAGCTCTACAGAGCTTTCCTTAAACTGCTGACCTTCAACCCAGACGATTGCGTTCGTCGGGCACCGTTCTATCGCTTTGGGGCTGGTCAGATCGTTCTTTTCATAGTTAATAACAGCCAGGTTATTGATCATTTCGATCACCCCCGGCTCCGAATCGGCAACACATCGGTTGCAGGCATTACAGGCAACGCTGCAGAGGTCTTCCGCGGCGTCACCCTTGAGTAAATTCTTACACTGAACAATGAGCTTCTGCTCGATGGGCATCAGCTCGAACAGATCCTTGGGACAGGCGACGACACAATCGTTACACGCCGTGCAGCGGTCGGGTATCACGACCGGCAGCTCATCATCATTCATATATATGGCATCGAGCAGGCAGACCTCTTCACAGTCCCCAAGGCCGAGACAGCCCCAGTTGCAACCTTTGCCACCGCCGGCCACGGCAGCGGCAGCCTTGCACGTTGACAGTCCCGAATAAGTTGAAAACTGCACGGCCTCGCTTTTACCGCCGGCACACAGCAGGCGGGCCACGCGCTTGTTGGCCTCCCCGGCGTCAACACCCAGGTAGGCCGCCACGTCATCGATATCATCCGGCCCCATAACGGTGCAACCCGAGGGTTTCTCCTTGCCCTCCACGACGGCTTCTGCAAAAGCCCGGCAGCCGGGCAACCCGCAGGCGCCGCAGTTGGAGCTGGGCAGCAACTCTTCCACATCATCGATGCGCGGGTCTTCCCAAACCTGGAATTTCTTGTTCGCCATGGCGATCAGGAAACCAAAGAACAGGCCGACACCGCCTAATACGAGGGCTGAGTCTAAAATAGGATTACCGGTCATGAGTCAAGGCCCTATAGCTAAGCGGACAAATCGGATAAATTGGTCTGGCTCAGCAACCAGGCAGAGAGCTTGCCAGCCGGGTCGGAAGCCGCCTCGCCGGCGATTTCCGGAGGTACCGACAGGGATTCCAGCAAGGTGTAGTCCTCCGCTTGTTGCGCCGGGCTGATCCCGCCGATAGCGCGTTTCCTGACTTCGTTCGGAAACGTGATCGAAACAAAGCGTTCGTAAGTCGTGGAACCGGCGGACGGATCATGGATAAAGCTAACCGCCGTGTCCGGGAGGAAAGCGGCTACCGCGATACCTTCGTACGCCCTGAATGCCTCGAGCGCTGCGTTGCCGGTTTCCTGTTGCACAAAGACCCGTGGCGAAATTACGCGGGACAATGCGGCTGCCGGTGCGTCGCCTTTGACAAGGAATACCACCTTCATATTCGTATCCAGTAACGGCACGATGGCAGAAGGCTTGAAATCTTCCCCGGATACCTCGACCACGAGTGCGGGGGCCAGGGCCCGCTCTGAACTGTTCCAGACAGCGTAGGGGAACCGTTCCAGCGTGGAGGCGTGCTTGTCTTCCTTGTAGGCGCCGTTCTTCGCCAGGTCAACGATACGGGCGGCGGCAAAAGCCCGTCCGATATGGGCCAGTCGAACACTCAACTGATGCCCCAGGCCACGTCCTTCGACACCCTTGACGTAAAACAGGTCATCACCCTCGGCAAGCAGGGACTTCAACACCTCCTGCGCTGCCCCTATAGGCGCTTCCGCATCCGTTTCGATGCGCTTAGCCTTGGGTGCGAAGGATGCAAAGCGCTGCATATTGACTTTGCCCTTGGCAAAATAACCGAGGGATTCATTCTGATCCGTCTCGGTACTGTTCGAGGCGGACAGCAAGCCGCGAACCTGCTCAGAAGTAATGGTCAGTGCCGCATGGAATTGTTCGATTCTCGGGCGAACTGCATCAAGGGCGATTGCTTTTCGTTCTTCAGACGGCATAGCGCTCAAACTCCTTTTCAAGTTTTTGTACTTTTTCTTCAGGGGATACCGGAGGGACGGCGCGAACTTCGTCGTAGACCGGGAAACTTTCATCCCGGAAAAATACACCGAGTCGCAACAGGTCCCTGCGCTGAGCCAGCGCGCGGGCTTCGTCAATATCCTTGGGGTCATGAACGCGGATTGCTTTGAATAGCTTGTCCAGCCCCGGTGCGTCGACGCCGTTTTCATGAACCAGCAGTTCAGTATGGTCCGGATTTTTCACGTTTTCGGCAAAGACTTTCGGCGTGAACTTGGGACAACGTTGCAATATACGAATAAAGGAGAACCCGTTGTGCTTAAAGCCAGCCTGCAGGGTAGCGTACAGGTGCGCCGGCACCCAGTCGGCCGTCTGGGCGACAAACGAGGCGTTGGATATGCCAAGTGTCGCCTGCAGTGGGTCGAGCGCTGGCAGAACCGCACCTTTGGGTGACGTCATGGATGCGTGACCCTGTGGGGTCGTCGGGGACGTCTGGTTCTTGGTCAAGCCATAAATATTGTTATCCAGCATCAGCACCGTCATGTTGGTGTTATAACGCGTCGCGTGAATCCAGTGTCCGGCGCCAATAGAGGTGCAGTCACCATCTCCCATGACCACGAAAACGTCCAGTTCGGGGCGTGCCAGTTTCAACCCGGTTGCAATGGGCAGCGCACGGCCATGAATGCCGTGGAACCCATATGCATTGACGTAATGCGGAAAGCGGCTGGAGCAGCCGATACCCGAGACAAAGGCCATTTTTTCCGGCTTCAACTGTTCCTTTGCAAGCAGGCGTTTGACCGCATTCAAAGCGCCGAAATCACCACAACCTGCACACCATTTACCGGGGCGTGTCTGGTAGTCTTCCGCAACGAGGCAGGACGAAGTGTCGTCTTCAAGTTCCAGCAGAGAAATTGGAATACTGCTCATAGCGTCGCTCCTTTCGCAATGATGGAGTTGTAAATGTCATTTGGCCGCAGCGGTTGTCCGGGACAACTCGTCCAGCAATCGATATCAACGAGGGTATGCGCGCGCAGCAGCCAGGCCAACTGGCCGTAGCGGCGGGTTTCTTCGGTGATGTAGGGGTCGCCTACGGTATCTGAATAGTTGATCTCGACCGTCATGACTTTCTTGAAGCGGCTGCAAATCTCCTTCAGACCGGGTTCCAGTGGTGACAGGAAAGTCAATTGCATGGTAGAGACATTCAACCCATCTGCACGGGCGCGATCCACGGCTTCCTCAATGGCCCCCTGGGTAGAGCCCCAGCCAATCACCAGCAAATCTCCCTCCTGGTCGCCATGAATTTCAGGCGGCATCAGGGTGGACTGGAATACGGCCAGTTTGCGGCTGCGCATCTTGCAGCCACGCTCATTACTTTCGGGTTCGTAAGAGACATGACTTTCTTCATCATGCGCCAGGCCGGTGACCGTGTGTGCGCCACCGGGCGTGCCGGGCACGATGCGCCGGGACAGACCGGTTTCCGGATCCCATTCGTAGGGACGCAGTCCCTCCGGAACCGGTGAAAAATCAACCGGCTCCTGTTGCCAGCGAACGTCAAACTCGGGCTTGGTGAATTGTTGTACACCGGTGGCCAGGTTTGCATCCGTCAGCACGATTACAACGCAACGGAATGTTTCCGCGATGCGCCGTGCCGTCACCATGGAGTGAAAACACTCTTCGATGGAGCGGGGCGCAATCACCACGCGCGGTGCGTCACCCGGTTGACCGTAGATGGAAGACAGCAGATCGGATTGTTCAACCTTGGTGGGCAAACCGGTTGATGGCCCCCCACGCTGTACATCAAGTACAACCAGTGGTATCTCGGTCATAATGGCAAGCGCCAGGAACTCGGTTTTCAATGCCATGCCGGGGCCGGAAGTCACTGTCAATGCGACTTTGCCGCCATATGAGGCACCCAGCGCAACACCGGCAGCGGCGATCTCGTCTTCCGCCTGGTGAACAATACCGCCGAAATCCTCAATGATGCTGGCCAGTTCATGCGAGACGGAGGTCGCCGGCGTGATTGGATACATGGCGCACATCTCCATGCCCGCGGCAACGGCGCCCACTGCGGCGGCCTGGTTGCCGTTCATCACGACGCGGGTCTCTTCGCTGGGAATGGTTTCTATGTCGAACTGGAAATCCAGGTTCTCACGCGCCCAGGCCTGACCGTTTTTAACCAGTTGAACATTGGTTTCTGTCACCTTGGCGGATTTGTGCTTGAAGATGTGGGCGATCTGTTTTTCTATGATCGACACATCGCGCTGATAAATCTCCGCCAGCAAGCCCAGGGCAAACATGTTCTTGCCATGCTGGGGATTGTCCACCACCTTGAGTGTTTCCTCTTCGATCGGCACCAGTACAAAGCGGTAATTCTTGGACGACATCTCCTCCATCGCATCCGCATACATTTTGCGGATCCCATCATCCTCATGGTTTTCCCAGGCGCTTTCCAGCAGGATGATGCAATTGTCATCAAATGATCTCAGGCGATGGCGGGAAAGACA
>JABDPJ010000243.1 GCA_013042835.1 Lysobacterales bacterium
TTGTCGTCCGGGTCGGCAATTGAACCATTGTCAAAGCGAACCTTGAAAACGACCTTGTTGGAGTTCTCCTGCTTGAGTTCGGTCACGTCCATGGCCTGCGCCTGGAGTGTGAAAAGTACGACGAATGATATGAGCAGTTGTTTGAGCAGGTTTTTCATTGCAGCGCTCCCAGCTCGTCTTCGGATATCGTTGCGATGGTCAGGTGTTCGGGTACGAAATACTTGTTGGCGACCATCTTGATGTCAGCGGCTGTTACCTTGTCGTACAGCGCATACAGGCGATTGATCGACTCCGGGTCGCCGGTCAGCTGGATGTAATGACTGAGGGACCGGGCAATCGCATCCGGCGTGTCGATGCCCATTGCGAAGCTGTATTTGAGGTTGGACTTAGTGCGCGCCAGCAGCGCTGCATCGACGTCCTCGGCCTTCACATTGGCAATGGCTTTCTCAATTTCTTGCATGACGTAGGGCATGTCTTTTTTATCGACCATGGATACGTAGATGGTAAACAGGCCGGGATCGCGGCTGTCCCTTGCACCGCCGCCAAGGGAGCGTACTTTCTGTTCCTCGATGACCAGCTTTTTATACAGGTCAGAGGTGTTGGAAAACACGATGGATGACAGTACATCCAGCGCCGGCATATCGATTTTGCTGTCACTGAAGGCCGGGCCTTTGTAGCTCATGCTGAAATAGGGCGGGATACTGCCGTTTTGCAAATGCACGTAACGGGTCCCGGTCTGTTCGGGCTCGACGGGGACGACGGATTCATAATCACCGCGTTGCCATTTTCCGAAATACTTTTCCGCCAGCTGGTTAACCTGTTCGGGGGTGACGTCACCGACGACCAGGACCGTGTTGTATTCGGGGCGGTAGTAGCGGTCAAAGAACAGCTTGGAATACTCATACTGGTTCGGCATGTCGACGATGTCCTTGAAATACCCCATCGTCGTGTGTGAATAGGTGTGCGTGGTGAATGCAGTTTCCGCGCGCTTTTCATTGATCTGGCTGTAGGGACTGGCGAAATTCTTGGTGTATTCGCCCTTGACCGCGCCGGCCTCGGTCTTGAAATCGTGTTCCGAGTACTTGAGATTCATGAAGCGGTCCGACTCGAGTTCGAACATCAACTCCAGTTTTTCGGAATTACCGGTCATGTGGTAGGCAGTCCGGTCCTGGGTGGTGTTGGCATTGGCGGCGGCGCCGGTCGACTTCAGTGCCGCGGCGTACTCCTCCTTCGAGTAATTATCCGTGCCGCGGAACATCATGTGTTCAAAAAAGTGCGCAAAACCGGTTACGCCGGGCTCCACCTCGTTGCGTGCCCCGACGCGCGTGATGATGTGAAACGCGGCCAGTCCCGGCGAATCAAAGGGCACTGTGACCACGTTCAGGCCGTTGTCCAGTTTGTGCTGGTAGATGGGGTAGGGCAGGATTTTGCCCGCCGCCTTGTGCGAGTCGGCAATGGAAGTGCTTGCGGCCGTGATGAGCACCAGGCCCATCACCGCAGCCATGATAATGGTTTTCATATTTTCTGTTCCGTTGAGTGTTTTACAGGTATTGCGATTCAAGTTTCTTGCTGCATTGTTTCTGCGTCAACTTCGGGCACGGTCATCTTGCCATCCATGCGGAATGAGCCGTTTTCCCTGACCTTGATCGACGGCCAGAGCCCACCCGTATCGAGCTTGGCCTCGAATTCATATTCGAGATCTTCACTGGTCTTGTTCATCAGATCCATCACCAGGCGGATGCCGGCGAACATATTCGCTGTCGCCGTCAGCTTGACCGTCTGTTCCGAATAGCCTTCAAGGAGCGGGAAATCCTTGCCAACGCCCTTGACCAGGTCATGGCCCTGGACAGAGACGGTATAAACGATTCCCTGCAGTTGCAGCGAGCTCGAGTTGGGGTTCAATATGTTCAGGCCTATCTCAAAGCTCGGCACCGCTCCCTCGGACGGCAGTGCCCGGAATGAGCTGATGGTGACCACGGGTTCCTCGTAATCGGGATCCAGCGTCGCGCAAGCCTGCAGAAAGAAACTGAGAAAGCTCAATAACAGCCCGTTGATGATCCATTTACTATTCTTTAAAGTCATTTAATTTGCGCTCCGCTTTTCTGCCGGTCGAATTGTCTGAAAATTACGCGGTCGATGATAACCCAATTGTAACAGGCTGAAATGTTGCAATGAGTATCTAAAGTATCCCGTGACTCACCGGGAGGAGCGGTGAAATCTGCGCCGCTGTTTTGCCCTATTCGTAACGCAACGCGTCGATGGGGTTCATTTGCGAGGCCTTTTTGGCCGGGTAAAAGCCGAAAAATATACCGACCAGCGTTGCCGAGCTTATCGCGATAAATATGATTGGAATGTTCAGCAGCACCGGCACTTCGATCAGCCGTCGTATCAACTCCCCGGCGCCGATTCCGATGGCGACGCCGAAAAAGCTACCGATCAGGCAGAGGGTGACCGCCTCGACCAGAAACTGCATCAGGATGTCGTTTCGCCGCGCACCGATTGCCAGCCTCAAGCCGATTTCCCGGGTTCTTTCAGTGACCGAGACCAGCATGATGTTCATGATGCCGATACCGCCGACCAGCAGCGATATGGCTGCGGTAGCCGCCAGCAGCAGACCCAGCGTACTCGAGGTTTCGTTGCGTGCACGGATGAACTCGGAAAAGTTTCTGACCGAGAAATCGTCCTGGGCGCCCGGGGCGATTTTTCGCAATTCGCGTATGAACTCGTTCAGCTCTTCCTCTGCGATCTGCATGTCCCGGTCGAGATTGACGGTGAGATAGATGTTGCCCACGAGGTCGGGTACCGACCGGTCGCTGCGGCCGCTGACGCGCATGCGTGCGGTAGATATCGGAATGAATATGACGTCATCCTGGCTGCTGCCCCAGCTCGACTCGCCTTTTTCCTGCAGCGTGCCGATAACGGTGAAAGGGACGTTCTTTATGCGGATGCGTGCGCCGAGCGGTGAACCGCCATCAAAAAGCTGCTCAATGATATCCTGGCCCAGGATGGCGACTTTGCCACCCGAACGGATCTCACGATCTGTGAAGTTCCGGCCCTCCTCGATGACCCACTGCCTGACCTGGATGTAATCAGCGTGAATGCCGGTAACCCGGGTGGTCCAGTTGCTATTACCAAAAACGACAGGCGCGGTAGTGTTAATTCTGCCCGAAACCCCTTCCAGAAATGCGAACTTGTCCTTCAGTCGCCTGATATCCTTCTCGGTGAATGGCGCTGCAGTATCGGAACCTGAATGTCTTCCGCCACGCATCCGCGCACCCGGTCTTATCGACAGCATGTTACTGCCAAGACT
>JABDPJ010000257.1 GCA_013042835.1 Lysobacterales bacterium
CCCGCTCATTCCGCGATATGTTTAAGTCCGCAGGACAGGCCTGGCGTCGTTTGTCAAAGATCGTTCACGAGTGCTGGAACCAGTGTCCGCGGCGCTGGCCTGAAAACCTGCTGGTCGGTGTAGAAGCCCGATTCCTGTTGCTCGTCCCGCGGCCACCAGCCGGGTATGCCTGCAAGAGGAAGCGGCGCCAGGGAAGGGGGTGTATTAATCAGTTCGCCGCGCATTATGCGGGCGGAGATTGCCTGGTCGATATGGCGCAGCATTTCGTGCCTGGTTCCTTCCAACAGGGCAGGGTCAACGTGGAGCAGCAGGGCCTTGGCGGTCATGGATTTATAGGGTGACAGGTATTTCTCCAGCATCGCGTGTCCGCAGATAAAAATTTGAACCGAAGTACTGAATTTGCCGCCGAGGAACGCGTCGTGCCAGCGCCTTTGCGCCAACTGGTTCAGTAATTCGGCAGAATCGGAAAGCACGATTACCCCGCATTCATCGAACAGCGTCAACGCATCACGCAGGGGGCCTCTGCGGCCGTCCGTCTGGTCCGGGATGGCCTGGTAATGCAGTGCATTCATGGCGACTTTCAAACCCGGAAAACGCATCCATACCAGCGCATTGAACAAGTCATGCCAATTGTCTTTTCGGGTGCTGACCTGGCCGGTAGTGTAGATGCGGTGCTCATATCCGTCATCGTCCAGTTGTTCACTGGGTACGAAGCGGATAGCATGACCACCGTGGGATCGGAGGCCCGGTTTCATAAGACCGTTGAGTTGTCCGCAGCCGGGAAAACCGGTGCCGGCAAGCTGTTCTAAGTAAGGCAGGTAATCCTGCCAATACGGCATGTCCGGATCAAAGTGTTCGCTCGATAGATTCACTGACGATATCCAGTGCGGTCTGGTCACAGGGTTTCAGTTCGGCATCGCTGTGTTTTAGCGGCGTCACGCGGTCGCCCCAGCGTAACAACCCGGCGGCGCGTGTCAGTCCGGCGCCAAATGCCGCCAACAGGATGCGGTCGCCAGCCTTGATGCGGCCGGCCTCGAGGGCTTCCACCAGGGCGACCGGAATGGTCGCGGCGGAGGTGTTGCCATATTTTTCGATGTTGACTTCGACCTTGGACATATCGACGGACAGGTACTTGGCGAGTGATTCGATAATGCGCAGGTTGGCCTGGTGCGGAATGATGCGGTCAATATCCGCGTCGGTCAGCCCCAGTTTATCAAGCACGATATGGGTCTCGCCGGCCATGCCCTTGACCGCGCGCCGAAAAATTTCACGACCGTCGAACTGCACGTCAAATACTTCATAGTTATCCACGAAACGATTTCCCGCCGTGCCAAAATTGGGCACCTGCAGGGCGTCGGCAGCCTCGCCTTCACAACCAAGGTGGGAATATAGCAGACCCGATTCCCTGGCCGAGGGTTCGACCACCACGGCGCCGGCACCATCACCGAACAATACGGCAGTATCGCGGTTGGACCAGTTGAACAGCCAAGTGATGCGCTCTGAGCCGATCACCAGGGCTTTTTTGAATGACCCGGAACGGATCATCGAGGTGGCGACCTCCAGGCTGTATATAAAACCACTGCAACCGGCATTGAGATCAAACACGGCGGCATTGCGGGCGCCGATCTTCCGTTGCACATGAGCGGCGGTACTGGGGATGACAGTATCGGGGGTGCAGGTCGCTACGATCAGTAAATCGATGTCTTCGACGCTGACGTCTGCGGCGGCCATCGCCCGCATTCCGGCGACACTGGCGAGATCGCTGTTGGGTACGTGGGAAACCCGGCGTTCCCTGATCCCGCTGCGTGTTCTTATCCACTCGTCGGATGTATCGATAACGCTGGCAATTTGGTCATTTGTCAGTACGGCCGGCGGGACGCATTTCCCCCAACCGGTAATTTCAGCAAATTCAGACACGTTTTTTATTATCCTGACTGGGTAATCAGGTGAGACTAGCAGTGAAAATCAAAAAACTCAATTAGACTTTGGACAATTGAATGAAGGTACTGATAGAAATGATAAAGATACCCGGGAAACAGTGGCCTTTGTCAAAACTTGACACGCAAAGAATGCAGATTTTTCGACCAGGGCTTGCCCAATGATGGTTCATGTTGCACTCTGCGCTTTTTACTGCTCCCACGGCCGAAAGATATGATTCACCAACTGCCACTCGAGGTGCGTTTTCTCAAGCGCTTTGCACGCCACCTGCACGAGGCCGGTGTGCCTGCGCATCATTTTGAACGCATGCTGACCGCGTTGGCGGACAAGCTCGGCCTGAATTGCCAGGCACTGTCCAGCCCAACGTCGATTTTCCTGTCATTTCAGTTCCAGGACGATGAAGACGATAGCCGGCCGATACCAAACCAGCTGGAGCGCGTGAGCCCGCCGGGTATCAACCTCGGTAACACGGCGGCGCTCTACCAAATGGGTAATTCCCTGCTGGATGATCAAATCAGCACCGAACAGGCATATTCGAGCCTGAAGGACTGGCAACCGGAGCAGTTGTACCCGCTGTGGCTACAGATCATTTGCTGGGGGCTTACCGGGGGTACGGTCGCGGTTATGCTGAGTGCCAGTTGGGCGGGAATCGCTGCGGCGGCCATGAGCGGCGCTTTACTCGGTATCCTGGTCACCCAGGCCGGTGAAGCGATGCGCCAGGGCGGACTTGAGGCGATCGCGGCGTTGTTAAGCACTTTCCTGGTGTTCGCGGTCAACCAACTCGTTCCGGGTCTGGATGTTTATGTTGTGATCATGTCGAGCCTGATCGTGTTGATTCCGGGGCTTGGCTTGACTACCGCGGTTACCGAACTTTCCACCGATCACCTGGCGTCGGGCTCGGCCCGTCTTGCCGGCGCGCTGGTGACCTTGCTGAAGCTGTCTTTGGGGGTACTCATCGGTACCGTGGTTGTCGGCTGGTTTGGCTGGTCCTCGGATATTGAGTCACTGCCGACCCTGGCAACGCCCCCGGACTGGTTTCGCTGGCCCGCCTTGCTGGCCGCTGCTTTCAGTTTCGGCGTCTTGTTTTCGGCTCGCAGAAAGGATTTTCATATTGCCATGCTGGCCGCCATCCTCAGTTATGTAATCAGCCGTATCGGTGTCGCTGCCGGGGGGCTTGAGTTCGGTGTATTGCTGGCTTCCATGTCGATTGCGGTACTGGCCAATCTCTATGGTCGGGTTTTCAAGCAAACCGGCGCACTGATCCGGGTTCCCGGTGTTATTTTGCTGGTGCCGGGTACGGTGGGCTATCACGGCGCCACCGCACTGTTTCTTGATGGTGGTGCGAACCTCAGCGATACGGTCATGTTGGCCTTGCGCCTGCTGATCGCACTGGTTGGTGGTTTGTTGTTTGGCAATACTTTGCTGCCGCCACGCAGGGGGCACTAGGGTACGCTCAGCGATTCAGGACCTTGAGCCTCGCATTGACTGTTTCAGATCTTCCCATGAGCGTCCGGATTTTACGTCGATGCGCTCCTGTTCAAGGTTCGGGGGCCAAGCGTTGCTGCCGCTGAGGAACTCCCCGTCGATAAACTGGTGGAGCACGGGTGTTCCGGGTTCAATCAACGCCGCGGGTGCAACGGTTAAAGCGCGGCTTCCCACCAGTTGATGAGAGGTGGCCTGCGCCATGTAGACCGGCACCTGGCCGATACGGCCACAGAGGTCGGTGTGGCAATGCCCACAAATGACAAGCTTGACCTGCTCGTGCTTATTCAATAAAGACTTCAGGTCCTGGAACCATGCAGTTCCTCCCATGTCGATCAATTCAATGCCGGTTTTCATTGGCGGGTGATGCAGCGCAATCAAGGTTGGCTTGTCAGACCGCTCGAGCTGGTCCTGCAACCATTGCAGTCTCTGCGCATTGAAAGTGGGTAATTCACTGCCTTCAGAGCGGCTGTTCAGCGCCAGGATACGGACGGGAAAATCTTCGATGGCATACTGGAAAGGGCTGGCAGTGGCCGGGAAATACGTTGTGTCAGCAAATACCCGCGACATCAAAGCGGGATTATCGTGATTGCCGGGGACTACATATACCGGCATTCCCAGGGGGCTGAGGAGCTCCATGAAATGGCGGTAGCCGTCTTCGTCACCCTGTTCGACAAGGTCACCTGTGACCATCACAAGATCGGGCAAGGGCCTGAAACGATTGATCCTGCTTACCGTTTGCCGCAGGTGTAGCGCCGTATCCACCTCGCCATAGAGCACTTCTCCCGGGGGCAGGATATGCGTATCCGTAATCTGTACCAGCAGGGTCATTTCAGCCGCGCGTCGCCGTGTCCTTTAACTGTGTTTGCTCTTGCACGGGGCGCTGAACATACCTGTCACAGTTGTTTTCACAGGATTTTCAGGTTCCCACGCGAAAGAATATACACCAAACGAAGAAGGCATTCAGTTTCTGTAAAAAACGCCGTTGGGGACTGCCGGGCAAAGTCATGGAATTTCCAGGGCCCGCGGTTACAAGGCTTGATTCCGGAGTTGGTGGTCCTTATCTCTACATTAGAAATATTTAATATATCATCCGTGTACTATTCGGCTGAATAAAAAGGATTAATGATGAGTTTTTCAAGAAAAGTAGTATGTCCCTATTGTGGAGCGGTCAACCGGATTCCGGCAGCAAGATTAAGCGACAACCCCATGTGCGGGAAGTGCTCCAAACACATATTTGCCTCGAAGCCGGTCGAGCTGACGTCGGCCGATTTCCACAAGCAGATCGCCAACAGCGAGATACCCGTATTGGTGGATTTCTGGGCGCCATGGTGCGGCCCCTGCAAAATGATGGCGCCTGCTTTTGAAAAAGCCGCCGTCGCACTGGAGCCGGACGTTCGCCTGGCCAAGTTAAATACAGAAGACGAACAGCAGATCGCTGCCCAATTTGATATCCGCAGTATTCCAACCATGGTTCTGTTCAAGGGCGGCAAGGAAATCGCCCGTCAGTCCGGGGCCATGATGGGTGGTCAGATCGAGCAGTGGGTGCAGTGCCAGTTGGCATAGAAAGCCAGGTTTTAGCGATGCCCGGCCGGGCATTGCGGGGAAAACCTTGTTGAGAGGATTCGGTGTCCCTTGCAAACAGGGGTTACACTGTTGCAAAAATCAACGGGGATAACGCCTTATGACCGCAAGACAGGGTTTCGTCTTAATCAGTGTTCTGGCTCTTCTGCTGGTTGCAGTATGGGCGGTTTCCTGGCCGGCTGCGGCCTGGATGTTCGTACCGGTGCTGGGTCTCGTGGGACTGGGGACCTACGACATGCTTCAGCGCCGGCATTCGATCCTGAGGCTTTATCCCGTCATTGGTCATGTGCGCTATTTCTTTGAATCGGTCCGCAAGGAAATTCAACAGTATTTTGTAGAGTCTGACACCAACGGCATGCCCATCAGCAGGGAATTTCGCTCACTGGTGTATCAGCGGGCCAAGGGCGCCAGGGATACGCGTCCGTTCGGCACGATTTTTGATGTCTACGGGGATGGCTACGAGTGGATCAATCATTCGCTGGCGCCAAAAACAATAATCAATCACGACCCGCGGGTTGTATTTGGCGAGGTCGTCTGTGCGCAACCCTATGCCGCCTCACCCCTGAATATCTCCGCCATGAGCTATGGCTCCCTGAGTAAGAATGCGATCATGGCCCTGAACAAGGGCGCGAAGCTGGGTGGTTTCGCCCACAATACCGGCGAGGGCGGCTTGAGTCCCTATCACCGGAAATTTGGTGCGGATATTGTCTGGCAAATCGGCTCGGGCTACTTTGGCTGCCGCCATGAAGACGGTACGTTTGATGAACAACAGTTTGCAGAAACATCCGGCCTGGACATCGTCAAGATGATCGAAATCAAATTGTCGCAGGGGGCAAAACCCGGCCATGGCGGGATTCTTCCGGCCGCCAAGCTGACCGAGGAGATAGCTGCCATACGAAAAGTACCCATGGGCCAGGATGTCGTTTCACCAGCGGCGCACTCGGCCTTTGATGCACCGGACGGCCTGTTGCGATTCGTTGCCCGGTTGCGGGAGTTATCGGGCGGCAAGCCGGTGGGCTTCAAGCTGTGTATCGGCAGCAAATCTGAATTCCTGGGCATTTGCAAAGCCATGCTCGAGACCGATATTAGACCGGATTTCATCACTATAGACGGTTCTGAAGGTGGAACTGGAGCGGCGCCGGTGGAGCTGACCAATTCGGTAGGAACGCCATTACGGGATGGGTTGATTTTCGTCGACCGTGCATTACGGGGTATCGGCCTCCGCCGGGATATTCGCCTGGTCGCCGCCGGCAAGGCCGTTTCGGCGTTTCACGTCGCCCGATTACTGGCGCTGGGTGCGGATACCGTGAATGCGGCACGTGCAATGATGTTCGCGCTCGGCTGTATCCAGTCACGCAGCTGCAATACGGATAAGTGCCCGACCGGCGTAGCAACCCAGGATCCGGCCCGTTACCGGGCCCTGGATATCGGCGACAAGGGGCGTCGGGTCGCCAGCTATCACAAGAAGATGATTGACAGCCTGCTGGAGTTGCTGGCTGCGGCTGGCCTGGAAAAACTCGAAGACCTGCGCCCACACCATATTCACCAGCGCGTTGGCGGAGCCGAAGTCAGGCATTACGATGAGATGTACCCATCGCTGCGTGCCGGCTGCCTGTTGAATGTTGAAACCGTGCCGGAAGAGTGGCGGGCGGACTGGATGAGAGCTGATGCCAACGCCTGGTAAGCGGCCCATGAAGCGCCAGGATTGGTGTTTTTGGGCCAACCCGGTAGTTGGCTGCCGGGTTCGTTTAGCCTGGTTGCCGGCAGCGCTCGGACTGTTGCTGGCGGGCTGTGCCGGTATAACCGGACAGGGTCGTGACGGCGGCCAACTGCCCGCGTGTCACATCATTTATGATGCTGGAAGCAGCGCGACCCGGCTGTTTGTCTACCAACGAACAACAAGCGGTTGGCAAGGACACAGGGGACCGGTCACGGACGCCCTGGCTGACCCCGTGCGTGGCATCCGCGGCAAAACCATGCAGGATGCCGGCGCCGTTGTCGGTGATATTGTCATGGCGCTGGAAGACCTGCGCCATGATGGTCCGGCCGGCAGCACTGGTGAGCAGGAATGGCCAGCCTTCGACTGGAAGAAGCAATGCCGTATCGAATCCGCGGCTGTGTACGCGACGGCCGGAATGCGGATGGCCGAGCAACTGCGCCCACAGGCCAGCAGCCAGCTTTGGCACATGCTTGATCAAAAGCTCAGTGCTGCCTTACAGGTTGACGTCACCGCACGCACATTGACGGGCTACGAGGAGGGCCTGTTCGCCTGGCTGACTAAAAGACAGGCAGAGCCCGATGGCAACTTTGGACTCGCCGAAATGGGCGGCGCTTCCATGCAGGTGACATTTCCATGCAGGGATTGCGAGGCGTCCAGGCCGGTAAAGGTAAAAGGCGGGACTTTGCCCATTTACAGCCAGTCGCTGCTGGGTTGGGGGCAGGATGAGGCTTGGAAGAAATATGCGCATCTGCCTGCTTGCCAGGTTGGTTCCGGTAACTTCGACCCCGGCTGGACTGCTGCGGATTGTGCACTGGGCATGGAAGGTTACCTGGCAGCGATTGCCGGCATCGCGGAAAATATCGGCCCCGCAGGGGAGTTGCGCTGGTATATCAGCGCTGCATTTAGCTACATGCAGGATACCGATGTCGACGACTACTGCCGGCAGGGTATTGAAAGTAGTTTTCAACCGGATTCAGCGTGTTTCCGCGCCGTCTATCTGAAGAACGTGCTGGATACCCTCGGTGTGAACCACAGTGTTGAGAAGAGCGACGTTAGCTGGACACTGGGCGCCGTGGTCTGCACGGACACCCGGTGTCTTAAAGCTGAATAGAGATGGTTGCCCGCTTCAGTCTTTGTCAGGTATCTGGATTTCGCCGCTGATATCACGTGAGCGGATTCCACCGCTGCCGTCTTTAAGCACACGGAAGTCACCACCAACGTCGCTGGCGTCGATATCCCCTGATGAATCGCGCTCCACCACAACGTTTCCGGTTACATCCATGACGTCAATATCACCTGAACTGTCTCTCTCGACCAGTATGTTTCCATCGACACCGTCCGCCTCGATATCGCCTGAACTGTCAGATTCAATGGTCAGGTCGCCCGCCAGTTGGTCAACCTCGATATCTCCGGAGGAATCATTAATCACAACTGTTCCGTGCGCATTGTCGATTTCGATATCACCGGAGCTGTCATCTATCTGCACGGCAGCGGTATTTTTTACAAACACGTCGCCGCTGCTGTCTTTCACCTCGAGCGCGAGGTCATCGGGTACTTCAACCCGTAAATCCAGCCAGACATAGCTGCTGCCCATAATCGACCAGCCGCCGTCAGTGCTGGGCAGACTAACTTCAATGCGTGCATGTTTTCCGGGTTCGGTGTTGATACTGGCTTCTTGAGCCCATTCTTCCTTTGACGCGCACAGCTTGCCGCTGATGACCGCTTCCTCTAATCCGGATACGCCAATTACGTCCAGATCACCGGCCGCAGCGAGTATTGACAATGTTTCGCTGGATGACACGTCAAGCGTCAGATCAAAATCCCTGTCGTACTTACAGGGGCCGGCAAAGGCGTCAGCGCTGAGTAGAAAAAGCAGCAGGCCAGTCAACAAAGGTGTCCAGAGCCGGTACGTGTTAGTCATTGATGTTCTCATTGGTCTTGATCCTCATCAGGTTCGAGTGATTCGTAGCGGGATAAATGCAAGAAAGAAGCCAGAAAACTCGCAGGCTGCCTCCGGGGTCCCATTGCACTTGGTCATATGGGTTTGATGTCATTCCGGGGCAAAAGGTTGCAGGGTTTCGAGCCCGGATGTGGAATTTATAAGCGAAAATAACCATTGGATCAGTAAAATTCGCCAGCCTGGCGTCAGTGCTGAGGTGTCCCTGGCCGTCGTTGCTCAGCAGAAGATCGCCAGGTCGCGCTGCAAACAGGAAATGTCAACCGGCGACTTGCCGGCAAATTCACCATCCGGCCCCAGCAGCATTCCCGGTGGTGAGAGGATCCGGATGTGTTTCGCCTGCTGCACGGAAACCTCTTCGAAGCCAACATGGCGGCCAGAGTAGATGGTGGGAAACAGCCGCAGCAAGCGCCGGCGGCTCAGGTCCTGCAACAGCGTAACATCCAGCAACCCGTCGTCGATGCTGGCGCCCGGGGCAATCAGAAAATGTGTGCCGGTGTAGCGGCTGTTGGAGATGGTGACAAAAACGTTGTCGCTGCGCACGACGGCGCCATCAATTTCCATCACCAGCGGATAGCTTCGTTTGTTCAGTACCTGCCACAGGGTTGCCATCGTGTAAGCTGCCCGGCCGAAAAACTTGAGCTTTTGTGCGACCAGCCCGGCAGTGACGGAAAAACCCATGTGCAGGGTATTGAGGTAGTAAAAACCCAGGTCAGCTGCTTTGACTTCCACCACGTCAATCAAACGGGTTTGGCCCCGGTGAAGCAAATCGACTGCTTCCTGCCAGGCGTCTGGCTCCAGGTCCAGCTCGCGGGCGAAAGCATTACCGGTGCCAATCGGGATCAGACCGACAGGAATTCGATCAGCTTTCGGGTGTGAATAGAGGCCGTTGAGGACCTCGAACAGGGTGCCGTCGCCGCCCGCCGCCACCAGGCCATCGAACGCGGCAAGGTCCATGCCCGCAACAAGTTCCTTACCATGTCCGGGATGCCCGGTCGGCAGGAATTTCGCGTCGATGCCAAGACCGGCAAACCTCGACTTGATGTGTTCCAGCTTCTTTACCGAACGGCCATAGGCAGCTTTGGGATTAAATATTATTAACAGCTTCAAGCGGGAGTCTTTCCACGATTTGGGTTTGTTGTGTTTTAGCGCCATTCTATTGCACTTGTATATTGTTTGGTATCCTTAGCCAGACTTACTGGAGGGAACCAGGGTTTCAGGATTCTGAGATGGCAGTGATGAAGACGCGATTCAGTCGTAAATTGCACCTTGCATTTGGCGCTATGCTGTCGGTGACCCTGGCACTGGCCTGGTATTTTTATGACAGTGTGCATTGGTTCGAATACGACATCGAACGAATTACCATTGCCAACTCCGTTCTGAACGGTCACCGTACGCTCGCTACACAGACCGCGCTGAAGTTAAGCCTGATCGACGAGAGCGTAGCCAATGGCGCCATCAGCGACTTACCCCGCTGGCATGAAAATGCCAGGGTCATGCGTTCTTCCATCATAGCCATCCGGCAGGCACTTGAAGACGAGCGTGCGCTGCGCAGTGTGGGTGGCGAAACCGACGAGATGGAAGTGCTCAATGAGATGGAGAGCCTGGTGGAGTCCATCATAGCTTCAGGTGAGGAAATAAGGCTGGCACTGGCCGATCAGCGCCTGGACGATGCACAGGCGGCCGCGCAAAGACTGCGCAGTGATGGAACAGCGGAAATATTCAACGACCTGATGGTCGAAACACTGGCCACGCGCAGCAAAGAACTCAGGGATGCGAACGCGGAAACGGTGTCCCTGGCGCATTACATTACCGGAGTATTGCCGCTTTTCATGCTGGCGCTTGCAGGTCTGACGGCTCTCATCGCCTTTCTTTTCTCGCGCAGCCTGACTCGTTCGGTCAACGTGTTACACCGCGGTGCCCAGGCACTCACCAACGACGACCTGAGTCACCGGATTCCCGAGTTGCAGGAAAAAGAGTTTGCCGAACTTGGTGAAGCGTTTAATACGATGGCGCGGCAACTGGCCGATCACCGGGCCGCGATGCGCGATTCGAACATCCGGCTGGAGGCGATCGTTGAAGAACGCACGCGCGCATTGAAGACCAGTAACGAGATCCTGGAACTGGTCGACGAGAACAGGCGCAAATTGCTGGCCGATATATCCCACGAATTCCGCACCCCGCTGACCGTGATAAGGGGTGAGTCCGAGATTGCACTGCGAGGCAAAATCAAGACCAAGGCCGAGTACCAGGAAACCCTGGCGCGGATTATTGAACAGGCGGACCAGACGACGCGCCTCGTCGACGACCTGTTGTTCATCGCCCGGGCTGATGCGGGTGAACCGCGTCTGAAGATACGCCAGGTTTCCATCGGCAACCTGTTGAACGCCGCCTGCACGGACTTCAGCAGCAAAGCTGAACAAAACAAGATCAGCATCGAACAGAAATTCGATGATAACAATGCGACCGTCATGGGCGACGCCGGTCGTTTACGACAGGTATTTTCAATTCTGATCGATAATGCCTTGCGCTATTCCACGGAAGGCAGCAAGGTGACTGTGAGTCTTGAGCGCAGGGATGATGACATCGTTGCAAAAATTCGGGATACCGGCATCGGACTGACCGCTGAGGAGGCCCGGCAGGCGTTTCAGCGCTTTTACCGTGGTGGCCAGGCGCAGGGCCATGCCCGCGGCACCGGCCTCGGCCTGCCCGTTGCCAAGGCCATCGTCGAGGCGCACAAGGGCAGCATTACACTGGAAGGCAAACCGGGTGAAGGCGCATTAGCGACCGTGGTTCTCCCCGCTGAAGAAAAAATGAAGGCAGTTGCATGAGAATACTGATTGTTGAAGATGAAACCCGTATCGCCGATTTTCTGCAGCGCGGCCTGCGCGCAGAAGGCCATTTCTGCGTCGTGGCCAATGATGGTGAGACCGGTTTGTCCCTGGCGCTCGAAGGTGATTTCGACCTGATTTTGCTGGATATGATGTTGCCCGGTATCCATGGCCGCGATATTTGCCAGCAATTGCGCATGAACAAGATCAATACTCCCCTGATCATACTTTCTGCCATGGATAGTCTTGACGACGTCATTGCCGGCTTGCGCATGGGCGCCGATGACTACATGACCAAGCCTTTCTCTTTCGAGGAACTGTTGGCGCGGATTGAAACCGTTATGCGGCGTAGCACGGAAATCGGAAGTGATGAAGAATCCCTGGCGGTCGGCAGGCTGGCGTTTGACCGGGAGTCTTTGCGTTTCTCCGTGGATGGCAAGGAAGTCAAAATGACCGCCAAGGAATTGGCAATCATCGAATTGCTGATGAGTAACCCGGGCACGCTGTTCAGCCGTGAGCGCATACTGAGCAATGTCTGGGGGCTCAATATGGATCCGTTGACCAATGTCGTGGATGTATACATCGGCAAGCTACGCAAGAAAATTGACGTCAAGGGCGAAGAATCGATGATTGAGACGGTGCGTGGATTGGGTTACCGCCTCAATGTCGGGGCCTAGCCAGGCCGTCCGTCCGTTTCAGCTGAGGTTTGGTGTTACCGGGAAGTCTTTGCTTCGAGCGAGTAGTCAGGCATGCCGGCTGGCATAGTATCACTCGGGTTTCACTAAATATTTAAGTGCTTTTCATGTTTGTTTCAGTATCTGTTCAGCGCTGCGTACTACCATAAACTCGTGGTTCCTGAACACCAGTTCAGTTTACCCCTTGCTGACTTCCCAAGTGCATCAGGAACCCTGCAATGCCCTGACCACCGCCTGTTTGTCTCAATCGGTGGCCGATATAGATTTCAGGCGGTTGGAAAGGGTTGCCGGTTACCACGCGTAACCCGAACGCTGTATGTTTGCAAGGAAGCAAGCATCCAGCGTTTTCAGGTTCAGTGACCGGCAGGAGTGAGAGTACCGTCACCGTTCAACAGGGACGCCAGAACGGTGATTTAATCCCCGATCCGATAGCGCAGGTGCGCGGCAGATAGCGTGGCTTCCGCACTGTAGACATTGCCGCCCAGTTCAATGGTGGCAGGGGCAAAGTGTAGTTTGCTCGGCAGCGGCTGGATCTCCAGTTCCATCTGGCCACGGAAAAACGCCTCATCCTCACCACTGAACGCCTTCTCTACCTGGTCTACCGTCAGGCCGATACCGCAGCCTGCCAGCATTTGCGGGTTGCCGACAAACACCGCTTCCAGAGGTGAGGGCCTGGTCTCGACCGTCAAACCGAAGCCCGACCAATTGGCCGTCAAGGTGCTATGGTTTTGCTCAAAACTGCTAAGTAAATTATTAACCGTGGGCGCGGTGACAAACCGGCTATCGAATGGGGAACTCCAGGCGACGATACAATCGGCCAGCGGACGGTTGATGCTGGCAGGGCTAAAATGCAATTCGCCGGCAAGCTTTAGGTCAGGTTTCAGAACCATATCGAGTTTCAAGCCGTCGAGGTCACCCTCAATCCTGAAGTTGGAGAAATTGGCGCTGAGTTTTCCATTGACGCGGGTTTCAGCGCTGACGTGCGCCAATGGCGCTCCGGACTTCATGGAACCCAGGCCGGTCCTGACCAGGTCGCATACATTGTCTTCAAACTCCGATTCAATCTGACAACTGCGCAAGGCCTGCGCGTTCAAGCGGTCACACTCGCGTTTTGCCGTTTCAGCCGTTTCGATACAGGCGGTCCTGTCGGCCTCGTACTTGGCATTTTGCCGGTTTCGCGATGCCTCGCACAAGGGATCGACAGCCTCCTTTACACAACGGTTGTTAAGGGGGTTGCGAAACAGGCAGGATGAACAGTCGCGTGTGTCACGGAAGCGCTTGCATTGTGCCAGGTTTGCCTTGCACAAAGGTGCTTCAGGGCAACTGCGCCGTGCGCACACGATTTCCTCTTCGTCGAAGGGTTGGAGCCTGGCAAGATATTGGCCTGTCTCGAAAGCGGTCGCGTCGAAATCAGCATCGATACTCAGGTCAGCCAGTGCCGCCTGCACCACCTCGACAAGGAAAGGGCGCCTGACCTCAACCAGGGCGATGTCCGGCTTATCGGTGGTAATTGAAAATCCGCTGACCCGTTGCTTGAAGCTTTGCTTGAGGCTCTCGAAAGATCGTGCCGCCTGCAATTCGTCAACAGCCTCCATTTCACTGGCCGCTTCGGTGGAGCGAATCGACTGGGAATGTAGAATGCAGCCGGACTCCTTTTCAACCACCAGCACCTCCCAGAGATCGGCTTTACTTTCAATCTCTCCCCTGGCTGACCAGGTTCTCCAGCGCTCGCTTTGTCCAACCGGCAGTTCTTCAACGGCCACCGGTACGCCGTCGGCGAACCAGTAATGAATGATGGTTAGCGGACGTTTGGCGTCGGCAATTTCTGAGTAAAAATAAGCCGCATTCGTCCCCTCATCGATGCTGGTAACAACACCCACCGGCTCACGTGAGACGACTTCACCAGTGAATAAAGCGCGTGAAATCGTGACATCGGCAGGGCAGGTTGACAGGTCTGCGAGAAAAGTCATGTCAACGGCAATGGTTGTCGTGGATGGTTCTATCAGCATCGCGTAGCCGGTGACCATGAATATCCCTCGCAGGGACCGCGTGTGCCTGGCGGGTGCGCGGTTAAAACCGGGCAGGGCAGCACCAACCTGGATTTCACCCAGGGGAAAGGGATTCAAAGGTATCAGATTGTCGCCACTTTGAATGATTGCATCGGCAACCTCTGCATTGAAACCCTGGAGCACGTACTGGTTCAGTTCGTCGACGGGTTCGGCGTAGATGCCGTCTGCAAAATTAAAGTCCCTGGAACGGATTTCAATCCGGCTAAAGCGTGGCGACCATTCCAAATGGCCAGGATTGAAAATGAGTCGAACCTCACCGGATACTATTGCGAAAATAACATTGCCCTGACCGTCGCTTACCTCAATGTCAGCTTCGATCCAGATCAGCTGCCTCGCATACTCCAGTTTCAGCTTGCGCAAACTGAATTGCTCGGCCGAGCTGATCCGTTGTTCGATTACTGTTTCAAACTGCCTGCTCAGCCAGCGGTTGTCCAGCCTGATCAGGGCGTCGGATTCTGCCAGGTCCTGTACCGCTTGCAGAGTGTTCGCCGTCCGTTGATTCTGCATCGAGGCGCGTTCGCTGACCACGCCGGGCTGTGGTTGCCACAGGCTGCAACCGGCCATGAATAATGCGGCAAAAACCAGGGATAAAACAGCAGTCAGCAAAGATCGCATTTCAGTCTTCATGCTGTTTTGATTCCGCCCGTTAACGTCCTGTCCAACTCGTATTCCATTACTTACGGCCCGCGGATGAATGGGTTCAGAGGTTTTATTGTGATCAGTGACTCGGGCAAAATCAAATTTGCTTGTATCAATTGTTTAATAAGGTGGCGCCTGGCGGGTCAATTGCGTCATGATGCTGTAACATCTACACAGGTATTTGATGCCTGAGTTGACAGGAAATCCCGGATACTGGATAGGGTGCCCGCATGAGAATTGAAAACGATGTAAAACTGGACTTCAACGATGTGCTTATCCGCCCGAAGCGCAGCACCCTTACCAGCCGGAAGAATTTTGACCTGCTGCGAACCTTCACTTTTATGCACAGCGGGCGCACCTGGACGGGCGTGCCTGTCGTGGCTGCCAATATGGACACCACGGGTACCTTCGAGATGGCGCGCGCCCTGTCTGCCCACAAAATGCTGACGGCTTTACACAAACATTACTCGGTGCAGGATCTGCAGGAGTTTTTCAGTACATTTGACCAGCCTGATTTTGTTGCCTATTCGCTGGGGATTCGTGACGAGGATTTTGACAAGCTCGAGCAGGTGCTGGATGCGGGTCTCGGTGATAATTTCAACTTTATCGTGTTGGATGTGCCCAACGCCTACCTGGAAAGGTTCGTTCTGAAGGTCGAGGAACTGCGCGCGCTGTGTCCGAAACACACGATTGTCGCCGGTAATTGCGTGACCAATGAAATAACCGAAGAGATACTGTTACGCGGCGCCGACGTCGTTAAAGTCGGTATTGGCAGCGGTAGCGCTTGTACGACCCGGAGGATGACAGGCGTGGGTTATCCGCAACTCAGTGCCATTATAGAGTGCGCCGATGCTGCGCATGGCATCAGCAACCCTGAGACCGGTGTAGGCCTGGTTATGTCCGATGGCGGCGCCGTGTATCCAAGCGACGCGGCCAAGGCGTTTTGTGGTGGTACCGACTTCCTGATGAGCGGGCAGTTTTTCTCCGGTTTTTCGCAATCCGGTGGTGTGCTGGTGGAGAAAAACGGCGAGAAATTCAAGCAGTACTATGGCATGAGTTCAAAGGCGGCCATGCAACACCATTATGGCGGTGTTGAGAAGCACCGGGCCAGCGAAGGCCGTGAGGTACTGTTGCCCTACAAGGGGGACGTCAACGACTTCATTGATGAACTGTTTGGCTCACTGCGCAGCACGGCCACCTATATCGGTGCCCTGAAGCTGAAGGAATTTGCAAAGCGCGCGACGTTTCTGCTGGTGCACCGTCAGCTCAATCGCTCCCTCGAGCAATACGAGTAACTGATTGCCGATAAAAGAGCACGATATTTTCCACTAATTAGAAAGTGGGTTGTCGACTTTGCCAGTTCATTACAAATTACTTGTACTTTTTCTTCTAATACTTCACGACAAAACTACATTCCCCTTACCGCATTCAAGACTCTCTGCTGTATTCAATTAATGCAAACGTTCGCCAAATACTAATCACTATTGGGTTTATGCCGGCTTCCGGCTAGAAGAACACTTTTTGTAGACAAATAAAAAGGAGCCGCCAGTGACTGACGACTCTTCTTTTTGGAACTTAGAATCCAATTACAGTTATTCTAAACTTGACATCAGAGCCCGATTAGAGAAGCGGTCATTGACCTTTAAAAGGGCTAATTTCCGTTTCCGACCCCAAGCAGAACTTCAGTATGGCGCATGGCAAATGCATGTAATTTGTAGTGACATAACAACTTCAATATACTCGATTATGGCGTAGAGACCGCTGCTCCATCGCTGGTGTATTCATAGATAATGCACACAATCGGCATCACATAACCGAACAGCCTCCGATTGGTGCAGGGTCGATTTGGCCCACCGCCACATCAGACAGAGGGGAACGCCGATGAGAAAACCCACCACCATAACTTTATTTTTCGCTTGCATATTCATGCTCCTTCCTGTTGTTGACGATGCGGAGGCCGGTGGATTGAGCCGGCTCTACCAGGACCAACTGGAGATCGGTCGCGGCATGCTCGAGGTTCAGAACGTGGACTGGACCACGCTTCTGCGCTACTACGCCAAGGATATCGAGTACCACGATTCGATCGTCGACGTCTACGGCATCGATGACTTGACGGAGTTCCTCGCGCGCCTCTACGGCAGCTCACCGGACCTCGTCACAACGATCGAGGACGAAACCCTGGTCGGCGGCGTGTACTCGGCGACCTGGACGATGGTCGGCACCTTCAACGGTGTGGTGCCCTATGAAGCCAAGGGCATGTCGATCATCAAGTTCCGTGGCTTAAGCAAAAAGGTCTACTACTGGCGGGACTACTACACCGAAGGCGACATCATGGCCAATGCCCCCGGATTCGGTGACGCGGTCGAGGGGTTCCGCTGGTACTACCGGTGCGCCGTCAATCCAACCCCTGAGTTGGGGTGCCCCCCTGCGCCGGCCACGACCGACGCCCTTCCCGAAACGACGCCCCTGGCTGACGTATCGGCACCGCACAAGTACGGCCGCAACACTCGTTCCATTATCAGGTTGCGCCGGGATCGTTTCAATGTCGGACGCGCGCTTGTAGAGATCAATGCCGCGAACTGGCAATCGCTGCTGCAATACTATGCCTACGATTACCAGTATTACGATCCGATCGTCTACATCGATGGCTTCGACGAGCTGGTGCCCTTCTTCGCGCGGCTCTTCGCCAGTTCGCCCGACCTGGTCACCACGGTCGAGGATGAAATGCTGGTCGGCAACGTGTACACGGCGACGTGGACGATGGAGGGTAAATTCGACGGTGTGCCCTACGAAGCCAAGGGCATGTCGATCCTCAAGTTCGAGCCCTGGAGCACACAGGCGTACTACTCGCGGGACTACTACAGCGAGGCGGACATCATGGCGACCATCCCCCCGCTCTTCCCGGCGGTGGAGCAATTCCGGATCTTCTACAGGTGTGTCGTGGACCCGGCTTTCGATTGTCCGTTACCGCCGCCGTAACCCTAGTCGACGGCTACGAGCCTGCCGGAACCCGCAGCGTGAGTTGGTACGATAAGGACGATCAGGGATGGCCCGTGGCCAACGGAAGCGACTAGTACCGGAACTGACCGTGCCGTCGTTCTCGGGGCGGAGGAAGTTCGTTCTGCTCGAACAGTGAGAATAGGCAGGCGCCCAACTGAGCGGCCTCTGCCATTCAACTTCCGAGATGCGCTAGGTAACGGAACCAGGTTGTTTTTTGGCGTGATTACCGCTACCTAGCGGTCAATAAACGTTCATGGCCGAAAGCAGTCTCTCAAGTTCCAGCAACTCTCATTTGGTGTGCATCTGCTTTCGAGCGTATAGCGGAACTACATTTCATCCAAGGTTTAACGGCGGCTTACTGCCAAAAGCTGCCATTAAGCTATACTAGTTTTGAATGGCAAAAAATGACCCTTTCCGGCCTGTCAACAATTGTGCGCTAGTTGAGCCGTTGGCGGTAAGCCAGGACGTAAAATGGGGGAGACTACAGGCCAATGAACAGACTCATCATTCTCGCACTGTTGCTGGCGGCGAACTCGAGCTTTTCGGCCGAACAGAATAAGGTTCGTAAGCGCGCGGAACTCCATCATGCCGCAACTTTCCTCCAGCAACTCTCATTTGGTGTGCATCTGCTTTCGAGCGTATAGCGGAACTACATTT
>JABDPJ010000263.1 GCA_013042835.1 Lysobacterales bacterium
GTTACAGGGACCGGTTAAACAACCGGGTCCGCGTTGGCCTCGACATCCTGGGGATTCAACGCAACGGCAGTCCGGAGCCGTACCACACGGAGAAGCGCTCCAATGGCATACGAATCTATATCGGCAGTGCCAACCGCATGCTGGACAGCGGCGTACACGAGTACCGCCTGCGCTTTCGAACAACGCGCCAACTGGGCTTTTTTGAAGACTTCGACGAGTTGTACTGGAACGTGACAGGTAACGGCTGGGCCTTTCCAATCGACCAGGCCAGCGCGCGAATAACGCTGCCCTCACCTGTGCAGGCCGACAACTTGCGCCGAGCCGTTTATACCGGCCGTCAGGGATCGAGCGGTCAGCAGGCCAGATCGAACATCACGGGTCCCCAAACGGTCATGTTCGAAACCACAGAGGCCTTGCAGGCGCGCGAAGGGTTCACCGTGGCGCTGGGCTGGCCCAAGGGTATCGTCGAGCAACCTTCCATTCCTGAAAAGATCAATTACTTCCTCAACGACAACGGTTCGGCCCTGGTGTTGTTGATTGGCCTGCTGGCACCCCTGGCTTGGTACTTGTGGGCCTGGAACCGTTATGGGCGCGATCCGCAAAAAGGTGTCGTCATCCCGCGCTTCGAGCCACCCACGGGCCTGACACCGGCCGGTTGCAGTTACATCCGCAAAATGTCTTTCAACAAGGAAGCGTTTTCCGCAGCCGTCGTCAATCTTGGGGTCAAGGGTTACCTGGAAATCAATGAAGATGATGAGGATTTCATCCTCAGGCAAAAAAGGGAACCCAGGACCGCCGGGGCCAGTAAGGGTGAGCGCGCCGTACTGAAAGAGATATTCAAGGAAGGCATGCAGGTCGAACTTGATCAGGAAAATTACCGGGTATTCATGACTGCCCGCAGCGGACTGAAAAAGGCCCTCAAGGCCGAACACCTGGGGCGTGTTTTCAACCTTAACTCTAGGTTTGCGCTACCAGCATTAGGAATAACGGTCATTGCCGCTATCGTTGCAAGCCAGTTGGAAGGCGGTCCTCTCGTCTGGGTCACATTTGCCGTGCTGTCGGTTGCCATGCACCTGACGTTTTTGTTCCTGATGCGCGCACCGACGCCCGCCGGCCGCCAGATCATGGATGAGATTGAAGGTTTCAGGATGTACCTTGATACCGCGGAGCAAGACCGCCTGGAGCACATGCGTTCGCCACAGTTGACTCCCGAGGTCTTTGAAACGTTTTTACCCTTTGCCTTTGCCCTCGGTGTGGAGAACAGCTGGTGCGAGAGATTTGCCCGTGAGTTCCCCGAAGACCTGGCGAAAAAATCCAGCTATCACCCGGCATGGTACACGGGCAGGCACAGCGGTTTAAACGCGCTGGATCACCTTGGCAGCGAGTTTAACAGCAGCTTTTCATCGGCGATTGCCGCATCTTCATCGCCGCCAGGATCTTCATCCGGGTCCGGTGGTGGCGGTTCCTCCGGCGGTGGCGGTGGTGGTGGCGGCGGTGGTGGCTGGTAAATACGGGCACAAATTGCTGGACTGATGTGCGCAACAGTAGTATTACGGTGCTTAAAGGCCCATGACCATGAAGTGGCCGGGCGTGAGTGGATCAACGCAAGCCGGCGCTGGCGAAAACGTCTAAACACGCGGCTGGTCCCCATGGCATAACCCGCTTTTATGGAGCAATTAACCGCCCCTTATTGGAAGCCAGGAAACAAATATCAAAATCCAACAGGTAGTCTGAAAATATGCACCTCGGCCTGTCCGCAATCCTCAAGTTCTTCTGTGACCACCGGCGCGATGACGCGCTGGTGTTGGGCACAGTCATTGCCACTGAAGGGTCCACCTACCGCAAGCCCGGCGCCATGCTGCTCATCGCCCCCGACAGCAGTCACCAGGGTCTGATTTCAGGAGGCTGCCTCGAGGCCGACCTCGCCACACAGGCCAGTGACGTTTTTGCCGACGGCCAGCCCCGCAAAGTGGTTTACGACATGAGCGAAGGGGACGACTTTGCCTTCGGTCTCGGTCTCGGCTGCGACGGTATCATCCACCTGCTGTTACAACGGATCGATCGGAAAGATGGGTTTGGCTTTCTTGAAACCCTGGAAAGGGCACTGGAAGCGAAAAAAAGCGGCTTGCTGAGCCTGGTTACCGCGAGTACTGATGACGACTTTCGGCCAGGTGATTTTGCCCTGGATTGTGGCAACGGCCTGGTTGAGGGCAAAGCGGAACTGCTGAGCAGCCTGCTTGCATCGGAAGTCTCGGGGTTTTCGGGCGGGCACGACATGTCGAGGCGTTACTGGCACGACAGCCTGAAAACCGCCGAGGGTGAAGTCGACCTGTTACTGGTACCCATCATGCCACCCCCTGCCCTGCTGATCTGTGGCGCAGGCCCCGATTCCGTGCCGGTTGCCCGCCTGGCGGTGGAAATGGGCTGGGATTGCACGGTCGTGGATCACAGGCCCGGATTTGCGCGCGCCGACCGCTTTCCGGCCACCTGCAGGGTCAAGGTGCTGCAACCGGCTGAACTCTGCCGGCATATCGACCTCGAGAGCGTAGATGCGGCGGTTCTGATGACACACCATCTCGGACATGACCGTTCCTACCTGGCACAGGTTATTGAAGCCTCGCTGACCTATATTGGACTGCTTGGGCCACGCGCGCGCCGGGATCGCCTGCTCGGCGAGATAGGCGCGGTCGATGCCCTTGTTTACGGCCCTGCCGGCCTGGACATTGGCGCGGAACTGCCCGAATCCATCGCGCTGGCGATCATCTCTGAAATTCATGCCTGCCTGAATGGCCGCGACGGCCGCATGCTGACGCCGGACGGGGCATGAAACCGCAGGAAATGGGTTACCCCGGACTCAGCATCCTGATTCCCGCAGCCGGGGCCAGTGACCGACTGGGACGGCCAAAGCAACTGGTAGAGTATCGTGGCGTGACCCTGATCCAGCGAACGGTTGACAAGGCATTTGCAATCGGCCCCGGTGAAATCATCGTCGTTACAGGTTGCCAGGCCAACGCTGTGCAGCAGGCCGTGCAGCAAACCGGCGTGTGCTGGGTGCTACATCCGAACTGGTCCGAGGGCATGGGTACATCCATCGCAGCCGGCGCAGCCAGGGTCAGCCCGCAAGCCACCGGCCTGATGGTGCTGTTTTGTGATCAATGGCGCGTGGGTAAAGAGGACCTCAAGAGTCTCATCAAGATATGGGAATCCGAACCGGATCGCATCGTTTGCGCACGGGCCGAAGGCCGGAATATGCCACCCGTCATCTTCCCTTCCCGGTATTTCAAACAACTGCAGGCGCTAAATGGCCGCCGGGGTGCGCATGCCTTACTCACCGATCACGCCAGCCGGATCACGTCGGTTTCCTTGAAAAATGCGGCCTTTGATCTGGACACAATGAAAGACCTCGCCGACCTGAAAAGCCATGAACTGTAACAACTTACAGTAGACCTGACAGCTTGCCGGTATAACAATCTAACGTGTAATCAGGCAGGAAGCCTGTGTTAGCGAGGGGTAGTTAAAATGAAATTTTGGCATGCTATTTTGCCCACACTCCTGCTCGGTGCCTGCGGGCAACCCAAACCCATCACCCACGAAGCACTTTCGTGGGTCAACAACTACTATGTTCAACACCCCGTTCATAGTCTGACTCCGACAGCAGGTGGATGGTTGTTCAGAGGCGCGAGGGAAAACGGTCGCGAAATCAGGGTGGGGTTCCTGGTGCCAAGGTTCCTGAACCCGGACCAGGCCAAGAGACACGCGGTGCTGGAACGAGTCTGTCCGGCCAAGTCAGAAACGATCTGGCAGGTACTGCCGTCCGGCAACAAGATCGTGATCAGCGTCTTTACCGATGACAACACATTCAAAGACCACGTGGTCTGCTAAGGGGTCCAAACCGGACTACAGCATTCGCGTCAATGGCGTTTGTCGTTAGCGACTTCGCGGGTTTCACCGCCGGTTCGTACGGCTCAATCAAATAATCACCGGTTGACAGTTCTTATCATTTTGTTCTGACGCGCATGGACAAAATATGAGAAATTCCGACAGTTTCAGTTCATATGAATAATCCTATCTAAGTGTTTTTATATGATTTATTGTTCCGGCATGATTTTTGCATTATCCTTACCAAGGCAAAACAAATTTTACTTAATTATTCAGGATATAGCGTCAACAGTTAATTCACTGACAACACATGATGAAAAGGTGCGTCAATATGAAAACTAAAATTCTTTACGTTTTGGCACCTATGCTCTTTCTAGCGGCTTGCGGGCAACCAAGACCCATCACTAACGAGTCTGTTTCGCTGGTCAATAGTTACTACATAGAGCATCCAGTCCACAGCCTGACCCCGACAGCAGGCGGATGGCTATTCAGGGGCGCAAGGGAATATGGCAATGAGATCAGGGTGAGGTTTTTGGTACCCCAGTCGCTGAACCCCGACCAGGCCAAGCGACGCGCGGTGCTGGACAGGGTTTGTCCCGCCGGGTCAGAACTGATATGGCAGGTTTTACCGTCAGGCAACAAGATCGTGATCAGCGTCTTCACCGATGACAACACATTCAAAGACCATGTGGTATGTTAACCGGCCCCCTCTGCAGGGCCGGTCTTTTTCGCAGAGTAAAGTCGCTATCTCTTAGCCACATCCACCGCTGGTGGGAGCGCGTTTCAGCTCAAGAATAACCTTTGGCTCGTACTTCAAATTCAAAAAGTGCGGGCTGGGCTCTGCTGCCGGGTGCCTTGACCCGGTAGCCGCATTGAACTTGTATGCCAGCTGGTCCGGCTGCTTCATGGCAACGCGATCGTCTTCACCCAGGCTTTCAGCCGCATAGGTATTCAACCAGTTGTTGATTCCACCCTCGAGAATATAGGCGTTTGGCAAGCTTTCAGCTTTCAGAATCTTCCACGCTTCAGTAGCCGCAGCTTCGTCATTGCTCATGGTTACGAAAACCGTGTTGGCGAGTTCGAACTGCAATTCCCTTGCCTTCTCCTGGACTTTCTCCAGGGGTAGATGTAATGCACCGCGAATATGGAACTGGTTGTAGTCGCGCTCATCCCTGACGTCGAGCAACACTATCTTGATCTTGGTATCGTCAATGTACTTCAGCAGTTCAGCGGGGGCGATCTGCACCTCGCGGTTATTCAGCTTCGCCTGGGCTTCAGCCTCGATGGCTTGCCAGCGGTCAGCATTGCTGGGCTGGCCGATCACCAGCGCCACGGCCGCCAGCGCAACCAGCGCACCGGCCGCTGGTTTGGACCAGCCGGGAAGGACTTGTTGTGGCCGCTCATTGACCATCGCTTCAACCTTCTCAGCGACAACAAACAAGGCGAGCGCGACAACGACGATGCTCAGCACTACAACACCATAGCTGGCATTGAAAAGCTCCGGCAGGGTAAACCGGCCCATGTCCGAGCTGTCAAAGAACGTTGCAAAATTGCCAACGGTCTCGCCAAACATGAATATGCCGAACAAGACACCGATGACGAACATGACAGCGTCAATCTTGCCGGTGGCCAATCCGACCAGCGAGGTGCCGGGGCAAAAACCACCGACAATAAAACCGACGCCCATGATCAGGCCACCGACGATCCCGGGCCACAGGTATGTCGGTGGAACCCAGATAAGGTTGTAGTCCAACAAGCCGAGCGATGAGCTCAGGAATACCAGCGTCATTGCGACGATGATGGCGGTAAACATCACCTTGAATACGCGCATGTCCTTGAAGTAGAACTGTGCGGCCAGTAATTTTGAGTTGCCGAAGCCGGCGCTTTCAAGGGTCATGCCGAACGCAATACCGATCACGGCATAGACTGCATAAGAGCCCCAGTGGCCAAAAAGTTCAGCGAGAGGAAGTGGAAAAGATGCCATGATAATCCTCCTCAGTTCCAGAATTTACGGAAGAAGTAGGCCAATGCATACGCACCGGCGAACACCGCAAACATGAATGCCCAACTGCCGACAGATAAGACAGCGCCACCCGATAACGCCTGACCCGAAGTGCAGCCGCGCGCCAGCCGTGCGCCGTAACCCATCAGGGCGCCGCCGATAAAGGCCATGACCCAGCGGGTGCCGTTACTGATCTGCGGTCCCTTGTTGGTTTCAAATTTCATCCGGCGACCGAGCAACCCGGAAATCAAACCGCCGGCGATCGTGCCTATGGTCAGGAAAACGATCCAACTATCCAGCGGGTTGGCGTTACCACCGGCCATCTTCAGCAGGTAAGCGACCTGGTCGATGTGTTCAGGGTTGACCTCATTCTGGACATAGACCAGCAAACGATTCAGGCCTCCAGATGCACCCAGGCCGGACCCGGTGATAAAAAACGCCAGGAACAGCACGATGCCCAGCAAGGTTCCAGCCAGGTAGGGGTTCATATAGGGCCTGGCCCTTGATACTTGACTCATTTTGACTCTCCTTTCGAACTATCAGACAACGTTTGGCCCGGATGTTTCTCGACATCGTCCCAACCGGTGATCATCGACTTGATACCTGCCATTGGCTTATGACCGGTCGTTGTCAGGTAAATATGCATGACAATGAAGGCAGCGAACGCCCAAGCCACCAGGGTATGGACGGTTGCCAGAACGGGCAGACCGCCCAACTCCGCAGCGATATCGGGCCAGCGCTGCAAGCCCCAGATCAATACACCGGTGATGATCTGGGCCGGCAGCAGAATATTGAGAATCGCCAGGTAGGTGATCTGCTGCAGGGGGTTGAGTTTGTTGGCCTTGGTTTTCTCCAGCGGGTGCGGTTTGCCGGCAAAAATGCCCCGGCTGTAATACATCGCCTGGGCCAATGAGCGCGCGACAAAACCCTTTGGCTCCGGCAGATACTGGCGAATTTCACCGCTCGCGAGGTGGTAGAACAACGAAAGCGCGGCGTTGGTCAGCAGGATAAAACCGAGAACGTTATGTACATTGACCACATAGGGGAAACTGAACATGCCGAAAAAATGCGGCTTGTGAATGATCAGGCCGGTGAAGATCAACAGCAGGATCGCACTGGCCTGTAACCAGTGCCACAAGCGCTCATATGCATCATACATATGGACACGCTCATATTCGTGCTCAACAGGGGGCCTGCGCCGTGAAGATAGGTAGCGTAATACGGAGTGGCCGGTTACACCCAGCGCTACACCGAAAAACATCAGCATGCCCAGCAGGTCCACCCAACGCTCTCCATGCAGGCCGATAATATAAAAACCCGCGTTGCGGCTGTCAGCTATGAAAATTGAGCCGCCCTGCGGACCGGTGCTGACCTCACCGGCAAGATCTACACCTGCCAGGGCAATCCATTCCGGTTGAACGCCTCCGGGTGTGTAATCGGAAAGCGTAAACGATGTAGCCAGCACAGAATCCCGGTCATGACAATTTGAACAGTCCCTGGTAGCTGTCAGACCATTGACCACGTTGTGGTTAATTGAGAATGGCGTAATTTCAGACTGGATTTGCAAGTCGCTTAACCCGGTCGCTTCCAACCGCTGTCTGACTGCAGCCACACCGCCATCATCATCAAGCCGTAATTCGTCACGGCTCAGCTGACCGTCTCCATCGCTGTCCAGGGCAGCGACCAGTTCGGGGTGATAGGAACCGCCACTGAAAAGTGCATTTTCCAGTTGCTGCCTCGATACAGGCAGAGCCGGTTCACCGGCAGTCCAGTACCAGGACGTTACCAGGTTGAATGGCGCCAGTTGAAAATCACCGGCAGCATTCAGCCGCGGCAGGATCAAGGGTCTGAAACCTTCGATCAGGCTGTCACTGGCAACCGGGTCGCCGGCAACATTGCGATACTGCCTCAACGGCTGCCCCTGCCCGTCCAGCACGGTCCAGTCCACCGACTGCAAGCCGGGGCCGAATAGCCTGGGTATATGGCAGGATTCACATGCTAGTGATGTAAAGTGACGCTGTTTGTAGGGCAGCCACTCATGCACATTTTCGGCCGCGTGACAGGACTCACAACGCCGCAGGCTGTTTTCGGTTTCCGCGGCCAGGCCCAGCGTCGAGCGACCCTTGGCGAACTGGTGCAATGGACGAACGAGGTAATCGGCATTGCTTAACCGCCTTGGATCAAAATCCAGGTGCTCCGGCCGGCTTTCCTCGCGTTGCCTGAAATAAACCGGATTGTTGAGCGAATAGTGACAGTTCACACATCCAAGCACGCGATCGGTGTGAACGTCGAAAGGAAAGTCCAGTTCTTTCTTGCCGGAAATATTCAAACCACTGTTGAGCAGTTTTTGCGGCGAAATGATTTGCCCGGTGCGGTCTGTATTGTGCCGCTCACGCAGATCCGCGGGAATGGTCAACGGTGTCTCAAGATCATTATTTGCCATGCCGTGGCACTGGGCGCAGTTTGCGTCTTTGGGCTTGTGAACATCGAGCAGCCCCTTTAGCAATGCACCATTGGCCTGGAATTTCGAGGCATCCCACCGCCATTGGCCGTTGTCCTCGACCAGGACCTCCAGTGAAGACAACGAGGCTGAATTCGCCCAGGCAAAATCACCCTTGGCAAGGGCACTTTCACGGGCGGAACGGTCAATGATGGATGTATGGCAAAGCAGGCAATCCATTTCGACATAGCCCGCCACCGGTCCGCCGCCGACATGTCTTGAGCCGTAACGCCTCAACCAGGCTTGCAGGTCCACATCATCGTTGCCTGTCAACCCATCGGTGTCGTAAGCAAGCGGGTTCCAGCCGCCGAAATATCCGGGGCCCTTCTGCCATCCATGGGCATTCTCACCACGTCCCAACTGGCTCGCTCCGGCATCTGCATGGTCGCTGCTGGCCACGATATAGGCCGTTTCGTGACATGCTCCGCCACAACTGACCATCGCTGACATTGGCTGGCCGCTCTCAATGACGAGATTACCCTGCGCATCGAGAATCGGTACATCAGGGTGCAAGCTGTTGGCTGCTGATGCAAAACCGGACAAACTCAGCAGCAAGCCGCCCAGAAAGATATTTTTCATGTGCTTGCCCTGCCTAGTCATTTCCAGCACCCGCGTATTCACTCGTTCTTCCCCGGGTTTGGCTACCCTGCTTGATGGGGTCGCCGTCATAACCAAGCGCGGCCCAGTCCATTCTTCCACTTTCCCCATGGCAGGCCTGGCATTGCAGCGCCTTTTCCTTGGTGGCGACCATGTGCGTCGATGGCCAGAACATTTCAGTCGCTGCAAAGTCATAGTTGCCGCTATACGGCAGCCCGGTCACTTCCTCTCCAAGGCGGAATGCGGCATCCCAGTCAAACTCTTTCCAGAAACCTCCCTTACCGGAAGTTACCGGCTGCAACAGGTGTTCAAACTCCGTGTCATAGGGCTGTTTGGCGCGGTGGATCTTGAAAGGCCAGATACGTGCGTTGGGGTCGCGGATATCACCTTTGGGCTCATTTATCAGCGTACTGCCGCCCGCATTGACCTTGTCACCCAGCAGGTAACGCTCACCCAGTCCGTTGTACCAGCGGTATTCGGGTTGCAGGTTCTTCTGGTAAATAAAGCTGCCCTTGATTTTCAGATAATGGTGAACGTCCTCTTCCTCGAAGTCATCTCCCGCCGTTGACCAGTCCCAGTTCGTCTTGGTCGCTTGCTTGACGGCAATTTTAGGAACATGACAGGTTTGGCAAGCTACCGTATCGGTATGTGCATTAATGCGCTCATCGTCGTGCAATTTTGGATTATGGCAATCCCGGCAGGCGATCTGGTTCTTGTTGTCCACGCTCACACTGATGGAACGGCCGCCAATTACGTGGTCGCGTGTCTGGTGGCAATCTACACACTGAAAGTTATAGCGGCCCATGTGAACGTCGATTTCAGCGGTGGGGTAATAAAGGCTTTCGTCGAGGTCGCCGTGCTTGACCGCGTTACCTCCGCCGCCCCGGAAATGACAGCCACCACAATTTTCACGGGTGGGAACGGCAACGCTTTGCGCCGCCGCCAACAGGTCGACGCCATCGACAGGATTTCCGGCAGATCCCTTGCGATAAATGCCGGAATTGTCGTGGCAGGCCAGGCAATCGATATTAACAGGGTTGCCGAAGTCAAAGTCCGCATCATCCCAGCCATAACCCGCGTGGCAGGCGGTGCACGATGCCCAGTTGCCCTGGATACCGATGCAGAAGTTATTGACGGTGTTCTTTTTGCCGGTTGTAAACAGGCCTTCACGGCCTTCGATTTTTACCGGTTCAGATTCCCATTTCCAGTGCGCCGTTTGCAACATCTGCTGACCGGCTTCTTCATGGCACATGAGGCAGGCAGCAGTGACTTCGGGACCTGTTTTAAACTCATCAAATCCGTCAAACAGGTTCGTGTGATCCACATGCGCCGGCCTTCTGGGCATATTGTCCCAGGGACTATCAACCTTGCTTTCCGCACTGGAAGTGAAGTACCAGACCGGCACCCCGATCAGCAGAACAATGGCTATAAATCCTGGCAACCAATTACGTTTTCGCGTTTCCATATCGTTCCATTAACTCGCACTCGAGAAGTCTCATAACTAATATTAGTATTTTATAATATAAAGGCTGGAACTGATACAGAAATGGCGCCCACAATTGACGTTCACTTGATCTAGCTCAAGTGCAGGCGTAATCAAACGCAACCTGGCTCAACCGAAGCGGGACGCGACGTGATATGAAAGCCAGATTGTCAGTTTATATTATTGAATGTAATGGTATTTATTTAGCCGAGCTCTGAGGCAAAACCTTTCAGAACAATATCAGTGTAACTGACCAGGCCAATGATCTTCTGGTGTTCCAGCACCGGTGCGCGCGACAGGCCAAAACGGTCAAACAAACGGGCGCAGTAACGCACATCCATGTCCGGATCGACAGAAATAACCGGTTTTGACATGATTTCATAAATATTGACGCGGTTGGGTGAATGATCTCGGGCCAGAACTTTTTTCGCCATGTCACGAAACATGACCAC
>JABDPJ010000266.1 GCA_013042835.1 Lysobacterales bacterium
AGACCGGCCTGACCTGCCAGCGGTATGCGGGCTGATAATGACTCTCGGCATGCTCCACAGCGGGTGCCCTTCCGGCAATGGTTCGGGATCCGTAACGTCCAACCCGGCACCGGCGATCGAGCCTTCTTCCAGGGCATTGACAAGGTCGTCAGTTACCGTGCTCGCGCCGCGGCCGACGCTGATGAAAAATGCTTCGGACTTCATGGCATCGAAAAAGGTCTTGTTGAAGATTCCGCGCGTCTTATCGGTCAATGGAACCGTATTAATGACAAAATCGGCTTGTTCGGCTAACTGGTTCAGCTCATCGGCCAGACCAACATAGGCAACATAGTCCGGACCCTCACGCCGGCTGCCGCGGGTTGCTATCACGCGCATACCGAGCGCATGGGCCCGCTTCGCAACCTGGGTTCCGATACCGCCCAGGCCCGCGACAAGCACCGTCCTGCCAGTCAACTCTACATGATCTGCCCTCGCCAGCCCGGTCTGCCTTTGCCAGGTACCTTTTAGCTGGTTGGAATGGTAAACATCAAGGCCGCGCGCCAGCATCATCATCATCGCAACGGCATGCTCGGCCAGTGCCGGTGAGCCGATTTTCTGGCCATTGGTCAACAGCTTGTCGCCTTCGCGTATGCCATCGTTGGCCAGGCACCGTTCAACGCCTGCCGAGTAAACCTGCACCCACTGCAACGCGGGCTCGGCGCTGAAAACCTGCTGGCTGCAATAACCGAGAATTGCCTGGGCGCCTGGAACATTCTTTACAGCTTCCTCGACAGATTCCACCGCGACGAGCTCGACACCGGGCGCAACGGCCTGAAAGTCGGACAATTGATCATCGGGCAACAAGCGGACCAGGATTTTTACGGGAGGCCGCCAACCTGGCAGATCCCTTACGGCTGTGGAAGATTCCCGCAGCCCCAGTTCCCCGATTAGCTGTGCCACCGCTGTGTCACTATTTTCCCCATGTCCACCGCTTGCTGCATCCGCCGGAGACAGAGCGGGCATAACAAGCAGGATTGCGGCCAATACAAATTTAAACATTTTCTTCTCCCGGAAAGGTCAGTTGCCAGATTATGGCAGAACAGCAAATAGAGTGTGAGGGTTCATCTGATCGCTCCAGGCTTCAGCCAGGCGCATACCCGGTAAGACATGAGAGCCTGCTTCATTATTTCTCATGAACATCATCATCCGCATACAGGCTCATGCCCTCGCCGTAGGGATTGTTCGGGCTATCAAGGCGGCCGGACGCACCGGCGCCATATGGATTGTTGATGGAGTCCGGGCTGGACTTCGAACCATAGCGGCCGTAGGGGTTTGACGTGGAATCCGGAAGATGGGGATTCGCACTCAAACGTCCACGATAAATGCCGTTCCTGTCATAGAGTTTGGGTGGGCGTGTCGCGTGCGGATTGGTTGCGCTTACGTTCGAAACCTCCGAACCATAACGCCCGGCCGGATTATGAATGCTGAATGGTGAGAGGTTCGACCCGTAGAGCCCGGCCGGGTTGCCGATTGAATCCGGCCCTTGGGGGTTGACGCTCAATTTACCGAGGTAGGTGCCTTTTGCCTGGCAGATCGTGGTCAGGCTCAGGGTGAGCAGAACAATCCAGAAAAACCGCCTCAACACCGGCTCACCAATGTTCGGAAATAAGGGCCCGCAACGCGTCACGTTGTGCCGGGGTGATCTCCTGTGCTTCAGCCAGTTTCGGCAGTGCAGGCCAGCCAGGGTCGGCAACGGTCAGGCCACAGGCGCTGCGTGGTTCGGCGTAGCGCGGTATGACATGAAAATGGACATTCGGGTCGACCATCATCAGCATCAGGTAGTTGATCCTGTCGTAGTCAAAAGCCGCTTTCAAAGCATGTTCAATGTCGCGCACAACCCCGCCCATCTCCGCATGGGCTTCAATTGGAATGGCCGAAAACTCAGTGGCGTCACACTTCGCGCACAGTACCAGGGAACCCAGCGTTGCTTGCGGTTCGCGCAACAATACCAACCAGTGTTCGTATTCCCGAAGCAGGGTTTGCGGATAGCCGAATCGAATTGCGGTCTGGTTTGTCATCGTCTTTCCTCCAGGATCCAAAGTGACCGGGGTTACCGTGACCTGTCCCTGTCGCAGGCTAAAACTCACCGCGGGTCTGGACGGGCATCAGCACATAATATCTTATAGACTATTCACTTTACGTCCAGTGGTGAAGACCTTATGCGTCTGATTATCAGTATTTTTTTAACCGGGATGATGACAGCAACAGCGCAGGCCGAGGTGGCGGTATCCGGTTCTGAAGGCTTCATCAGCCAGCACCACGCGACCGTCGCCAGTAACAAGGCCCAGGTGTTTGAAGCCATGACTGCCGGGCTCGGGCAGTGGTGGAGTTCCGGCCACAGCTTCTCTGGCGATGCTGCCAATATGCGGCTGAACAAACAATGTCTGTGTGAGCGCTGGGACAACAGCCTCGTGCACCATCTAAACACCGAAATCTGGATAGAAAATTCAAAAGTCGTCCTGGCCGGCGGGCTTGGGCCCTTAAAGGAACTCGGTTTGAGCGGCACCATGATATGGTCACTGGCAGCAACGGACGACGGCGGCACTGACATAAACTGGAAGTATCACGTGTACGGTTTCAGCCAGGCCGATCTAGCCGCATTGGCGGACGCCGTGGACGGCGTTCTGGCGGAGCAGCTCGGGCGCCTGGTAAAACATTTGAGTACAGCCGAGGGCGGCTAATATCCCACCTATGTTAATCACCCTGGTATTGAAATACTTCGTCCAGGGTGACCGAAAAAACTTTTGCGATTTTGAACGCCACCTCCAGTGAAGGAGAGTATTTTGCCTTCTCGATGGCATAAACGGTCTGCCGGGTGACACCAATCGCATCAGCCAGCGCCTGCTGGCTCATTTCACCGTTTGCGAACCGCAGCTTCCTGATGTTGTTACTGATCGCTGGCTTCATGTCAGTAGCCGCGCCGATAGTAAAACAGCTGCAGCGCGTAACTCGCAATCTGCGAGACAAATACGGCGAACAACAGGAAATTGGCGCTCCAGAGCGCGTCATGATCATGTATTAGTGCTTGCACGGCTACAACCAGCACACCGAAACCCAGGACATAACCGGAAATATTACCCGCCCTCATGGCAAAAAGACGATCTCTTTCATCCCGCGGACTGTCCGCGTCCTTCGGACTGAAAATTGCAATGACGATATGGAGAGCGATTTCCAGGACGATGACCGCGATTACAGCCACGACAAACGTTGCCAGCGCTGTGCTTTTAGCCAGCGTACCTGCTGCCAGCCCTTCGAATGTCTGTGAAAAGTAACCCGTAAACACCAACAGAATGACCAACAGTGAAACCCAGACACTTTTTTCTTCGAATGACATTGTTGAAAGAACCATGACTACTCCTCCCAGAGTGTTAAATATTTTAAACATATTGTATGTATTTTTTTACTTTATGTAAAGTATTTTATACATCAGATTGGTATCGCCATGTTTCAACTTCTGCCCAACGGCCTGATCTCACTATGCCTGTCACCACCATTGGGTTCAGCCGGACAGCCTTGATGACCCGGTTTGGCAAATGGAGTAAACTGAACCTGTTCACCGCTTTTAACCACCAAATACTGAAACTGGTATCCAGTGAAAAAGCCGACAAAATTGGGCAACGCAGGCATATTGATGCTCATGGTGCTGCTAAGCACGCAGGCACTTGCGGAAGACTCCTCCAGGGAGCCGGCGGCGGATACACAAACCGTCGCCCAGGATCAGGCCATGGAGCAGGTGCGGGAAGAGCTCACCAGCATGGAACGGCGCTGGTATGGGTTGATGCGAATCCGGTGGCATGATACGCAACGGTTATCCGCCGGCCTGGGCGCAATGTGGGTAAAACAACCCAGGAGTATTGATTGTTCGATAGGCTGCGCGATCAAGGGTTGGCATTTTGAGGTTGAACCGGGTCTGTACGGCATCCAGGCTGGCGTTGGCTGGGGTACGCTGATCGGCGAAACCGGTCGAACCAAGCGCCTGATGCACACGGTTCATTTCGGCTGGAATGTTCGCGGGGTGGTCCTGCGCACCTGGGGTGACAGTTCACTTTACCCCCAGTCGCAAACGCTCGCGGGTATCGAAGCGAGCGTATCAATCATTCGACTCAATATTTCAGCAGGCGTATTGCGCTCGTTGTATTCAGGCCCCGGCGAGGAGTTTGGGGAAGACTGGATAATAACGACCGGCTTTGGCTGGGGTTTCTGAGCCGGATGAAAACGCGATTTTTACTGCTACCACCGATACTGCTGACAGCTTCACTGGCAAGCGCGCCCGCCCGGGCACTGGAAACCGACCAGTTTTACGCCTGGGGGAAACCCATCGACGACTCGAGCCAGTACCTGAACGCCTGGGTGCAACTACAGTTTGAGTTCACGCTGGACTCCATCTCTGCCGGTGACTCCAGGGACTGTGAATCCGTGGTTGGAAAGGTGCAAAAACGTTTGCAACATTCCATATACCAGCCGATTGAATTGTGGATTCTGTCCAGCGACCTGGTCGACAGAATACCGCGTGACCCCGAGGCAGATAAGGACTATCGCTCAAATTATCTGCTGGCAAAAACATTCACTCTTGATTATGGGCGCCTGCTCCAGCCGAGTCCCACTCTGCAGGTCAATGACATACGCTTTGGCTCAGACAAGCTGGCACATTTTTTTTCCGAAGGCTGGTGGTATTACAAACACTGGAAGAAAAACCGGGAAGAACTTTCAGAAGATGCTCTGCAACACGAGTTATTTCAATTTGGCGTCAATCTTGAGCGCTGGATCCAGGGCACTAAGATGACCGGCGTATTTTCACCCGCTGACCTGGAGTCCAATTACCAGGGGTTCATATTCTACCGGCAGTTGTGCCATGGTGAACAGCCGCTGCTTTACCGGCGCGCAGGCCGCTGGCACTTCTCCGACAGCTTTGATATCGGTGATTACATCCAGCCGGAATGGGACGAATCCTGGAATCCCAATGTTTACAGCCCGATGCGCTGGAAGAACATACGCACTACCATGGCCGGCTATTGCCCGGCGCTGGACAGTGACTGGGTGGTGCAACAACGCGCGCACTACGCGCAACAGGATACGCAAACCCCCACCGAGAAAATGATTCTGGAATTGGTGGCCCGGGGTGAGTTACCTGACCCGCAAGATTACGATATTACCTCGGTGTGTGGGCAACAGCTGTAGGAGTAACTTTTCCGTTCAAGCTAATTGGTCCTACTGTAAAGTTGCAGGCCACAAAAACCTGTTAGCCTTCAGACAGAGCCCAGGTCACTGCGGGTGTTGGTGGAAGATATCCAGTGTTCTGAGCGCCAGCAGGAAATGACTGGAGCTTTCATCGCCATCGACATTTTTAACCACGACGACAGCGCGCTGATGATCCCGG
>JABDPJ010000267.1 GCA_013042835.1 Lysobacterales bacterium
CAGCAATTGGGTGCCGCTAACTGCGCGGCCGGCTACCGGGCTGAACCGGAAACGGAGTAACTTTCTCGCCACTCTCGCGGTCACGAATGACCGCCTGGCCTTTTTTCCTGACTTCTTCCACACGCAAAACACTGTGCAGTGGCAGGTGCAAGGTCTCCACGCCATCAAATTCGTCACGCAGTTTTTCTTCGGTCGGGTCAACGACCATGGAATCCTTTTCGCCAAATTCCAGCCCTGATGCTTCAACGAAGCCCAACAGGTCGCTGGTACATACATCAGTGCAGAACAATTCGTATACCTTGCCGTGGTTCAGGAAGGCTATGCGAAATAACTTTTCTTTATCTGGCTTGGTCATGTTTTATCCAATCTTTATCTGCGCCAAAGCGCGCACCAACAGGGCAAATATCAACCCCAACGCGAACCCGGTCATATGTGTCCACCACGCTACTACTCCCGTTATGGGGCCTAAAACGGTATAAACCAACTGTAGAGTAAACCAGGAGCCAATTACCAGGATCGCCGGTACGCGGGCGAACTGAAGATACAGGCCCAGAGGCAACAACATGCCAATACGCCGGAAAGGAAAAAGTACCAGGTAGGCGCCGACCACGGCTGAGATCGCGCCACTCGCGCCGACAATTGGAGACGACAGTTCCGGCAGCCGCAAAACCACAAACAGGTTGGCAAGGGCCCCGCCAAAGACGAAGACCAGCATCATCCCAAGGCTTCCGATACGGCGCTCTAAGGGTACGCCGAACACCCACAAATACACGATGTTACCCACCAGGTGCAGCCAATCAGCGTGAATAAATAGCGCGCTGACGAGGCTGAGAAGCTGATGGTCCCACCATTGCGATACCGGTCGATCCAATATCCGTACGATTTGGTCGGGCAGAACACCCCCCAGTTCCAACATCGCGTTCTGGGCCAGTGGCGACATGCCTGACTGCAGCAATAACACGCCCGTGCATAACAGAACTATCGTCAGCGTGACCCAGGGGAAACGGGGCGCTGCTTTCGACCATTTTGTGACAATGCCAGTGCGCAAATCCAAACACTCCCAGCCTGGCCTCGCGGGTTGTTATCTCTCCACCAGGAACTGATAAAGCCTGTAGGTGAATACAACACCGTCGAGTCGAATTTCTTTGACAACAAGTCCGGGCTGGGCAAGATCTCCTTCCCCCAGCCTTTCGCCATTAATCAGGACAAATCGATCAGCGGGGTCTTTCGCATAGACCAGGACACTGAATTTAATTTCCGGCACGCTGCTGCGGATGGAGTCCGGAAGTTCCCAGTAACTGATCGGTTGCGTCTCCCTGGGATCGCGTTTTACCTCTTCTTTCCTGCTTGGCTCATTCGCAGCAACGGCCTCAGGTACGGTGCCAGCATTAGCAGCGGCAGCAGGTACAGTTTCTTCATGCTGGTTCGTGGCAGCCTGGTTGTTCCTGGCATTGGCGAGACGCTGGACGATAGAACGGGGCTCGCTCTTTTCATCGGCTGGTTTCTCCGCTGCAGTACCACTCTGAGGGCCTGAGGGCTGCGAACTGACTTGCGGCGTGTCCGGTTCCGCCGGCTGATAGGATTCCACCGGGGTCCTGTTGCGCGGGTCAGGACTTTCACTCGCGGCAGTGCGCGGTGCAGCCGAAGCGGTTTCGCCAGAACCGGCAGGCGGTTCATCAAGCCTCTGAACCTCCTCCGCTTCCAGGGTCACAGGCGGCGTGTATTCAGTGACGGGTTGGTACTGGCGCCAAATGAACCAACCGATAACCACCAGGGCGGCGACCACGAGCAGCACTATCGGTCCGACCCTGAATGTTTCTTTTACCGCAGCGGCCTGGTCGCCGGTATGGATGGTGGGCACCTCTCGCGGGTGCTGGTTTTTCTCAGACTTTCTGAGTGCTTCAAGAAGTATTGACATGATCAGGGCCTGTTGGCAGTTGCGGCTTCACCGCCTTGCCGGAGGGGAAATAATCCGGCCAAACTCAAAGCGTATTTTTCGTGAGACCCAGTCAGGTCGCGGACAGCATGGCGCAGGATTACCCCACTAAACGCGCCGGGCGCACAAGTTCGGTAACTCATGTTTCCGCCCCTTTGCTGGCTAAAGTGTGTTTCGCTCATTTACGTTCATTGATCCTCGAGCCGCGATAAATGGTCATATTAGCTCGCCTGGCAGAGATTACCATGCCTGCAACAATTGCGGGTCTTCAATTGAGGCCGTCATCAAGTGAAGCAGTGTATTTCGGCCGACAAGGCCATCCGCCTCCAGTCCATTCCTGCTTTGGAAATCCTTTAACCATAGTTCAAATGCAGAATCAAAGACCGGCTCACCGTAATAAGGTTCCTCAACCCTGCCGGCCATGTCCAGGATAGTTGCCACCGCAGAGCTCTGGTCCCCGCGCGCAATCAGCACCGGCCAGCCCGGCGCCTGGGGCCAGGCAACCAGGTAAGCGCCAAGCCAGCGTGACTCGACCGCTTGTTTTGATATGGTTCTCAGCTGAGCGGATGCCCCCACAAGAAGGCGGTCATCGCGCATACCGTGAATTAAGAGGTAGGTGGCCGGTTCGCGCTGCAACACCAACAATACCGGTAAGCCAAGGCGTTTTATTTTTGACCAGTTGCCCTGGTCTCGCAGACAGGCATAACCAAGTCCGTCATCCCCATTGCACGCCGCCTGTATGGCAAAACCGTCACCGGATTGGTGCCACAGGCTGGCCAGACCCTGCCAAACCTCCCGCTGATGATTTTCAAGCCAGTCCGAATCCAGTTCCGCCAGGCTTTCCTCCTCACCAGCGTCCCCGGCCACCGCCGGCACAACCGGCGATGCCTGCCCGGTTTCCGGCGCCTTTTCCTCGGCCACCGGGGTATTGATTGCCGCTGGCTGTGTGGCAAGCGCTGGCTGCCCAACGAAACCAGGTGCGCGAAACGAGAAATCGGTAAGGGTCACTGTGGCAATCGCCGCGACTGCCAGGGCTGCCGCCGCGCCGGCAAACCACGGCCAGTAAACGCGTTTGACCTGGCGCTCGCCCAACTGCACTTCGTTGGCTGCCTCGTGGACCATGGCCGCTGTCACATCGAGACGCTCTTTCACGAAGGCCGCAACCAGGGACCTGTCGGCGATAATGTTGATCAGGCGCGGTATACCCTGTGACCTTTGATAAAGCGCATTCATGGCGGCGCGCCGAAACGGATTCCGCTGTGCACCTGCTACTTGCATTCGATGCCGGACATAGAGATGTGTGTCCTTGGGTCCCAGCGGGCTCAGGTGATAGCGGGCGGTAATTCTTTGTGCCAGTTGGCGAAGGTTGCGACGCTGCAACAAATCCCTAAGTTCAGGCTGGCCCAGCAAGACGATTTGCAGCAATTTTTCCTTGCTGGTTTCCAGGTTGGTCAGCAATCGTACCTGCTCCAGGGCCTCCGGACTGAGGTTTTGCGCTTCATCAATCACAACCACGACACGTTCACCGCGCTCATGCGCTTCGAGCAAATAGCTGTTCAAACCGTCCACCAGCAAACGGGTGCTGTCAATGGATTCACTGACATTGAGTCCGAGTTCTTCACTGATGGCTGCGAGCAGTTCGCGCGGGGTTACCAGTGGATTCAGCAGCAGCGCAATGCGGGTACCTTCCGGGACCTGCTCCAGCATGCACCGGCACAGCGTGGTCTTGCCGGTACCGACTTCGCCCGTGAGTTGCACGAAACCACCGCTCCCGCCCTTACCGATCCCGTACAGCAGATGGGCAAGCGCATCGCGATGGCGCGGACTCAGAAAAACAAAAGCCGGATCAGGCGTAATGGCAAACGGCGTTTCGTTGAGTCCAAAATAACGTAGGTACATGTTTCAGACCCTCGACATTAAACATAGGCTTGGATTCAAACCGTAAGTTTAGTCATCCGGACGGGTCAAGTCCAAACACTTCCGGACACTCTGTCGCCCAATTTGTTTTGTAGCCCCATGCCCCGGTAAGGATCGCATGCTTAAATTCAAAAAATTGACTATAAAGTCTTGCCCCGACATTAACGGGGCAGATATACTCGCCCGTGAATATTTGTCTGTAACAATGCAAAAGCTCTGAAATTCCAGATTGCAGCCTGAATGCCGCTCTTTCAGACCTGTTAGATAGTGCTCGATCTTAATGCAAATAATTTGATTCACGTTTTTGTGGAGACGCGCTGGTGATTTAAAGCGTAATCCCCTGAAACATAACAGATCTTAAATTTGAGGCCTGAGTTTTCATGAAGAAAGAAAATACAGTCATCGTCGCCCTTGCCGTCCTGGCCGCGCTGGTTGCTACCACGTGGTTGATCCTGGTAGCGCCGGGATTAGGCAGTAACGAAGTCAATATGACACGGGGCGTAACGCAACAAAGTGCCGATCATTTTGAATTGCACATGATTGTCCTGTGGATTTGCGCCATCATTGGTATCGGTGTTTTTACCGTGATGTTCACGTCGATCGTCCTGCACCGCAAATCACGCAATCATACACCGGCCAAATTCAGCCACTCCACCAAGGCCGAGATTATCTGGACTGTCATCCCGGTCCTGATCCTGGTGGGTATGGCAGTGCCAGCGACAACGGCACTGGTCAAAATGGAAGATTCCTCCGGCGCCGAAATGACCGTTAAAATTACCGGCTTCCAGTGGCGCTGGAAATACGAATACCTGGACGAGGATATCAGCTTCATCTCCAGCCTGGATCCAAATTCCAACGCGGCCCGCCAGCTGAATTCCGGTATGGTACCTGCAAACGTTGACAACTACCTGCTGAATGTAGACCACCCCCTGGTGTTACCGGTGGGCAAAAAGATCAAGTTCCTGATCACTGCGGATGATGTCATCCATTCATGGTGGGTGCCTGCATTGGGCTGGAAGCGTGATGCGATTCCGGGCTTTGTCAACGAAGCCTGGACCAATATTGAAAAACCGGGCACTTACCGCGGCCAATGCGCCGAGTTGTGCGGCAAAGATCACGGCTTCATGCCCATTGTCGTGATTGCCCTGCCCCAGGACGAATATGACACCTGGGTTAGTGAACAACTTGCTGAACAGGGAGCAGCATTATGAGCACCGAAGTAATCCATCCAGATACCCACCACGTCGATGATGGTCACGACCACGGCGACCACAAACCAAGTAACTTCCTGGATCGCTGGTTATTCACTACCAACCACAAGGACATCGGTACGCTCTACCTGATCTTCTCCCTGACGATGTTCTTCATCGGCGGTTCGATGGCCATGGTGATCAGGGCCGAGCTGTTTATGCCCGGTCTGCAATTGGTTGAGCCGGACTTTTTCAACCAGATGACCACCATGCATGCCCTGATAATGGTATTCGGCGCTGTAATGCCGGCCTGGGTGGGGTTTGCCAACTGGTTGATTCCGATGATGATCGGAGCACCGGATATGGCCTTGCCACGCATGAACAACTGGAGTTTCTGGATTCTGCCATTCGCATTTACGATGCTGTTATCCACCTTGTTCATGGATTCCGGCGGGCCCGCCGCCGGCTGGACCCTGTATCCACCTCTGGTGCTGCAAACCGGAACAAGTTTCGCCTTCGTGGTTTTTGCTGTTCACATGATGGGCGTGTCATCCATCATGGGCTCGATCAATATCATTGCGACCATCTTCAATATGCGGGCGCCAGGTATGCGGCTGCTGCGTATGCCGATGTTCGTCTGGACATGGCTGATTACAGCATTCCTGTTGATCGCGGTTATGCCGGTATTGGCGGGGGCCGTTACCATGCTGTTGACCGATCACTTCTTCAGCACCAATTTCTTCAACGCAGCCGGCGGTGGCGACCCGGTCATGTTCCAGCATATTTTCTGGTTCTTTGGCCACCCGGAGGTCTACATCATGATCCTGCCGGCTTTCGGTGTGATCTCCGAGATTCTGCCGACTTTCTCACGCAAGCCACTGTTTGGCTATGGTTCGATGGTTTATGCGACCGCGACGATCGCCTTCCTGTCGTTTATCGTCTGGGCGCACCACATGTTTACCGTTGGTATGCCTTTGCAAGGTGAACTTTACTTCATGTACGCCACCATGCTGATTTCGGTGCCGACAGGTGTGAAGGTGTTTAACTGGGTCAGCACCATGTGGCAGGGTTCAATGACCTTTGAAACCCCGATGCTGTTCGCCATCGGCTTCGTGGTGTTGTTCACCATCGGTGGCCTGTCCGGGCTGATGCTCGCAATTACCGCGGCCGACTTCCAATACCATGATACCTATTTCGTGGTCGCCCATTTCCACTACGTCCTGGTTCCCGGTTCTGTATTTGCCTTGATGGCGGCCACCTATTACTGGCTGCCCAAGTTTACCGGTAACATGTACTCGGAAAAGTGGGGCAAGATCCACTTCTGGTCATCGGCAATCTTTGTCAACGTACTGTTTTTCCCGCAGCATTACCTCGGCCTGGCCGGCATGCCGCGCAGGATTCCTGACTATTCACCGCAGTTCGCAGATTTCAACATGATTTCTTCGCTTGGCGGATTTGCTTTCGGTGCGACCCAGCTGATTTTTGTGGGAGTGGTCTTACACTGCGCATACCGCAGCAAGGTCAAGGCAACACCGGAAGTCTGGGAAGGTTCTAGGGGCCTGGAATGGACGCTGGATTCGCCGCCGGCATACCACAGCTTCAACACACCGCCCGTGGTTACCCACAATGCGCTTAGCCGCGCCGACTGAGTGAGCATTGAGTGATGAAAGACGCTGACCAGCCAGATGATCTTCGGCATAAACGCGCGCAGGCAGTCAAAACAGCCGTGGTGCTTGGCATCATCGCACTGGCTATTTTCGCTGCCTTCATCGGTTCTGCTGTCATAGGGCGTTAAGATGAATTTGCAGGAAAAGAACCGCAAGGTCACACGGCGCCTGGTGTTGGTGGCCGTCGGGATGTTCGGGTTTGGATTTGCCTTGTGGCCGCTGTACACCGTGCTTTGCGAGGTCACCGGCCTCGGCGGGCGCGCTATCCAGGTGAGCGAGGATAACACCGGAGCTGTCGCTTCTGACCGGATTGTCAGCATACGTTTTGACGCCAGCGTCAACTCATCGCTGCCATGGGAATTCAAGGCCAAAGAAAAAGTCAGCGAGTTCAACCTGGGCGTTCCAAGCACGGCGTATTATGTAGCAAAAAACGTTGGCAATGATGCCATCATTGGCCAGGCGACCTACAACGTCACACCGCCGGAGGCCAGCCTGTATTTCGTTAAAACCGAATGCTTCTGTTTCACGGAACAACTTCTGCAAGCTGACGAAAGCCAGGAAATGCCAGTGTATTTCTACATAAAGCCTGATCTGCCCGAACACATCAAGGACATCACTTTGTCATATACTTTCTACCGGCATGGCTATGACCCGTCGGATAGGTCACATCTTTAAATTTTTAGGACATTGAGTACACAACATGGCAACACACGCTGAAAATTCATATTACGTTCCGCACGGCAGCAAGTGGCCCATTGTTGGGTCATTGGGCATGATTACCATGCTGGCCAGCGCCGCTGGCTGGATGAATGGATCAGCAACCGCCCAGTGGACTTTCTGGTTGGGCGCGGCAATTCTCATATTTATGCTGTTCGGTTGGTTTGGAACCGTCATCCGTGAAAGCGAAGCGGGTATGTACAGCGAACAGGTCAGCGGGTCTTTCCGGCTTAGCATGTCCTGGTTCATATTTTCCGAAGTCATGTTTTTCGCCGTATTTTTCGGCGCGCTGTTTTATGTTCGGGCGCTGGTGATTCCCTGGTTGGGAGGCGAAGGCACCGGCGCATCGACCAATGAATTTCTCTGGCAGGGATATACGCCGGCCTGGCCGACCAGTGGCCCGGCAAATGTTGGCGGCGACTTTCAGACCATTCCGGCTTTTGGTATACCCTTTCTGAACACGCTAATCCTGCTGACATCGGGCCTGACCGTTACCCTCGCCCACCACGCATTGAAGAAAGAACATCGTAACCAGCTGGTATTGTGGCTGGCGGCGACGGTAGCGCTGGGCTTTACCTTTGTCTACTTCCAGGTGTATGAGTACCATGAAGCCTACACGCAATTGGGACTAACGCTTGGCTCGGGCATCTACGGTGCAACGTTCTTTATGCTCACTGGCTTTCACGGCATGCACGTGACGCTCGGCGCCATCATGCTGGTCGTCATCATGATTCGCAGCATGAAAGGACATTTCAAGCCCGACAACCACTTCGCTTTCGAAGCCGTTGCCTGGTATTGGCATTTTGTTGACGTGGTCTGGCTGGGGTTGTTTGTATTCGTGTATATACTCTGAGCCGCTCACACATTAAACGACTCGACAAAGCCCGCAACCCAGCGGGCTTTGTTTTAAAACACTTTAATTCAGGTCATCAAGAGCTTACTATCCGCCTGTTCCATACATGATAGGACCGCCCGAAGTTTCGATCCAGCCCAGTTGATACATGACGTAGATAAGTAACAGCAAAAACAGGGAAAGGCCTATCCGCCACATCAAGCTATGTAGCGCTCTTTCACCCCGACCTTTGTCCCTGACCATGAATACGAACGCTGAACCCAGCGAATAGAGGATGATAACCAGGAAAACAATGATGACAGCTTTAACCAACATGGCAACATTCCAGTGTGGAAAAGTCTAGAGTAAATATGCTTCTCAAAGGATTCAAGTCATTCCGGCCTTCAGTGCCTGCAACATTGGTTTTATTCCTGCTGGCAATGCTGTTTGCCACGCTCGGTACCTGGCAGATCAACCGGGCAACCGAGAAAAAAGCGCTTGAAAGCCAACATCAGACTGCCCCGTCGCTGTCACTAAAAACAGCCATTGACCAACAAAGCAGGTTTGCGAAAATAGCGGTCAACGGCCGTTATGACAGGGATCAGCATATATTGCTGGATAACCGTATCTTGCGCGGACAAGTGGGCGTTCATGTATTTACACCTTTTTATACGGTGTCGGGAACGGCCATACTGGTTAACAGGGGCTGGTTACCACTGGCCATTGACCGAACAACCATGCCTGAAATTCCTACCCCGTCCCAGCAGGTTAACCTGAAGGGGACCCTCAATACACTGCCGGTGCCCGGCAGGGTCCTCGGACCTGCAGACCGGCTCGCGAATGACAAGTGGCCGCAATTGGTAACCTATCTGAACCCCGAGGACATTTCCGCTGTCATAGACGCTCCATTGGAAAACTGGGTCATTCAGTTATCGAAAACAGAACCACATGGCTTTGAAGGCCGTGAATGGAAAGCCGTGTTCATGAGTTCCAGCCGCCATGAAGGATACGCATTTCAATGGTATGCACTGGTCGCTGCCAGTATCATTATGTGGTTGTATCTCGGCTTCAGAAAATCATCGGGAAATAATAAATGAGCCTGTCACGTCAGCAATTCACACTTATTGGTATTTTTGCCCTGTTTTTCGGGCCGCTGATACTCGTTATGTTAATGCGTTCTTCCTGGTGGCAGTACCAGCCCAGCGGGATGAAAAACCTTGGTTTGCTGGTCCAGCCGCCGCAACAGATTACGCTCGAGAGGACGGCGGAAACCAGCGACAAGTGGTTGATACTTTCCGTGCTGGATGAACCATGCGAACAGGGTTGTGTGGAGAAAACCGCTGCCCTGCGCCAGGTCCACCGGGCTGCGGGAAGACACGCTGATCACCTCGAGGTCGTCTTGCTGAGCCAGGCGTCCATGACGCCCGAGCTTCGCTCGAATCTTGAAGCCGTCTACCCGGCTTTCAACATAATGGATGGTTCAAAGACTCTGAACGCAACTTTGCTGGACATCAATACCAGTTTGGGTGAAACACCATCGGGGTTGACAGACATCAACACCTTCATACTCGATCCCATGTCCAATGTCGTACTCGCTTATCCGGCCGAAGCCAATCCCGGCGACCTGCTCAAGGATCTGAAACGATTGCTAAAATGGTCGGATCAGGAGAAATGATCGTGAACCGGAACATGCACAGGCTGGCCATGTTTGCCGCAATTGTTACGTTTTGCGTGATCGTGCTGGGCGCCTGGGTGCGACTCTCACATGCCGGACTCGGTTGCCCTGACTGGCCGGGCTGTTACGGTCAGCTCACCTGGCCTGAAGCCGTGCAGGAGATCGAGTCGGCCAACCAGGCATTTCCTGAACGGCCTGTCGAGACCGATAAAGCCTGGCGGGAAATGGTGCACCGTTATCTTGCCGGTGGCCTGATGCTGCTGGTATTTGCAATGAACTGGTTATCCTGGCGCGGCCCACGATCCTGCCGCAGGTTCAGACCGTTGACGACAACCCTGCTCATTCTTATTGTTTTCCAGGCTTTGCTGGGAATGTGGACCGTCACGTTGAAGCTGAAACCGATTATCGTGATGGCACACCTGCTGGGTGGCTTGACGAGTTTTTCCCTGATACTGTGGCTGGTGTTCTCCAGCGGGCGGCAATATGCGGACAAGCCCAATATCAGGATTCGCAGGATGCGTGGGGCGATCATTTTTGCCATCGTGGTACTGGCGCTGCAAATATCCCTCGGGGGCTGGACCAGCGCCAACTATGCCGCCCTTGCCTGTGCAGACGTGCCGATGTGCAACGGTCAATGGTGGCCGGAAACCAACTTCAGGGAGGGTTTCGTACTGTGGCGTGAAATCGGTGTCAATTATGAGGGCGGCATTCTGGATCAACCGTCGAGGGTCGCCATTCACCTGACGCACAGAATAGGCGCCATAGTCACGCTGCTGGTTTTGTCCCTGCTGGCATTCCGGTTGATGAAAATCCCCCGGCTCAGGGGCGGTGGTCAACTATTGTTAGCCCTTTTGTTGCTCCAGTTCACGCTGGGAATTCTCAACGTCGCTTTATATTTGCCGTTACCAAACGCAGTCGCACACAATGCGGGTGCGGCACTCTTGCTGGCAACTCTGTTGAGCTTACTCAACAGAACCTCTTACAGGGCTTACTGACGCAGTGTCTGACATCGCCCGCCAATACCTGGAGTTATGCAAACTCCGGGTCGTGATACTCATCGTTTTCACTGCGGTTGTCGGCATGTTCCTGGCTGTTCCCGGCTGGCCGCCATTGAGCGCCCTGCTGGCTGGTACGCTCGGTATCGGACTAGCGGCCTCCTCGGCGGCGGCCATCAATCACCTGCTGGATCGCCGTATCGATGCAAAGATGAAACGCACCAAGCACCGGCCGCTGGCAACAGGTCAACTGACGGAACGCAACGTGTTGATATTTGCACTGTCACTGGGGGCTGCCGCGATGGCCATTCTGGTCTTGTGGGTCAACGCCCTGACGGCCACGCTTACTTTCCTGTCTTTGATTGGTTACGCGATCGTATACACAGCCTGGCTGAAACGCGCCACTCCGCAAAACATCGTGATTGGCGGTGCAGCAGGGGCCGCTCCGCCCGTCCTTGGCTGGACCGCGGCAACAGGTAGCCTTGATCCACAGGCATTGTTGCTTTTTCTGATAATTTTTATCTGGACCCCACCCCATTTCTGGGCGCTTGCCATTTACCGCAAGGAGGAATACGCGCTGGTCGACATTCCGATGTTACCGGTTACGCACGGGGCGGAATTTACGCGTTTACAGATTCTCCTCTACACCATCCTGTTGGTTATCGTCACCACCCTGCCTTTCCTCACGGGTATGAGTGGCCTGGTCTACCTTGCGGGCGTCAGCGTGCTGAACGCCGGTTTCTTGCGCTATGCGCTGCGTATGATGCGAAGCAAGGATGTACTGTTGCCAATGTATACATTCGCATTTTCAATTACCTATTTGATGGTTTTATTCGCATTCTTGCTGGCAGATCACTACGTTATGCAACTGATGACGTGAGCCTGTTTCCATTGAATTTTAATCAGCGTAAAATGCTGTTTTTCACTGCAACACCTGATGAGTCCTGCAATGTCCATGCAATCCAACAAGCCTGAGAGCACAATGAAATCACCGTTAACCGAACTGGAAGATCAGGCGCAATTCATACGAAGGCATATCGGAGCGGATGAGCAACAGATCAGCGAGATGCTTGGCACCCTCGGGCTTGAGTCGCTGGATGCGTTAATAGAAAGCACGCTTCCTCCATCGATCCAGCTTGAAGAACCGCTGGCGCTGGCTGAGTCCAAAGACGAATTCACCACGCTGGCCGATTTACGCAAGATCGCTGATCTCAACGTGCTGAAGCACAGCATGATCGGCATGGGCTATCACGACACCATCACGCCGACCGTCATACTGCGCAATATTCTTGAAAATCCCGGCTGGTACACGGCCTACACACCTTACCAGGCCGAAATATCCCAGGGCCGCCTCGAGGCCATGTTGAATTTCCAGCAGATGATATGCGACCTGACCAGCATGGAGCTTGCCAATGCCTCATTGCTGGATGAAGCCACCGCCGCAGCCGAAGCGATGGCGATGCTCAAGCGCATCAATCGTAAAAACAGGAGCATGCGGTTTTTTGTCGACCAGGGGACCCTGCCTCAAACCCAGGATGTGGTGCGCACACGCGCCGGTCATTTTGGTTTTGAAATAGTCGTCGGTGATCCACTGGATGAACTTGGCAAAGGGGATTTTTTTGGTGCGCTGCTCCAATACACAGCTGCTGATGGTGAGATCTCGCATATTGCTCCACTGATTGAAACTGCGCAAGACAATGGCGCACTGGTAGCCGTCGCTACAGATCTACTCAGCCTTGTGCTGTTAAAACCACCTGGCGAAATGGGTGCCGACGTGGTGGTAGGCTCCGCCCAGCGATTTGGCGTACCAATGGGTTTTGGCGGACCTCACGCGGCCTTTTTCGCGACCCGGGACGCCTTCAAGCGATCTGTTCCCGGCCGTATCATCGGCGTGTCCAGGGACCGTCAGGGCCAACCAGCTATGCGCATGGCCCTGCAGACGAGAGAACAACATATTCGCCGCGATAATGCGACCAGTAATATTTGCACTGCCCAGGCCCTGCTGGCGGTCATGGCAAGCATGTATGCTGTCTATCACGGCGCTACTGGGCTGAAGCGCATCGCGAAGCGGATTCACAGGCTGACCAGCCTGTTAGTCAACGGCCTGGAGCCGCTGGGCTATAAACCGGCAAACCGCCACTGGTTTGACACTGTTACTTTTGCAATGCCGGATGCGCAGGCTGAGCTTATCTGCAAGCGGGCTCAGGATGCCGACATCAACCTCTACAAGGGTAACGGCGGCCTCAGCATCAGCATCAATGAAAAGACCTCGCGCAAGCATATTGCCGCGTTACTGGCCGTGTTCGCGGATACAACCGAAGTGCAGGACGTCGCGGCACTTGACCAGTCTGCTGACGCCGGCTTGCCGGGCATTCCGGAAGGCCTGCAAAGGAGCAGTGGCTTTCTTCAGCACCCGGTTTTCAACCGCTACCATTCGGAAACCGAGATGCTGCGATATGTAAAGCGGCTTGAAAACAAGGACCTGTCACTGGCCCATGCCATGATCTCGCTGGGTTCATGCACGATGAAGCTGAACGCAACCAGCGAGATGGTCCCGGTGACCTGGCCTGAGTTCGCCGACATACACCCATTCGCGCCAGCCGAACAGACGCGGGGATATCACCATTTATTCGAAGAGCTTGAGGATATGCTCATCGCCTGCACCGGTTATGACGCGGTATCCCTGCAACCCAACGCCGGTTCGCAGGGCGAATATGCCGGTTTGCTGGCAATAAAGGGCTGGCATGAATCCAGAAATGAAGCGCATCGAAATATTTGCCTGATTCCTTCATCTGCACATGGCACCAACCCGGCCAGCGCTGCCATGGCCGGCATGAAGATCGTCATTGTGAAATGTGACGACAACGGCAACGTCGATGTCGAGGATCTGCGTGAAAAAGCGGAGAAACATGCTTCCAATTTGTCCGCCCTGATGATCACCTACCCTTCAACCCACGGCGTATTCGAACAGCAGATCGGGGAAATTTGTGACATTACGCACCAGTATGGTGGCCAGGTTTACCTCGATGGCGCCAACCTGAACGCCCTGGTCGGGTGTGCCGCACCGGGCAGGTTTGGTGCTGACGTTTCCCACCTGAACCTGCACAAAACGTTTTGCATTCCGCATGGGGGCGGCGGGCCTGGAGTCGGCCCTATTTGCACAGGTTCGCACCTGGCGCCCTTCCTTTCCGGTCACTCGGTTGTAAAAATCCCGGGTGCCCATGGCAGTAACGGCGCCGTGGCCGCGGCACCGTGGGGAAGTGCCGGCATTTTGCCCATTACCTGGGCATACATCACGATGATGGGCCGGGATGGCATGAAAAAGGCGACGCAGGTTGCCATCCTCAATGCCAACTACATCGCCCACCGGCTATCGAATGCATTTCCGATTCTTTATACCGGTCGGAATGGCAGGATAGCGCACGAATGCATCATAGATTTGCGGCCTTTTAAACAAAGTAGCGGAATCAGCGAGGAGGATGTCGCGAAACGCCTTATCGACTATGGCTTCCATGCTCCGACCATGTCCTTTCCTGTACCGGGCACGCTAATGATCGAGCCGACTGAAAGCGAATCATTGTATGAGATCGACAGGTTTTGTGACGCCATGCTCGCCATCCGCGAGGAAATTTCGGCGCTGGAATCCGGAGAGGCGGACAAGGACGACAACCCGCTGTCTAATTCCCCCCATACCCAGCGTGATCTCGTTGGTGAGTGGCAACATCCCTACAGCAGGGAAGTCGCCGCGTTTCCAGCCGCCGAACAGTGGCAGGGTAAATTCTGGCCAGCAGTCAACCGGGTCGATAACGTATTTGGTGACAGAAACCTTTTCTGCAGTTGCCCCTTGCCCGGTGAATGGCAGCAGGAAGAAGATTGATGCCCGGTTCTGTTCGCGGGTAATTAAATACTGGCTGCAAAAAAAAGGCCTCCGTAACGGAGGCCTTCAGACTTCAGAGCTCTTTGGTTCAGGCGCTGAAACTCGCCCTAATTTTGTTCATGGCATTTACTTCCAACTGCCGGATGCGTTCTGCCGAAATATTGTAACGATCCGCCAGCGTTTGCAAGGTGGCCTTTGAGTCGGACAACCAGCGACTGCGGATGATATCCTGGCTGCGTTCATCCAATTCACCCAGACCCTGGTACAGGAGATTATTCTGATGATCCTGCGTATCGGACGCTTCCAGCTCAAATTCCGGGCTTTCCGCCTTGCTGACCAGGTAAGCCGATGGCGACACATATGGCTTGTCGTCATCATCCGAATTGGCGGACAGGTCGAATCCTATGTCCTGCCCTGACAGGCGCGATTCCATTTCGAGGACGACTTCAGGTTTGACGCCAAGGTCTTCTGCAACGGTGTTGACTTCTTCCATATTGAGCCAGCCAAGCCGTTTTTTGGACTTGCGCAGGTTGAAAAACAGTTTGCGCTGGGCCTTGGTGGTGGCCACTTTCACTATGCGCCAGTTGCGCAGTATGAACTCATGCATTTCCGCGCGAATCCAATGCACCGCAAACGATACCAGGCGGACTTCGCGTGAAGGGTCAAAACGTTTCACCGCTTTCATCAGGCCAATATTGCCCTCCTGGATGAGATCGCCCAACTGCAAGCCGTAACCGCCATAGCCCTTGGCTACATGAACGACAAAACGCAGGTGCGCGAGTACCAGGCGCCGAGCTGCATCCAGATCACCTTCTTCGTGATACCGGTGCGCAAGGTCCTTTTCCTCTTCCAATGTCAACATCGGAACTTTATTCACTTCCTGGATATATGCATCCAGGCTGCCTGTACCGGCAGGGACCATCAAATGGCTGGGAACAAGTGTTGTGCTCATGAAACCTCCTGTGGCAAGCGTACCAGTATAGCAATTTTAGAAACGCCTTTCAGCATTTTTTAGCCCAAACAAGACAAAAAAACTCCATCATATCCCTGCGGATATGCACTGACTGATTCGCTCTGCTAATAATTTACTGCTTGTTCAGACCGCCGCTTGGGTGATTTGTTCCGTGCGTGGCAGTATCTTGTCACCGGCCCGCGCGATATTCAGTGCCGGCCCAGCCGTCCCCCGATTTTAAGCTGCCGCAGGTATCGCTGAACTGCGATTCCGGCACCCAACCAACCGAGAAAACCGCCCCCTGCCAACACCCAGAGCGATTTGTAAAGCCCCAACCCCTGCAATTTAAAGCTCGTACCATAAGCTTCCAGCAACAAACCAAGAGGACGTCCGAGATAGAGCATCGTCACGGCTAGCAGGCCGATTGCAAGCAAGCTACCCATCAATCCGTACCACAGACCTGTGTACAGGAACGGTTGCCGGACAAAGGCGTTGCCGGCACCCACAAGGGCCAGTATTTCGATTTCCTCGGCATGTGATGCCACATCCAGTCGAATGGTATTGGCGACAACGACGATCACTGCCAAACCGAACAACAACGCAAGCGCGGTTATTGCCGACCTGCCTAACTCCACCATCCGGCCCAGCCGCTGCAGCCATTTGTAATCGAACTGGGTCAGTTCAACACTATCCAGGGATTGCAGGTACGCCATCAACTCCCGCACGCCTTGCTCGACCTCCCCGGTTGTGCCACTGCGTGGACTTACTTGCATGACCCATGGCAGGGGATTTTCTTCGAGCATATCCAGGGATTCACCGAAGCCCGAAGCATCACGAAAGTCAAGCATGCCTTCCGCCGGGCTTATGACCACAACGTTCTCTGTCTGCATGCGCGTTGCCAGTTCCTCTGCGACAGACCTGTCTTCAGCCTCGCTTGTCCCGGACTTGAAGAACACGGTTACGGCGCTCCACTCATCCTGGCGCAGGTTCATACCCTCGAGGTTAGTCAAAGTGGTATAGAGCCCCAGTGGTAAAAACATCGCGATAGCCAAAACCAGGACGGTCATGAGCGTACCGATCCGGTGCTGCAGCAAAACACCAAGGCTGGAAAAAAAACTATAGCTGTGGCGTCGTGACCAGGCCCGGATTCTGCGACGAACCTGACCGGTCCGGGCGATGGAGTTCAAGATGCCTCACCCGCCGGAATATCATCGGCAAGCCTGCCGCCGGACAAAACCAATACCCGTTTACGAGTCTGGCGGATCAGGTCAAGATCATGACTTGCAATCAACACCGTAGCGCCCTGCTCGCTGATTTGCTCAAACAGGGCAAATAACTCGCGTGACAGATTCGGGTCCAGGTTGCCGGTCGGTTCATCTGCAAGCAGCAGTGGCGGCATGGAAACTATGGCCCGGGCGACACCGACCCGCTGCTGCTCGCCTCCGGACAGGGTCAACGGCCAGGCTTTTTCCTTATGCAGCAACCCAACCTTGTCCAATGCCGCGCGCACACGTTTGCGGATATCGGCATATTTCAACCCTGCGATCATCAATGGCAATGCAACATTGTCGGACACGGTCTTGTCCCTGAGGAGCTTGTGGTCCTGGAAAATCATGCCGGTGTTGCGCCGCACCGCAGGTGCCAACCTGTCGGGGCACTGGCTCAGGTTGCGGCCGTCGACGATCACCTGACCACGACTGGCGCGTTCAAGCATCATGACCAGGCGCAGCAATGTGCTTTTTCCGGCACCGGAATGACCGGTCAGAAAAACCAGGCTGCCGGGCTCGATCGTAAAACTGACATCGGCCAGTGCGCGGCTGCCGCCCGGATAATGTTTGCTGACCCTTTCAAACGTAATCATGCTGAATCTGCGACCTGACCATGGCGAAATTCTTATCGACGGCTGCTACGACCCCTTTTGTGCCCGCTTCCGCCACGCCTTTTACCGGAAAATTTTCGTGGCCTGTTGCGTTTTGGCGCAGGAGGGACTTCAACTGTCGGCATCAGGTCGGCACCGGCGCTGTCGGTCGCAATCGAATAACCGATATACTCCTCGATTTCCGGTAGGTGGAAGGCGTAGTCCTCACAGGCAAAACTTATCGCTTCACCTTTTGCGCCCAACCTGGCCGTTCGTCCAATCCTATGCACGTAATCGGGCGCGTCCTGCGGCAGATCGAAATTGAATATATGGGTCACATCGGGAATGTGCAAACCCCTGGCCGCAACGTCAGTTGCTACCAGTACAGGAATATCACCATCGTGGAAACGCTTCAGAAGCTTTTGCCTTTTTTCCTGCCGGACCCTGCCGGATATGACCGCCGCTGAAATACCATTGGCGTTAAGGGTTCTGCCCACTTTGTCAGCAGCTGCCCTGGTATTGGTAAACACCATGCTATGGTGCGCATCCAGGGCTCTCATCAGGCCAATCAACAGCGGCAATTTTTCATCATTGGCCGGATAGAAGACCTTCTGCTCAACATGATCGGCAGTCACGTTTTCAGCCTCGACCTTGAGCGTCTCGGGGCTGTTCATATGCTCATAGGCGAGTTCCATTACCCGGTGTGACAAAGTCGCTGAAAACAGCAGGGACTGACGCTCTGCCGGCTTGGGCATTCTGCGCAACAGAAAACGGATATCATCAATAAAACCCAAGTCAAACATGCGGTCGGCTTCGTCCAGAACGACGACTTCAATATGCTTCAGGTTGTAAACTTTCTGTTTCAAATAATCGATGAGCCTGCCGGGAGTGCCAATCAGTATATCCACGCCATCCTGAATGGTTTTGCGCTGCTTCTCATAGTCAACGCCACCGTAAGCCAGCGCGCTTTTGAGTCCGGTATCGGCCCCCAAAGACAGTGCATCCCGGTGAATCTGGATGGCCAGTTCCCGGGTGGGTGCAACCACCAGCGAGCGCGGGTTAGTCCCGTACGCTGAAGATCTTTGTGCCAGCAGCTGATTGAAGATCACCAGCAGAAATGCTGCCGTTTTACCGGTCCCGGTTTGTGCCTGTCCGGCCACGTCCTTGCCTTCAAGGGCGGGCGGCAGGGTTAAAGACTGAATAGGCGTGCAGTGGGTGAACTTTGCACCTTCGAGTCCGGAAAGGATTTTTCGACTCAGTCCAAGCTCGGAAAACTCTACGTCGGTAAGCGGGTTGTTCAATTTGTGTTCGGTCATTTTGAGGTCACGTTTCCTGGCGGGCTAATTTATTTTTAGCAGGTGGACTTGAAATTCAACACAATGACCTTGAAATTGTCGCGCAGGTAACTATATTGGTAGTCCTTGTTTCCGGTTTTCTGCCCCACCCCTCGCACGAGCGATCTGACAGCAGCATTCCGAATATGGCATATTAACCGCGCTGACATTCTGAAACCAGCCCGGATATAACGTAAATCATTGGAGAATGACATTGAGTGCAAATATTGTTCACGTCACGGATAGTGACTTTGAAGAGAAAGTTCTAAGTGCTGACGGACCGGTACTGATCGATTATTGGGCAGAGTGGTGCGGACCCTGCAAGATGATTGCACCTCTGATAAGCGAACTGGCAGATGAATACGAAGGAAAGTTGACGGTTGCCAAAATGGATATCGATTCTAACCGTCAAACACCGATGAACTACAATATTCGCGGCATCCCAACCATGATGATTTTCAAGGACGGCCAGGTACAGGCAACCAAGGTTGGCGCTGTATCCAAAGGTATGCTGACCTCATTCGTGGATGAAAATATCTGAAATCATGACGGGCCGGTTGCCGCCTGTGGCAGCCGGTTGTGGCCTTTTTGATTAATTCGCTGGACGTGCAACAGCGAACATGATAATTTTGCACAATCTGTAGCGGGTTATCCCCTCCCGGTCTGAATACCGATCTCACTCTGATTCCAGCAACGGCATATAAGACCCGGAGCCAGGTGAAAAAATGCAATTTGCGTTCAATCTTGTGGACACCCGCGCAATCCTGACAACCAACGATCTGATTGATCGACTCAAACACTAGAAAGCACTCCGGCGCGCGCGCCCATCAACCAATAAAGCACACAACATGAACTTATCTGAACTAAAGAAAAAACCCATTGTGGAATTGCAACGCATAGCCAATGAAATGGGGCTTGAGGGCGTTGCCCGATCACGCAAACAGGACGTCATATTCTCCATCCTGAAAGCACATGCAAAAAATGGTGAGAGCATATATGGCGTGGGTGTTCTGGAGATTCTGCAGGATGGTTTCGGGTTTTTGCGTTCCGCTGACTGCTCTTACCTGGCTGGTCCCGATGATATCTATGTCTCGCCCAGCCAGATAAGACGATTCGCGCTGCGAACCGGCGACATGCTGGCAGGAAAAATCCGGCCACCCAAGGAAAGTGAACGTTACTTCGCTTTATTGAAGGTCGAGGAGATCAATTACGAGCCACCGGATGCTGCCAAGAGCAAGGTTCTTTTCGAGAACCTTACTGCTGAGTTTCCAACCAGGCAGGCAACCCTGGAGAGAGGCACGGGCAGCACCGAAGATATTACCTCACGCATTATCGACCTCATTTCCCCCATCGGCTTCGGCCAGAGAGGGCTGGTTGTATCACCGCCGAAAGCGGGTAAGACCATCATGTTGCAGAATATCGCCAGCAGCATCAGGGCCAACCACAAAGACTGCAAAATGATCATTTTGCTGGTCGATGAACGTCCTGAGGAAGTGACGGAAATGCAACGCTCCGTCGACGCGGAGGTCGTTTCCAGTACCTTTGATGAACCCGCATCCCGCCATGTGCAGGTTGCTGAAATGGTGATCGAAAGGGCAAAAAGGCTGGTTGAGCACAAGCACGATGTCGTCATACTGCTGGATTCAATTACGCGCCTGGCCCGGGCTTACAACACCGTGGCCCCTTCTTCCGGTAAAGTTCTGACCGGTGGCGTCGATGCCAATGCATTGCAGAGGCCGAAGCGCTTCTTCGGCGCGGCCAGAAACGTCTCGGAAGGCGGCTCACTGACGATTATCGCCACGGCCCTGGTCGAGACCGGCTCAAAGATGGACGAGGTGATCTACGAGGAATTCAAGGGCACCGGTAACATGGAGGTTCACCTGGCTCGAAGGATTGCAGAGAAACGTGTTTACCCGGCCATCGACATCAATAAGTCCGGCACCCGCCGTGAAGAATTGATGATTGATCAGGGCTTACTGCAAAAAGTCTGGATTTTACGCAAACTGCTTCACCCGATGGACGAGATACAGGCGATAGAGTTCATGCTGGACAAGTTGAAAGCCACCAAGTCCAACGAAGAGTTTTTCAACTTCATGAAACGCTGAGCCCAGGCGCCAGCCAACTTCAGATGCAAACTAATCCCGGCTCTACGCCGGGATTTTCATTTATGTTCCCGCGATTGAAAGGGAATCAGGCCCGCAGGTTGATTAAAAAACAATCAGCCAAGCAAATCCTCAACCGCTGCCCGCTCTTCGCGCAATTCATTATCAGACGCATCAATACGCGCACGGCTGAAATCATCAATCTCGAGGCCCTGCACGATCTGGTAATCGCCATCACTGCATACACACGGGAATGAGTAAATAACGCCAGGGGCAATACCATAGCTGCCGTCGGAAGGAACTGCCATTGATACCCAGTCGCCTTCAGCTGTGCCCAGTGCCCAACTGCGCATGTGATCGATCGCCGACGATGCAGCGGAAGCAGCACTCGAGGCGCCTCGCGCCTTGATGATCGCTGCACCGCGCTGTTGAACAGTCGGAATAAACACATCGCGATACCAGTCGCGATCGACCATTTCACTGGCCTGTCGGCCATCTGCCTGCGCGAAACTGATATCCGGGTATTGAGTCGATGAATGGTTGCCCCAGATTACCATCTTGCGTACAGAGCCATGGTGGATGCCGGTCTTTTCCGCCAGCTGTGCCATCGCACGGTTGTGGTCCAACCGTGTCATGGCGGTGAAATTCCGGGGATCGAGATCGGGTGCACTTGCCTGGGCAATCAAGGCATTGGTATTGGCGGGGTTACCCACCACCAGGACCTTGATGCCGCGGCTGGAGTGCGCGTTCATCGCCGAGCCCTGCGGTCCGAAAATCTTGCCATTGGCAGTCAACAGGTCGCCTCGCTCCATACCGGGGCCACGTGGTCTGGCGCCGACCAGCAATGCATAATCCGTATCTTTGAATGCGACGTTGGCGTCATCGGTAAATACGATATCCTGCAACAACGGAAAGGCGGAATCTTTCAATTCCATAACAACGCCTTCAAGGGCGCCCAGTGCCGGCGTAATTTCCAACAATTGCAGGATGACGGGCTGATCCGGGCCCAGCATATCACCCGCCGCAATTCTGAAGCACAGTTGATAACCGATCTGACCGGCCGCACCGGTGATTGCTACTCTTACAGGTTGTTTCATTGAAAGCTCCTTGGAATATGATGATTAGATGCTGCACGCACCATCCGCAAGGCCAGTGGTCAACACCTAGAATAAGCCAAATAATTGTACCTCAAATAAACCGTGCTAAAGCTGTCAATTAAACTTAAAACGCTTGAATTGTGAACATAAATCGCGAATGGATGACCTCTATCAATTTGTCTTCAATCGAGCACAGGCATACTGCGCCCAATGCATTCCACAAGACAACAGGAGCTCATGCAATGCTAGATAAAAAAGCTGACCTCGCCGGTCCCGGAATAGGAACCTACGAAGAAGTCGCGGCCGTGCTGCCAGGTGACTATGAGTCGTTACTGACGCCTATGGAAACCATGCACGCCCTGTATGGTGTGAAGCGGTACATAGAAGACAACCTCGCCAAAGAACTGGGCCTTTCAATGGTCCAGGTACCCCTGATCGTTGATCGTGAAAGCGGTGTGAATGACATGCTTGACCGTGACGGTTCGCGGACGCCAGTCGAATTCCCCTGTGGCCTGGGGCTCGACAAGCGTATCAATGCACAGGTCGTGCAGGCAGCGACCAAGTGGAAACGCATGGCGCTCGAAGCATTTGGCTGCAAAGTGGGCGAAGGCATCAACACCGATATGCGCGCTGTGCGCAAAGACTACTTTCTCGACCACGACCACAGTGCTTATGTCGACCAATGGGACTGGGAAAAAGTCATCACCGATGACCAGCGCAACCTCGACTATCTGACCCAAACCGTCAGAAAGATCTGGAAGGTTATCAAGGGCGCCGAGCAATATGCACTCGATGAGTTTCCGCAACTGATTGACCCACGTTATCCAAGCCTGCCGGACGAGCTGAAGTTCATCCATGCAGAGGAGATCCTGGAAATGTATCCGGACCTGCCGCGTAAACAGCGGGAAACAAGGTTAATCGAGGAATACCCGGCCGTCTTTATTTACGGAATTGGCTGGCCTCTGGAGGATGGTTATCCGCATGAGATGCGCGCTGCAGATTACGACGACTGGGTTACCGAAACCGAATCCAGAGACGGTCGCCCAATGCATGGCCTTAACGGTGACATCCTGGTATGGAACCCGGTGACCAAACGCCGGCACGAACTCACTTCAATGGGTATCCGCGTGACCAAGGACACGCTGCGCAAACAACTGGAAATGAGTGACCAGCTTGAGCTGCTTGAGACGCCTTATCACCAGGCAATCCTCAATGATGAGATTCCCTTGAGCATCGGTGGCGGTATCGGCCAATCGCGCGTTTATATGCTGTTGTTGAAGAAAGCCCATATTGGTGAAGTGAGTGTTACGGTATGGCCGGAACAACTACGGAAGATTTCCGCAGACAAGAATATACATTTATTGAAATAAACAGCCCGGCCACAACACACAAAGATTAGTCCACCGGAATGCGCCCCCTGACGGGAGGCGCTTTCCTGTCAGTCCGGCGATCTTGTCGCCGCGCGTTTCACGCTGCCATATTTCAATGGAAGTACTGATTTGCCAGGCAGGAAACCCACCAGTCTCAAGATGAGTCTGGTGCGCCTTTCGCGAGCCGTTTAAAGGCATCATTGACTTCAGGTGGCGCCTGGACCAGCTCTATCAGCACCCCTTCCCCACCGATCGGAGACTCCTCACTGGCCTTGGGGTGGATGAAACAAATATCAAAACCGGATGCACCCCGGCGGATTCCACCAGGTGTGAAACGCACGCCTCTCTCCCGCAGCCATGTAACGGCGGCGGGCAGATCGTCGACCCACAGCCCGACATGATTCAAGGGCGGATTATGTACGCTGGGTTTCCTTTCCGGGTCCAGGGGCTGCATCAGGTCCACTTCCACCCTCAGAGGTCCTGAACCGGCAACTGCAATATCCTCATCGACGTTTTCAGACGCGCTCTGGTAATTTCCATGCAGTTCAAGTCCGAGGGTATCAACCCACAGAGTGCGCAGGCGGCTTTTATCCAGACCACCCACGGCAATTTGCTGGATACCAAGCACGCTGAAAGGCTTGTCATTCATGGTTATCTCCCGCAGGTTTGTCAGTCCTGCTTTTTATGCTGGTTCAGAAAAATTTCCAAAAGCTGTTCAGCGGCCTCAAGCGGTGGTAACCGGCCCTCGCTGACAGAGGCCTCTAATATTGGAATCACCCGGCAAACCTCCGGGTCTTCGCGCAATGCCGACAAGAGACTTTCGTTGACTTCGGACCACATCCAGTCAAGGGCTTGAGCAGCACGCCGGCTATTCAGCTGGCCACTCTTGTTGAGTATTTCATGATGTCGCAGCACGGTCAGCCAGGCTTCGGCAATCCCGACACTATCCCTTGCCGAACAGGTTTGCACCTCGACTTTCCAGTCGGCTGAGCGCGGGTGTAACAAGCGCAGTGCATTGCGGTATTCTGCAGCCGAGCGCCCGGCCAGTTTCTCCATATCATCATCGGCCTTGTTGATAAGGATCAAATCCGCCAATTCCACGATGCCGCGTTTAATGCCCTGTAATTCATCGCCACCGCCGGGCAAGAGCAACAACAGGAACATGTCGGTCATTTCCGCTACACGGGTCTCGGACTGACCAACGCCTACCGTCTCGACGATGACTACGTCAAACCCGGCCGCTTCACACAATAGCAACGCCTCGCGGGTGCGCCGGGTAACCCCGCCGAGCGTCTTGCCGGCAGGCGAAGGCCGGATATAGGCTTCCGGACGGCGTGAGAGCAACTCCATGCGGGTCTTGTCACCCAGGATTGAACCGCCGCTGATGGCTGACGATGGATCCACGGTCAGGACGGCCACCTGGTGCCCCAGGTCAATGAGGTGATTTCCCAGGGCTTCGATAAAAGTCGACTTGCCGACTCCGGGCACACCGGAAATCCCCAGGCGGATAGACTTGCCCGTCGCGGCCATTAATTGCTTGAGTATGTCGTTTGCCGCAATGCGGTGATCGCTGCGAGTGGATTCAACCAGCGTTATGGCCCGCGCCAGCGCGCGCCGGTCACCCTCCACTACCCGCTCAGACAGAGATAAAATATCCAGTTCGGGATCGGTGTTTCTAGCACTCGGGGCCACCGGTTCTACTCAAACTCCATGATCTTGTCGTCGACTGCGAGACTCGCACCGGGTTCAAAATGAATCTTGCTCACCACGCAGTCTCTCTCGGCGAGCAATGTATTTTCCATTTTCATGGCCTCCAATACAGCCAGTTCCTCGCCCGCATTGACTTTCTGACCCTCTTCGACCGCCAACGAGACCAGCAGGCCCGGCATGGGTGAAATCAGGTACCTGGACATGTCAGGCGGGGCTTTCACCGGCATATATTGCAAAAACTCAGCCGTCTTCGGCGTGATTACCTTTACATCGACCTGCGAACCGCTATGGAACAGGCGATAGGTCTGGTCCTCTCTTTCAACCTGCACGAATATCTCATTACCGTTGATCGTTCCGCTAAACAGGTGTTGTCCAAACTCCCAACGGCTGCGGACGGCATAGGTCTTGCCGTTATAGATGACATCGTGACCACCCTGCGCCGCCACTACCGTGACATGGTGCAACTCATCGTTCATCACTACGGCCCAGTCACTGGGTACGCGCCGTTCATGACCGGTCAGCTGACCGTCGATGCGGGCAGCGCGATCACGGTAACCCCTGATCATGGAGGCAACGACCGAGATGAAAATGCTGGGGTCCTCATGCGGCACGTCCGCCGGATGAAAACCGTCGGGATACTCCTCACCGATCGTATTGGTGCTGATATTGCCCGACACGAAACGCGGATGAAAAATCAATGACGAGAGAAAACTCAGGTTGCTGGTCACACCGCGGATGATAAAACGGTCCAGGGCTGAACGCATGTGGGCAATCGCCTCTTCGCGGTCAGCGCCGTAGGTTATGAGCTTGGCAATCATCGGGTCGTAGTACATCGACACTTCACCACCCTCGTAGACCCCGGTATCCACCCTGACATGGTCATCGTTTTCCGGTGGCCGGTAATAGACAAGCCGGCCGATGGAGGGCAGGAAATTACGGAACGGATCCTCGGCATAGACACGCGATTCAATCGCCCAGCCGTTGATGCCGACATCCGCCTGGGTAATGGGCAACTTCTCGCCGTTGGCGACCCTGATCATCAGTTCAACAAGGTCAAACCCCGTAATCAGCTCGGTTACCGGATGCTCGACCTGCAAGCGCGTGTTCATCTCGAGGAAGTAGAAATTGCGCTTTGCGTCGACAATGAATTCCACCGTGCCGGCAGACTGGTAATCCACCGCTTTTGCCAGTGCAACCGCCTGCTCACCCATCTTCTTGCGGGTAGCCTCATCCAGAAATGGTGAGGGCGCCTCTTCTATCACTTTCTGGTGACGTCGCTGCAACGAGCATTCACGCTCGTTCAAGTACACCACGTTACCCTGACTGTCGGCAATGATCTGAATCTCGATGTGACGGGGTTCCTCGATAAACTTCTCCGCAAACATACGATCATCGCCAAATCCGGAGCGGGCTTCATTGGAAGCGCGCTCGAATCCTTCGCGGCACTCAGCATCGTTGTGGGCTACGCGCATACCTTTACCGCCACCTCCGGCAGTGGCTTTAAGCATCACCGGATAGCCCAGCCGGTTGGCAATCTCCACGGCATGATCCGCATCCTTCAGGACATCGGAAAAACCCGGGATGGTATTGACGCCGGCATCGGCCGCGATTTGCTTTGATGTTATCTTGTCACCCATGGCCTCGATGGCATGAGTTTCAGGCCCGATGAACTTGATGCCCACCGCAGCCAGGGTCTCACAAAACTCCGAGTTCTCAGAGAGAAAACCATATCCGGGATGCACCGCCTGGGCGCCCGTATCCAGACAGGCCTGCACTATTTTGTCCTTGAGCAGATAACTTTGCGCCGAAGGTGGCGGACCTATATTGACCGCCTCATCCGCCAGCTGCACGTGCAGCGCCGAACTGTCGGCGTCGGAATATACAGCAACGGTCCTGATGCCCATTTTCTGGGCGGACTGTATGACCCGGCATGCGATCTCACCGCGATTTGCGATCAGGATTTTATCAAACACGGGGAAACCCTCTGAGTGGATGATTCATTGTGGTTAAAGTGGAATGTTGTCATGTTTTCGCCAGGGATTCTCCACCTTCTTATCCCTCAGCATTGCAAATGAACGGCAGACACGTTTACGGGTTGCATGTGGTGCAATAACGTCATCGATATAACCACGGCTGCCGGCGATAAACGGGTTAGCGAACTTGCGGCGGTACTCTTCGGTGCGTTCCGCGATCTTTTCCTCATCGCCGATATCACTGCGGAAGATGATCTCCACCGCACCTTTCGGGCCCATCACTGCAATTTCCGCGCTTGGCCAGGCCAGGTTGGCATCACCACGCAGATGTTTGGAACTCATGACATCATACGCACCGCCATAGGCCTTTCTCGTTATCACCGTTACCTTGGGAACGGTTGCTTCTGCATAGGCAAACAACAACTTCGCGCCATGCTTGATGATGCCGCCATACTCCTGCGCCGTGCCCGGCATGAATCCCGGCACATCAACAAATGTAAGCAAAGGAATATTAAACGCATCGCAAAAGCGGATAAAGCGCCCGGCCTTGATGGAAGACTTGATGTCCAGGCAGCCTGCCAGCACCATTGGCTGGTTGGCCACCACCCCGACAGGGTGGCCGTCCATGCGTACGAAGCCGATGATGATATTCCGGGCATGTTCTGGTTGAAGCTCCCAGAATTCGTTGTCGTCTGCGACCTTGAATATCAACTCCTTCATGTCGTATGGCAGGTTGGGATTATCCGGAACCAGCGTATCCAATG
>JABDPJ010000269.1 GCA_013042835.1 Lysobacterales bacterium
GGACCGCGATAGGTGGAATGAACGTCACCGAGACGGTTGAAGGCCTCGAGCGGTACCCGGTCAATATCCGTTACCCGCGTTATATGCGGGATTCCCTCGAGCAATTGAAACTGCTGCCCATGGTGACACCCGCCGGCCAGCATATCCCGCTCCAGGCAGTCGCCGATCTGCGGGTGGAAGACGGGCCGCCGATGATCAAAAGTGAAAATGCGCGCCTGAACGGCTGGGTGTATGTTGATATCGAAGGCGTCGACCTGGCCACCTACGTAACGACTGCGCGAAAAGCCGTCACCGAACAGGTGGAATTACCCCCAGGCTATTCCATCACCTGGTCAGGACAGTATGAGTACATGGAAAGAGCCAGGCAACATTTGGCCATGGTCGTGCCGGTAACCATCGTCACGATCATGTTGCTGCTGTTCCTGAGTTTCAGGAACTTCGTTGAAGTGCTGATCATCCTCGGCACGTTGCCGATGGCACTCGCCGGTGGTTTGTGGTTGCTTTACCTACTCGACTACAACCTCTCCGTTGCCGTAGGAGTGGGCTTTATCGCGCTCGCCGGCGTGGCCGTCGAAATTGGCGTGGTCATGCTGGTTTATTTGAAACAGGCGCTACAAAACCGCCAGGCCGAAGCACACGAGGCCGGCAGGGCGATTCAGAGGAAAGATATCGAACTCGCCGTCCGCGAAGGCGCCCTGCTGAGGTTAAGGCCTATCATGATGACAGTGGCTACCATCATTGTCGGACTGCTGCCTATCATGCTCGGCGGTGGCACCGGGTCCGAGATCATGCGCCGCATTGCTGCACCGATGGTGGGCGGCATGGTCAGCGCGACCATCCTGACACTGGCTGTCATTCCCGCGATATTCTATTTATGGCAACGACAGCGCATCGCTGCGAATCACGGAACTGATCAGGCCGGCGCTGAATCCGGATGAGCCCGGGCGGGATTCACTTCCAGTTACGGAGTCTGCGTCACTGTCTGACGCCGTTACCGAATGCGCCAGGCTCAGCGTGGCAGCGGTCTGAAACGGGTCGAATTGCTGATATCATAACGGGTCATTATCGGCTTCCGAACAGGTGTGAGTGAACAATGTGCCCCCCTGACAGGCGTGCAACAGTATGAAACACGACAACAATAGCTCAACCACGCTGAAGATCGACGGTATGCATTGTGCTTCCTGCCAGCGGCCGATCGAAAAAGCTCTGCGGGAAACCGCCGGCGTGAAGGAGGTCAGTGTTAACCTCGCCAACCGCGAAGTCAGTATTGAAAGCTCGGTTGGCAGCGACGTGCTGGTAGCCGCCGTGGCCGGCGCTGGGTTTGAGGCCGTGGTCGACACCATCCAGTCACTGGAGGAAAGCGACCGCGTCAGCCAGCAGAAATTCAACGGCCTGATTCGCAAAACCATCCTGGCGCTGGGCTTTGGCGCCCTGCTCATGGCCTACGGCATGTACGCCCCGGTGACGGGCAGCGACTGGAATCCTGCCCATTTTGCCTGGCTGCTGATTGCGTTGATCACCGCTGCGATAATGTACTACACCGGGCGGCACTATTTCAGCGGGGCATTCCAGTCCCTCAAAACACGCACCGCGACGATGGATACCCTGATCGCCCTGGGCACCGGCATGGCGTGGCTGTACTCCACCATTATCGTCCTGTTTCCGGCACTGGTGCCGGAAGTCGCCCGTCATGTCTATTTCGAAGCAGCCGTGATCATCATCGGTATGGTCAATCTTGGCCAGGCACTGGAACAGAGAGCCCGCGGAAGGACCTCGCAGGCCATCAGGCGATTGCTGGATTTACAGCAGAAAACCGCGTGCGTCGTACGTGACGGCGAAGAACTTGATATTCCGATCGGGGCGGTCGTTAAAGGTGACATGGTGCGGGTCAAACCCGGCGAGCAGATTGCCGTCGACGGCATCGTTATGCAAGGCCAGACCAACATTGATGAGTCCATGCTGACCGGCGAACCTCTGCCGGTCACAAAAGGCCCGGGGGATGAAGTCTCAGCCGGTACGTTAAACAAGGCCGGCAGCGTCGTTTTTCGCGCCACCCGCGTGGGCGCCGACACGGCACTGGCACGCATCATCAAGCTGGTGCGCCAGGCACAGAATTCCAAACCGCCCATTGGCCGGCTGGCCGACAACATCGCCGCCGTTTTTGTGCCCGTCGTCATGCTGATCGCCCTGTTCGCGGGCCTGGTCTGGTTCAACGTGGGTCCGGAACCCAGTGCTGTGTATGCCGTCGTCACCGCAGTGACAGTTCTCATTATCGCCTGCCCTTGCGCCCTCGGCCTGGCAACGCCCATGTCGGTCATGGTGGGCATCGGTAAGGCAGCCGAGGCCGGCGTGCTGATCCGTAATGGCGAGGCTCTGCAGACCGCCAGCCAGCTGAGCACCATGGTGCTGGACAAGACCGGCACGATCACCTCCGGGCGTCCGGAGGTTGTCGAAATCGATGCCCTCGGGGACCAAACCCTCAACAGCCTGCTGCAACTGGCCGCCAGCCTGGAAGCGGTTTCGGAACACCCATTGGCGCAGGCGTTTATGGATGCCGCCGCCCTCAAGGAGTTGGAACTGTCCGCCGTTGATTCGTTCGAGGCCATCGCCGGCCGGGGCATCAGTGGGCGGATTGGCAACGCGCAACTGTTGCTGGGCAACAAAAAACTCATGCAGGAAAATGACATACCTCTTGAGTCCGGCCCGCTGCAGGCCAGCGACCGAATGGCCGGGAAGGCCCGGACGCCGGTATTTTTGGCAAGCGACGGTCAACTGCTGGCTGTTTTCGCCATAGCCGACCCCATCAAGCCGGAATCCGCCGCCGCCATCAGGCGACTGCACGCCGACGGCCTGAAGGTGGTTATGCTGACCGGTGACAACCGGCACACGGCTGAAGCCGTGGCCCGCCAGGTGGGCATCGATGAGGTACGCGCGGAAGTATTGCCGGAAGATAAGAAGAACCAGGTCGCCGAACTTCAGCACAAGGGCGAGCGGGTCGGGATGGTCGGTGACGGCATCAACGATGCACCGGCCCTGGCAATGGCCAATGTGGGTTTTGCCATCGGTACCGGCACCGATGTGGCCATCGAAAGCGCCGATATCACGCTGATGCGCGGTTCGCTGCACGGGGTGGCCGATGCCATCGATATATCCAGGGCCACCATGCGCAATATCCGCCAGAACCTGCTGGGCGCCTTCATCTACAATTCCGCCGGCATACCGATTGCAGCCGGCGCACTCTACCCCCTGACCGGTATGTTGCTGAACCCCATCATTGCCGGCACGGCGATGGCTTTCTCATCGGTAACGGTTGTCAGCAATGCCAACCGGCTGCGATTTTTCCGCTTCGCTGACAAGCCATAAAAAAAGCCGGCCCGGGCTAGACCCCGGACCGGCTCCAATGCACTCAGAATGAGTGTTTAGCTACTTTTTGAGCGAATCGCGAATTTCCGTCAGCAACTCGACCTCGGCCGAAGGCTTGGGCGGAGCCGCAGGCGCTTCCTCTTCTTTCTTCTTCATGTTGTTCATCGCCTTGATGACCATGAAGATAGCGAATGCGATAATGATGAAATCAACGACGGTCTGGATGAATGATCCGTAGTTAAGCGTCACCGCCGCCACGTCTCCCGCAGCCTCTTGCAACACCACGGACAGGTCGCTGAAATCGACTCCACCCATCATCATGCCGATTGGCGGCATCAAAACATCATTGACGAACGATGAAACAATCTTGCCGAACGCACCACCGATAACAATACCGACAGCCATGTCCACCACGTTGCCACGCATCGCAAAATCTTTAAACTCAGACATCATACCCATTGGTTCTCTCCCTCTCTGCTAAAACGATTTTTTTGCCCCGAATTAGTCGAGGTTTCACCATCTTAGCGCATTGCGTACGGGATTGTTATCCGCCCGAAACACCTTGTAACAAATGGCAAGGCTAAAAATATTTGGTCCGGAATGTCAGCAAATCATTCGATGGGTATCGGGCGGAGGGTTTATACTGCACCGTCCTTAATTACGGTTGCTTAAAGTCTGATGCTGGAACTACTGAATGACTGGATACTGAGCCTTGGCGTCAACGAAAACGTCGCTTTTTATACCACTCGCGCGGTCGCGGCACTGGCGGTAGTGATATTGAGCATAGCCGCGAATTTCGTCGCAAAACGCTATGTCCTGTCTTCGCTCAGCTACATCATTGCCAGGACCCGGTCAAAATGGGATGACGCCGTTCTGCGGCAACGCGCGCTGGACCATCTCACCCACCTGGCCCCGGCCCTGGTTATTTTTGTACTTGCACCGTTTGCACTCGAGGGGATGGAGTCGACGGTCGCCTTTATCAGAAACGCCGCCCAGATCTACATGATCATCGTCCTGATGCTGGCGCTGGATGCCGTTCTCAATGCGGCCGAGGAGATCTACCGGACCTTTGAGGCTTCCAAAGAGATTCCCATCAAGGGGTTCATCCAGGTTTTGAAAATCGTGCTGTATTTTCTGACGATTGTTCTTCTCATTTCCATTCTTCTCAATAAGTCCCCGCTCTTCCTGTTGAGCGGTCTCGGTGCACTCGCTGCCGTGCTGATGCTGGTGTTTCGGGATTCAATCCTTGGTTTTGTCGCGGGCATCCAACTTGCCGCCAACCGGATGGTGTCGGTGGGAGACTGGATTGAAATGCCCAGATACGGTGCTGATGGCGATGTATTGGAAGTGGCTCTGACGACAGTCAAGGTGCAGAACTGGGACAAAACCATTACCACCATCCCGACCTATGCGCTCATCAGCGAGTCATTCAAAAACTGGCGCGGTATGTCTGAGTCCGGTGGCCGGCGTATTAAACGTGCAGTGAACATCGATATGAGCAGTATCAGGTTCTGCACCGAGGAAATGCTCGGGCGTTTTGAAAAGATCCAGTACATCGCAGCGTATATCGACACCATGAAGAAGGAGCTTGCAGAGTTTAACAAGGCCGCCAATGTGGACCATGCCAGCCTCGCCAATGGGCGGCGAATGACCAACATCGGCACGTTCCGGGCTTACGTGCGTGCCTACTTGCTAAACCACCCGATGATCAACAAGCAGATGACGTTTCTGGTGAGGCAGTTGCCACCAACTGAATATGGCCTGCCCATTGAGATTTATGTTTTCAGTAAAGACCAGGTCTGGGCCAACTATGAAGCCATCCAGGCGGATATTTTTGACCATATCCTGGCGGTGGTTCCCGAGTTCGATTTACGTGTCTTCCAGAACCCGGGCGGCAGCGATTTTCACAAACTCGTCCAGGCAACAACGGCAGACTAATCCCTGTTAAAGAACGTTCCGCTTGTTATTCGGCGGGCTTCTGCTATAGTGCGCTTCGCTTTGGCGCACATCGGTCTGTGCCAATCACTCCCCACCTGCACTTTCGCAGGCTGCGGAA
>JABDPJ010000273.1 GCA_013042835.1 Lysobacterales bacterium
GAGCAAGAAAGACATGCGCCTCGGCAGTAACCTGTTCCATATCGGTATCATCATGCTGTTTTTTGGTCACTTAGTGGGCCTGCTGACTCCGCACTGGGCCTATCACTTCATGATCTCGGCAGGCACCAAGCAACTACTGGCAATGACGGCAGGTGGAATCTTTGGTGTGATTTGCCTGGTTGGCATGGTGTTATTGATTCGCCGGCGCATGCTTGACGCCCGAATCCGTGCGACCAGCCAGCCAACCGATTTGCCAATTCTGTTGATCCTGTTCGTCCAACTCGTACTGGGCTTGCTGACCATTCCTTTTTCGGCTCAGCATATGGATGGCAGCTCCATGCTGGCACTGGCCAGTTGGGCGCAACACGTCGTGACTTTCCAGGCCGACGCTGCGTCGTTCGTGGCTGGCGAGGCATTTATTTTCAAGATCCACCTGGTGCTGGGCCTGACGATATTCCTGATTTTTCCATTCACTCGGCTGGTGCACATCTGGAGTGTTCCAATTCAATACCTGACCCGCAGCGGTTACCAGATCGTCAGAAAACGGGGATAGGAGCGCAGGTCTGAATGGCTATATTTATCAACAAAGTCGAAATTAGTGATGAAGAAATCGGGCGGGAAATGCAATATCACCCCGCTGAAACCAGGGAGGGCGCGTGGCATTCAGCCGCGCAGTCGCTGGTGATCCGGCAACTGCTGCTGCAGCAGGCCGCCAATAACGGCCTGAGTGCCGATGATGCCCTAAACTCCAGCAGCCAGCAGGAAGAAGCTGTTATAGATCAACTCCTGGAGCAGGACGTCAAGGTTCCCCAGGCCGATACAGCGACCTGCCGGCGATTTTACGACACCCACCAGGAAAGCTTCATAGACAAGGAATCCGGACAGCGGCGTGCGTTTGACGAGGTGCATGAACAAATACGCGGTTACATACACACCAAGGCTATGCGCGTGGCAGTCGCTGAATACATCAAGGCCCTGTCATTCGAAGCCGAAATCAAGGGCTTTGATCTGTAGGCACCGCCGCTTCAATAATTGAGCCGCTGCACCGCCAGCTTGATACCTGGATCGCTCGGGTCATTGCTGATCTGGAAGTTGAGTGACTTCATCAGCTCGAGCATGCGGTAATTATTCGCCAGCACCTGCCCTTCCATGATTTCCAGGCTGCGGTTGCGGGCAATATCAATCAGCTTCTGCATCAGCAGGCGGGCGATGCCCTTGCCCTGCCACTTGTCCGAAACCACGATGGCGAATTCGCAGGTCTTCTTGTCCGGATTGGTCATGTAGCGGGCCACGCCGATCTCCTCTTCACCTTCAGCGCCCTCGTGAATCGCAACCAGCGCCATCTCATTGTGGTAATCGATCTGCGTGAAACGCACCAGCATTTCCAGGCTGAGCTCATGGATCGAGTTCATAAAGCGGAAATACTTGGATTCCGCTGACAGGCCGCGAATGAAGGCCTGCTCGATTTCCGCATCTTCAGGACGTATCGGCCTGATGATGATATCGGTGCCGTCGTTGAGTTGTTCCTCGCTGATCAGGTGGATCGGGTAGGGATGGATCGCCAGGTGGTTGTACGGGTCCGTTGAAGGTTTGGGATAATCGACGCGGAAACGCGCGTCCACCGCCACGGCACCCTTCTCATCGATCAACAGCGGGTTGATATCCATTTCCTGTATCCAGGGCAGCTCACACGCCATGTTGGACACGCATACGAGGATGTCGATTAACTGCTCCATGTTCACAGCCGGCATGTTGCGGAAGTTACCCAGCAACTTCGATGCCTTGGTCCGGTCGATGAGATCCTGGGCCAGGCGCCGGTTAAGCGGTGGCAGCGAAATTGCCGAGTCGCCCATGACTTCGACCATCGTGCCGCCACTGCCAAAGCTGATGACGGGGCCGAAAACCGGGTCGCGGACCATGCCGATCATTAGCTCCCGGCCATTGGGGCTGCGATACATTTTCGCTATCGTCACGCCAATGATCTTTGCATCGGGTGCATTCTGGGCAACCTGCTCCAACAGATCGCGGTAAGCGCCCCTCACCTCCTGGGCGGAGTTGATATTCAACCTGACGCCGCCGGCATCGGATTTATGCGAAATATTGGTGGACAATACCTTCATGGCAATCGGATAACCGATGGACTCCGCGTTGACCAGCGCGCCATTGGGCGTGTGGGCGACGGCGTTTTTTGCGGCAGGAATCTTGAACGCCTTCAATATCGCCATCGATTCCGGCTCGGTGAGCACTTTGCGGCGCTCATTCAGAACACCTTCAATGATCATGCGCGCACCTTGCCTGTCAGCCGTTTCCTGGCTGCCGGTCAGCCTTGCCGGTGTCTGCAGCAGCAAACGCTGGTTGCGGTTATAGGTGCCGATGAATGAAAAGGCGTCCACGGCGTCCTCCAGCATGTTGAAGTCGGGAACATGTGCTTCTTTCAGCAACTGCCTTGCTTCCTCCACCTGCGTCCCGCCCATCCAGCTGGTCAATATGGGTTTCTTGCTGTTTTCCGCCGCCCTGATCAGTTCCTCAGCCACCAGCGTTGGCGCTGTCATGGCCTGGGGCGTGAGGATGACGATGGCGCCATCTACTTCAGGATCCTTCAGGCATATCTCGACTGCCTGGCTGTAACGTTCCGGGGGCGCGTCACCGATGATATCCACCGGATTACCATGAGACCAGACGCCGGGAAGCACTTCATTCAGCGCCTCCATGGTTTCCGGGCCCAGCTTACTCAGCTGTATATTGCGATCGGTTGCCCGGTCGGCAGCCATCACGCCGGGGCCGCCACCATTGGTGATAATGACAAGGCGGTCGGAAGGTACACGGTAGTGCGAAGACGACAGCACCTTGGCCGCGGCAAATAGCTGGGAAACGCTTTCCACGCGTAACACACCGGACCGGGAAAGTGCTGCTGAGAACGTCTCGTCACTGCCCACCAGTGCCCCGGTATGCGACATGGAAGCTTCGGCGCCGGCGGCGTGCCGGCCCACTTTCAGTGCGATGACCGGCTTGATGCGCGCGGCGGCTCGCAGGCTGCTCATGAACCTGCGTGCATCTGATATGCCTTCGATATAAAGCAGGATGCTCTTGGTCAGGGGATCTGATACCAGGTAATCCAGGTAGTCACCGAAATCGAGGTCGGCGCCGATACCGGTGGAAACAACGGCCGAGAAACCGATGTCGTTCATTTCAGCCCAGTCAAGGATTGCCGTGCAGATAGCGCCGGACTGCGATACCAGGGCGATGTTGCCGGGCTTGGCAACGTTATGGCCGAAGGTGATATTTAGCTTCTTGTCCGGCCGCATCAGGCCGAGGCAGTTCGGGCCCATCAGGCGGATACCATGGCGCTCGACCAGGTCGGTTATGCGTTTTTCCAGCTTTTTGCCCTCTTCACCGATTTCCCGAAAGCCGGCAGACAGGATCAGCATCATCTTGATACCGTTTTCAGCACAGGATTCCACGATGGCGGGAATCGTAACGGCCGGCGTGGCCACCACGGCCAGGTCGACCGATTGCCCGATGGCCTCGAGGGACGGGTACGCCTTTTGCCCCTGCACGGTTTCGTGCTTGGGGTTGATCGCGAAGATCTGGCCTTCAAAGCCCGCGGATAGCAAGTTCCGGAACACCACGCCACCGACAGAATTCTCCCTGTCACTGGCGCCGAAGAGTGCAATCTTTTCCGGAGTGAATAACGATGTTAAATAGTGTGTGTCCATTACTGTAAACTGACCCGATTTTCTGTTTGATTCATTGTGCAACTATACTAGAACCAGTCGCACTCGATTGAGGAATTTACCTTTGAGCACCGCGTATATTAGCCATCAAAACTGTCATGCACATGACACAGGTCAAGGACATCCCGAAAGCCCGTCACGGCTATCAGCAATTGAGGATAAATTGCTGCTTTCCGGGCTTTCCGACTTCCTCAGGCATGTCGATGCTCCCGAGGCGACACGGCAGCAGTTGTTGCGTGCGCATACGCAGCATCACCTGGACAATATGGACAGGATGATGCCAAAACAGGGCTATGCCCGCCTCGATCCGGATACGATAGTCAGCCCGGAAACGATGCCGGCCGCCTTGCGGGCGGCGGGCGCTGCGGTCAAAGCAGTCGACATGATTATGGCTGGCGAGGTCAACAATGCTTTTTGCAGCGTACGGCCACCGGGCCATCATGCTGAAAGCGACCGTGCATTGGGCTTTTGCCTGTTCAACAACCTCGCGATCGGCGTCACCCATGCCCTCGAAGAATATGGATTGAATAAGGTAGCGGTGGTGGACTTCGATGTTCACCAGGGCAATGGCACCGAAGACATCTTGCTGGGTGACGACCGGGTG
>JABDPJ010000280.1 GCA_013042835.1 Lysobacterales bacterium
ACCAGCCCGGGAGTGTGCACGCAAGGCCGGCCTCAAGCGCAAAAAGCAGTGCTTCCAGAAGCGCATCGGCTTCACTGCTTACTGCGCCGAGTCGTGGGGTTATAACGCCCTGAATACCCGCCGGGAGTGCCTCGGCGCCTGCCTGGCGGACTATGGTTTTTTCAACCTGCTGCTCGGCCGTTACCCCGGCCCCAATGTCGATGAAACCGGACAGCTGAGGCCCTGCCTGCAGTGTGACGAGGATATTAGCGGGGCAGGGTTCAAATACAGCGCCGGGCGCACGCGGCGCAACTCGGGTTTGCAGTCGGCCATCAAGAGACCCGGGTCAGAGATTTTCACGGTCGATCATTCGGCCTATTTTCAATAGCTCAACCCGGGCAAACCGGGCAAAGGCGCCGGTGCTGGCGAGGTATTCCTATTTCATTATGATATGGATGAAAATATTTATGTAAAACATAAAATAATTATTGACAGACAGAAAAATAAGGAATAATCTTATTGCATGGCAATTGAAATCAGACTCGACCTGGAAATGGCCAGGAAAAAGATGTCGCTGACCGAGCTTTCCGAGCGCATCGGCATCTCGATGACCAACCTCTCCCTGTTAAAGACGGGCAAGGTGAAGGGCATCCGTTTCAGCACGCTGGAAGCCATTTGCCGCGAACTGGAGTGCCAGCCGGGGGATATCCTCGAATACATTCCCGATTTTGTTTAGGAGGCAGCAATGAACGAAAACAAGTATGCAACCCCCGGGTGGTTAGCCGTTGCCGGTGCAATCCTGATATTACCGATTCTGCCCTGCGGAATTATTCTCGATATCATGTTCCGTAAAGGTGTGCTCAGCATGCCTTTTGCTACCATGTTCCTGTTTTTTTCTGTCGCCCAATCCGTTTTGGTGATTTACGCCTTCTACCGGTTCAAGTCGTATTTGAATGACCTTCACGAGTTCCACAAAACCGATTTGCTGATTCTCATCATCGTTACGCTGGCGATCGTGATGACCTCTTTCGGCGTGGTGATGCGCATTGCAACCTGGGCCGGGGCGCCGGAGTCGATGCAGTTCGGTTTTATCGCCGTGGTGTTCACCATTGGCATTCCGATGGGTGTCCTGTCGATAATTTTTGGAATCAGGCTGCTCGAGTTGAAGGACAGCGGACAGGCGCTGCTGAAACCCTACGCCTACCTCAATATTGTCGCAGGCGCCCTGTTCGTGACTTTCATACTCGCGCCCATCGGCTTGCTGGTTGGTGCTGTGGGTGATTTATTGATGGGTTTGATGATGCTGGGCAAGGGGCCCAAGGTAGAGCCTGATTTTGTCTAGCAACGCCGCGGCACTGAGCCGGGACTCCTGATATGAGTAAAATCCCGGCGCTGCCAAGCTGCGCTTCAAGCGTGTTTGCAAGTAAAAGGCCCGCCCGGCAGCGGGCCGTTTCACTGGTTAGGGCTTATTCAGTCGATTTTGCCAGCAGGTACTGCAAGGCCGCATCGGCCTGTACCAGCCCGTAACCGTAAGCAATATCCCGGCCTGGCTCACCAAGGTCCATGGCTGTCATGTCCATGGCCTCACGGATCTGGACATTGGTCCAGGCCGGATTAGCACTCCAAAGCAGTGCAGCTACTCCAGCAACATGCGGTGTCGCCATCGAGGTGCCGCCCCAGGGTTCGTAGCTGCTGCCGGGTACAGGTGCTGAACTCTGGACAGTTGCTTCCTGCCCGAGGAAGTCGAGGGCGGCCTGTCCGTCCTGCTGGCCTATTCCAATGGCCACAATCCAGCCACCTTCCTCGCCAAGGGTGCCAAGCAAGGCGCCGGGCTCATTATTGTAAATGACCGCTGCGCTGCCGTTGCCCGCCATCACCGTTGCGACTTTCTCGGCAAAGGTGACTTCACCACGCTCGCAGAGCACGGCCATTCCACTCCAGTCACCCGGCGTGTCGGTGGCAAGGCACATACCGCCATCGGCAAGCTGACCGGTCACGACTCCGTACGGTGCATATTCCATCGGCTCGCCCTGGTAGGCATTGCCTCCAGTGAACAGCCAGCTATTGGAAACATGCGGAACGGTGCTCCAGACACCAACGCCCGGCGCGGCCAGTTCGACCCACTTGTTCTGGTTGGAAAAATCGGCGACCAGTTTTGATTCGTCAACAGCAGCGACCGAAATCACTGAATCATAGGATGCTGGAAAAACCCGCTGCCGATTGCCACCATTACTGGCTGCGGCGACCGACAGGATTCCGTCTTCGTTGTATAGGGACTCGAACGCCTTGCGCTCGGGTCCGGGTCCTGAACTCCCTGACAGGCTCATGCTGATGATATCCGCCCCGTGGTCGGCGCAGGTGAAGGCTGCAGCCACCAGGTCCGAAGCATAGGTCCACAGGCCATCTTCACCAAAGATCTTGACCACGAACAATGAGGCCTTGCCCGGGCTCACGCCGATAACGCCGATGTCGTTATCAGCAGCGCTGACGGTGCCGGCAACATGCGTTCCGTGGCCGTCGCCATCCTCGAACCACTGGCTGTTCGGGTCCTGGGAGTGTCCGCCGAGTACAAACGAACTGTCGATATCTTCATGTTGTTCATAAAGGCCGGTGTCGATAATGCATACGGTAATGCCTTCACCTTCAAAACCCTGGTCCCATACCAATGGTGCCTGGACCAGCTCTACACCGTAGGGGACGAGCTGTTCCACGAACGGATCTGACTGCAACAAAGGCTGGCTTGTCAGAAGCGCTTGCTTTGCTGCCAGGTAGCGCCTGGCATCGGGTTCCATCGTCACGATATTCGGATCACTTCCCAGGCGCTTTGCCAAGCGTGAGGTAACGCTGACTGCCAGGGCATCGGCACGCTTGAAATGATGGTGAACTTGCCCGCCATCGGCCCGCACGCCAGCCTCAATAATGGCTCCCGTGCCGGGTTTGAACTCGATGAAGAAGCGCTCCATCGGGGCGGGCTCGAGCGCCTGAATTGCTCCGAGGGTGGTCAACAAGGCTACTGCCAATACGAATCGAATCACTTTCATAATAAACCTCCGTCAAACGGTTGAAACCATCCTCCCCTTGGCTTTAAGTGCTATCGGATCGGGAAGTAATCAGGTTGTTGTTTGCAGGCTTATTTGAAAAATCTGTCGATAGGATAGCAGTGTGAGTATATGAACAGGCAGCTTAATACAGGCTTAAAAACTGTTTTGGAATTGGTGCGATTGCAGGCTCCTATCGCAAAGGGATTAATTGTCTATGCGTAGTCTGTTTGCAAAGTCTTGATCGAGGCCAGAATTTCTGCTGGAATCTCGCAGCTGCGCTTATTCGCATAATCGTAATAAACGATGGTGCCCTCACCTTTGGCGGCGACTTTGCCAAGCCCTTCGCTGTGAACCTCGTATTTCATTGTGAAACGCTTCGCCTCGAAATCCGTGGCGATGGTGCCCACCTGGATCCTGTCCGGAAAGGTCAGCGGTGCGCGGAAGTCGCAGCGTGCCGAGGCCAGGATCGGGCCGACCTGTGTCCGGTTCATGTATTCGAGGACCTTGATTCGTTTGAAATACTCGATGCGCACGTCTTCGAAATAACGGAAATAAACCGTATTGTTGATATGCGCAAAAGCATCCATGTCGCCCCATACAAGGTCCTGTGAGATGACCACCGGAAACCGGGCATTCAGATCATTCATTTTCGGGCCTCGATGAGACTACGCTGAACATGTCCAGCGGGTCATTATCAGCCAGTTGCTTATGGAAGCTTACCCGGTGCTCGGTAAAGCCCAGCACCTCGAGGAACTGCGTAAAAAATCGCGGCGTAAAACCCCACCAGGTATCCCAGGCCCTGTTGTCAGCGGTTGGCACCAGGGAGCAGACCGGGCCCTCGCCGAGATGTGGATGGAACAGTTCGGTGATAATGACCGAGCCACTTACCAGCCGGGCGCAGCTTTCGAGTATGGCCACGGGCGAGCGTGAATGCAGCAGTATGGATGCCAGCAAAACGACGTCGAATTCGCCGAGTGATTCAGGCAGTTCTTCGGCTGAACCATGATAGACCCTGGCGCTCGAATTGAAATGCTTGTGACAGAACCAGAAGCCGTTGCGCATACGGTCGATGTGCTCATGGAACTGTTTTTCGACGTCGGTCCAGCCCTGGTTTTTGCCCCTGGCCAGTCCCAGGCTTTCATACGGTACCGCGTTCCAGAAGTTGCGATCCATCGGCAACTCCACGGCGACCACCTCGCGCGCGGTCTTTTCCATCTCGAAGGTCAAAAAGCCCGTGGCCGGCCCGATCTCGAGCACCCTTTTACCGGTGAAGTCGAAACCGCCCAGGTACTCGTCCACACCGTCACGCAGATCCCATTGCCCCTCGGCCGTGCCGACGCCGGGAATATCGGTGGTATGGTAAAAATTACACTCATCCAGCGAGCGTATATCCCGCGGCGGTTCGTAAAGCGGCTTTTCCTGCGCCTTGCCAAATATGCCCTTAAAGCTTCGTTTCAACAGCTGGCCTCATGCTTTTTCCGGATTCAGGCAGCACTCCTTCGAGCGCCGCGTATTCAAGCCGAAGTATAGAGGAACGCAGCGTCAAAAACCCGCCCTGGATGCGTGTCACCTGGCCATCACCCTGGCCGGCGGCGCTGGCGGGATTTACACTGCCGCTAGGTGCCGGTCTGGCCGGCAGTTTTCTGTATCTTGATCACCACGAATTCAGCCGGCTTCAGGGGCGCAAAGCCCACCAACAGGTTCAGGATGCCATTGTCGATATCGGACCTTGAGTTGGTTTCAGAGTCACATTTAACAAAGAAGGCTTCCTTTGGCGAAGTGCCCTGAAAGGCGCCCTGGCGGAACAGGCCTTGCATGAATGCACCTGCAGCCAGGCGAATGCGGGCCCAGAGTCGTTCATCATTGGGTTCGAAAACCGCCCAGTGGGTGCCGCGGAACAGGCTTTCCTCGATATACAGGGCCGTGCGGCGCACGGGCAGGTATTTCCACTCCGAAGCCTGCCGATTGCTGCCTGCAAGCGTACGACTGCCCCATACCACGCGGCCTATACCCGGCAGTGATCGCAGGCAATTGACACCCTGCTCGTTGAGGACTCCATTGTCAGCCTGGGAGATGTCCAGAGCCAATGCGGCAACACTGCTGAGAACCGCGTCCCGGCCAGCAGGCGCTTTCCAGACGCCGCGCTTGGTATCCGTGCGAACAATGATGCCCGCAATGGCGCCGCATGGCGCGAATTCAGACAGTTGGCCGCCCAGCAGGGGATTGGGTTGTATTATGCGTGGATAGTAGAGCGCTGTGTTGGCATTACGAGCCATTCCCCAGGCGGCGCCGTCCAGCCCCGTTACCGGGTCAGTGAGGTCACTGGCTCCGCTCCAGGCATGCAGCGGGTCAGCAATGAAAATGGCACGCCGGTCAAGACAGTATCTTGCGGCTGCGGAACGGGTTTGGGCGCCGATGTCACCGGCGGCGTCCAGCGAGAAGGGTGGTATGCACAACAAGTTGAAAAGGCCCGCTTTTTCCAACGCCCATAGCCCCTGCCGTGAAGCGGCCAGGGCGGGACCGGATATTTGCGCATCCGTGATGGTCAAGCCGTCAGCGCCGTCGGCATTGAATGCCACACCGTTGACTTGCGCAGGGCGGGCAGGCGGCAGCGTTCCCGCTATACGAACGAGATTTGAGTGCTGCTCAAGTTTCGTTGTCACGAGGCGCGAGTGGTCGCTGAGCACGGAGACGTTTTCAAAGGTTTCCATGGCGCCGGTGCTGCTATCGGTGACGCTGAGGTTGAACAGTTCATCGGCGGCAGCGTCGGGAAACAGGACCGGATCGGGGTGGGTAATGCTGATGGTAAGGCCCATGCCCCAGGCGCCCGCGCTGGCTGCCACCAGGTTCAGCGTATCGGCTGATCCGGTAGCCGCCCTGGCGCCGTTGGTCACCCGGATGACCAGCGCCCTGCCGCCGCCGTTCTGAAAATACTGGTTAACGGCAAAACCCATGGGGTGGTCAGCCGACAGGTTACCGAAAACGCGCGTAAAATCCGCAAAACCTGTCACCTCAACGGGTTCGTTCTCCACGCCACGCGGGGTGCTGCCTATGAATGCTGTCATCGAGGTGTCTACGCCAACGATTTCGCGCATGGTGCCGTCGACTTCTTCAATATAGACGCCGGGATAAGTCGGCGATGGGCTCATATTCTCTTCTCCATCGTGCTCTGAATTCTGCTTGCCTGCGAAGCGACCAGGTTTGGATCCTGACCTGCCTTTGGGTCCTGGCCTGCCTGCCGTTTAAGTATAAGAAGTTTTTCATTGAATGCATGAACGGTGGCCGATTCGCTCTCGCAAAGATGCGTTTGCAGGGCCGGTGAAGGTGGGAGCGGACGGCAGGTGTTCAGCCGGAAAAGAGAGCGCTGCAGTAATGAATTCTGGCAGTAAATATGCTACTTTAGACCGGTTGTTTCAATACATATCACTCACCAAAAAGAAGAGCAAAATCATGAGAAAAAACGTCATTATTCTGGGTGCCGCAGGTAGGGATTTTCATAACTTCAATACCTGTTTTCGCGACAATGACGACTACAATGTCGTGGCGTTCACAGCGGCTCAAATTCCCGATATCGACGGCAGGAAATACCCTGCGGAACTGGCGGGTGATTTATATCCGGACGGCATTCCGATTTTCGCAGAAGAAGACCTGACCGACTTGATCAGGAAGCACGAAGTCGATGATTGCGTGTTCTCCTACAGCGACGTCACCTATCAGAAGGTGATGCGCATGAGCGCGCTGGTCAACGCCGCCGATGCAAATTTTGTCCTGCTGGGGCCGCGTGACACGATGGTCAAATCGACCAAGCCCGTCATTGCTGTCGGTGCGGTGCGCACGGGCTGTGGCAAGAGCCAGACATCCCGGAAGATCATTGAATACCTGATGGGCAAGGGCCTCAAAGTGGTCGCTATCCGTCACCCGATGCCCTACGGCGACCTGGTGGCGCAGAAGGTGCAGCGCTTTGCGAAAGTGGAAGACCTGGCCAGGCATGATTGCACGATCGAGGAAATGGAAGAGTACGAGCCCCACGTCGTGCGCGGCAACGTCATTTATGCGGGTGTCGACTACGAAGCTATCCTGCGGGCCGCCGAACAGGATCCCGATGGCTGTGACGTCATTTTATGGGACGGCGGCAACAATGATTTTCCGTTTTACAAACCCGACCTGAACATTACCGTTGTCGACCCGCACCGCGCCGGGCACGAACTGGGCTACTATCCGGGTGAAGTGACCCTGCGGTTGGCCGACGTGGTGATCATCAACAAGATGGACAGCGCCGGCCCGGAAGGTATCCAGACGGTCAGGGACAACATCGAACAGGTCAACCCGAAAGCGGTCGTGATCGACGCAGCATCGCCGATCAGGGTGGACAATCCTGCATTGATCAAGGGCAAGCGGGTGCTGGTCGTAGAAGACGGGCCGACACTGACGCATGGCCAGATGACAATTGGCGCGGGCACTGTCGCGGCGAGGAAGTTTGGTGCGTCCGAATGTGTCGATCCGAGACCGTATATCGTCGGTAAGCTGGAAGAGACGTTTGCGACCTATCCTGACATCGGCGCTTTGCTGCCGGCTATGGGCTATGGTGAGCAGCAGACCAGGGACCTCGAAGCGACCATCAATAATACCGATTGTGACACCGTGGTGATCGGCACGCCGATCGACCTCAACCGGGTGGTGAAGATCAATAAACCCAACACCCGGGTGTTCTATGATCTGCAGGAAATTGGCTATCCGGATCTCGGTACTGTCCTGGACGAATTCCTCGGCAAATTGAATCTGGGCTAGTTACATATACTCGCTGCAACGCCCCAGAAAATGCATCGCCACCTGGCGGCGGTGCCGCTGGTTGCGGTGTTCAAAGACGTAAATTCCCTGCCAGGTGCCGAGGGCAGGGCGCCCGTTTTGAACCGGGATCGTTAGCTGAACCTCGGTCAGCGCCGACTTGATATGCGCGGGCATATCGTCGGGGCCTTCAGCGCTGTGCCGGTAGGAGCCGTCCTGCGGCACCAGCCTTGAAAAATATTCCTGCAGGTCGAAGCGCACGTCCGGGTCGGCATTTTCCTGGATGGTCAGCGATGCCGAGGTGTGGCGCATGAACAGGGTCAACAGGCCTTCCTCGGTGTTGTGCCGCTGGCACCAGTTGAGTACCTCAGCGGTTATTTCGTAAAGCCCGGGCCCATCAGTAGCGGTTGTGAGAGTGTGCGTCAGCTGTTTCATCCGCTTAGAATAGCAAAATCAAATCCCGGAAAGAAACCAGGGCGGTATCGAGATGAGCATCTGCAAATCAACACGGTTGGTGCCTAGCGGGGACCTGCCGGCCTTTTTTGAGAGCAACGGCATCGCCTATGTCGCGGAGCCGCCGTTGCAACTCGGCTTTGGCCATGGCAACGACCAGTATCGCATGTACTCATACCCGGCCCCGGCGGATGATGAAACCATGGGACTATTCTGCGAGTGGCACACGGGTGATTTTTTTGCAGCGGACACCGGCCCCCATGTCGCAATCGGCCTGCGGGGCCCCAAGGTCGAAGATCCGCACCGGGGGCGCGGCCTCGCCATCGGCATACTGGCCTGCCGGACCTCCCCCGGCGATGACTCGGGTCCGTCCGTGGAACTGTTCAAGGGTTGCCCGGAGCCGCCGGGCGGGCCGGCGTTTTTCATCGAGGATTTCACCATTTGTGATGGCGCCACGCCGATCGAGGAGTGGCAGCTCAGCCTCGGCCAGAGCTTGCCACTGAAAGCCAACAGTACATACCGCATAGATTTACACGTGTCGTTGAGCAACGTTTGGGCTGGCGTCTGGCTTGTTGATGCGGGTCCACCCGGCCATGCTGGAAAGCAACCTGCCTATACTTTCCTGGGCCAGACCGCCTGCTCGAATGACGGGCCGGGGGTCGGTGATACCCCGTTCCCGGCGCGCCGCATCGACGCGCTCGACCGTGGCCAGGGTAATGCCTTTATCGGCTGCGGATTCGCTGACCCGGAGACCAGTTCACACTTTGACAATATCTACATCGCCCATTGGAAAAACGTCAGCTGAAGCGGGCGCGGTTCAGTGGCGCTCAGCCGTGGCCGGGTAGCCCGTCAGTTCCATGTAGCCCCTGCCGCTGTTTTCCGGCCCGGCGCCGTTGATGAATATCACGCCTTCCCAGTAGGGAAAATCGACATCCAGCCACTGGTCCGGATGCAGCGGTTCAATGTCGAATTGGCGCCCGATCTGCGGTAGCTCAATGCGCCAGTGCAGCGGCAGGTCGCGGCCTGCCACGCTGGTTTGGCGCAGGGCTTGAAGGCCTATTCGTTGCGGATCCAGTGTTGTAACGCTGCCGTCGGCCGCGATCAGCCCGGCGTGCAGGAAATTGTCTGTAGCGTTACCTTCATGCTGCTGGCGTAACTGGAACAGCATCAGCTTTTCGCCGTTGTCCAGGTGCAGCGAGAACCAGTCCCAGCCGGCCTGGCCAGCCTGCAGGAACTGGCTGCTCCATTCCCGGTCCAGCCAGGCGTTGCCGCTGACCGGGACCTCGCGTCCATCTATCCACAACGAGCCCCCGGCTTGCAGGAATGGCTGGCTGTAGTAGAAGGAACCGCCACCGTCGGCATTTTTTTGCGAAAATCCCGAATCGCCCTGCAGCACCAGTGGTGACTCGCTTTGCAGGTTAAGCCGGAAGGCGTAATTCCCTTGCCTGGCGCTGACCTCCAGCGGCAACCAGTCCTCCCCGCGGCTTTGCAACACCCAATCATCGAGCCAGGCGCTGAACGGCCCGGTTTCAACTCCGGCGCGGGCCAGGTCATAAGCCTCGGCGCCACGCGCGTAGCGCTGGAATGACAGGTGATCTTCCGGTGTGGTTATCGCCATGTGCGCCATGAACACCTGGTCTTTTTGCCAGCTGCCCTGCGGATTAGCAGCATCACGGGGGCGCGTTGCCACCCGGAACAGCGTCCATTGGGCGCCATACGGCTCGCCTTGCGCGTCGCTCAGGTTAGCCGTCAGGTACCACCATTCGATGCGATAATCGGGATGGGGGCCGTGATCCCGCGGAAAAACCAGTGGCTTACCAGGAAGGGCCTCGGCATAACCTTCCACCTGTTGAGCCAGCACCGCAAGGTCCGAGCCCGGAGCGGGTGTGTCGGCGGGGCCGCAGGCGAACAACTGCAGAGTCATCGCGGCGACGAGCATGATACGGTTTGCGTTGCGGGATGATTTCATACGTTTTGCTGCCGCAACATGGCCGCCGGTGAAGTCGTCAGAAGCCTCAATGAAGGCAATATGACCGCCAGCATCAGGCAACCTGCCGCCAGCGCGGCCAGTACGAGGTAATGCCGCCACTCGGGTTGCAGCGAGAAGCTCCAGCCGAAGGCCGTGGGTGTGACCACTGCTGCAAGGTAGCCGGCAAGAGCCGTGCCAAACGGCCATACCAGCACCATGCACAGCAGTCCGAGCATGCCCCATTGAAGCATCAGCAGCGAGCCGCGTTCCCGCCGTGTCAGGCCAAGGCTGGTCAGCAGCGCCTGTTGGCTGACGCGGTGGTGGTGAATGGCGCTGATCGCACAGAATATGCCGATGGCGGCAACCAGCAGGGTAAGTGTATTGAGGGCTTGCGTGACGGTGAAAGTACGGTCAAATACGGCCATGCCGACCTGCTTGAGCTCGGCCTGGTTGATGATCTCGTCATCGTCGAGATCGAAGCGCTCGACGACGGTGCTGCGAATCCGGTCCCAGTCACTGCCCGGCGGCCCCGAAATGGACAATCCGGTTGCCAGCTGTTCCGGCCAGCAAGCTTTGAACAAGCGCTTGCTGAGCATCCACTGGGACCTCGGGTTGCCGTAATCCCGGTAAACGCCAAGCACGGGAACGGCCGTGTGTGCATCACACAGTTGCACTGAATCGCCGGGCTGCCAGCCATCGATACGCCAGGCGCGCTCACTGATATAGACACCCTCACCGTTGTGGAACTTGCCGGCTGCGTCTCGTTCGCCGGCTACTAATTTGACGGTATCCCTGAAGCGTTCGCCGTTATGCAAGCTGATAGCCTGGAGCGTCACGGGTATGCCGGCCGGGTTCTCCCTGGTGATGTTCTCGCTGAATCGCTCGGCGAGCTGCAGTTCCGGCATTTCCGTGGCCAGCCAGCTTTGCAGTTCGGCTGCGTCCGGCGGCCGGCGCAGGTACAGATCGGCAGCCAGGCGCTGGCTCAACCAATCGTCTGTCGCCGCGCGAAAACTGAAAATCATCGTGTTGAGCCCGCTGTTGGCGACCAGTGCCAGGGTCATGGCCATCAACGCCAGTGAAGCGGGACCGAGCAGCCAACGGCTGTCCGCCAGCAACCAGGCAAGGCGTGCTTTTTGCGGCGGGATCGCGCGTTCCAGTGCGCCGATCAGCGTGCGTAACACGGCTGGGAGCAACAAGGCTGCACCCAACAACAGGCAGGCCATCCCTGCGAGCGCCACCCAAAGATGTTGAGCCAGGAAACCGGCAAGCGCCGATATCAACAGCAACAGCACGCCTGACCAGGCCAGCAGGCGGTCCCGGCGCTGGACGGTCGCCTGTTGCCAGCCGGCCTGGTGGCGTTCCAGCATGGGTGCGTTGAGCGCTTCGCGCAGTGGAAACAGGACACACAGCCCCGCGGCCAGGAAAGTCATGAGCAGCGGCAACCAGATTCCGGAGGGCACGAGCCCGTCGGGGTAGGCAATGTAGACGCCGTACAATTGTGCCAGCGTGCGACCGACACCGGGTAACAACCAGGCGGCCATCTGGGCGCCTAGCCACGACCCGGCCAGTGTGCCCACAAGCAGGAACAGGAAAAGTTCCAGCAACAACATGCCTGCCAACCCGGTTTTTCCAACTCCGGCAAGGCGCAGTTTACGGATCAGGTCGCGGCGGTCGGTGTAGCTGAACGCCAGTGCGTTGTAGATCAGAAAAATGCCCACCACGAATGCCAGCAAACCCATCGCGGCGAGGTTCAGGTGAAAGCTTCGTGTCAGTTCCGCAGGGTCTGGAGAGTCGTTACTGGCAATGAAACGCAGATGGGCGGGCAGGGACTCGCGCAACTGCGTAAGGCGCCCCGGGCTGTCGGGAAACACCAGCAGCGACGAAAGCTCCCCCGGTTTGCCGGCTAATGACTGCAGGGCGCCGATGTCGATCAACAGGCGGTGTCCAAGCTGCTGATCGCCTGCCGCGACCAGCGGGGGGAGCATTTGATCCGACGAGAGCCTCAAGCGCTCCCCGGCTGTTGCACCCAGCTGCTGCAACCGGGCCGGCGCAACCCAGAGTTGATAGGGTGCAAAGGCAAAACCCGCGAAGGAGATGTTGTTTGAAGTGTTGCCTTCACTGAAACTAATACCCCGGCCTGACCTCGGCATGGCCAGCACGTCGATTCCCGCCAGTTCAAGAATTCGTCCGTCTGCGGTCTGGACAACCTCACGGAGCAACGGCGTTACATTGTCAAACCCCAGGCGGCGCAATTGAATGTAATCGCGCTCATCGATATTCTGGCCCCGGTCCGAATGGCGGATTTCCCCGGCTGGCGCCGCATTCAAAAATTGTTCACCCTCGGCGTAACTCGCGCGCGACTGCGCGTTGATCAGCAATGTCCCTGTCAGCAGCACGTTGGCGACAATGATTCCCGTCAACAGGAATAGTGCCTGCACAGGGTGCCGGCGATAGTGCGACAGAAGTGCGTGTATTAACATCATGGCTAAAATGACCTACGCCATCTCATGCAGGTGACCCTCTTCCAGCAGCATGCGCCGGTCGGTAAAAGTCGCCATCTCGGTGTTATGCGTCACCAGCAGCAGGCTACATTCCGATTCCGCCACCAGCTTGACCATCAGGGCCATGACCTGGCGGCTCAGCGTGTCATGCAAGTTGCCGGTCGGCTCGTCGGCGAACAGCACCCGTGGCCTGTGCGCGAGCGCCCGGGCAATGGCAACGCGCTGTTGCTGGCCGCTGGAAAGGACTTCGACCGGGCGTTCCATCAAAGGCGCCAGGCCCAGCACCCTGGTGATTTCATCGGTCCACGCATCATCATCAGTCTGCTGGTTCAAGCGCCGCTGGAACAACAGGTTGGCGCGGACGCTGAGCCCCGGCAACAGGTTGAACTGCTGGAAAACGAAACCCAGGTGGCGGCGCCGCAGCATGGCAAGTTCGCGTTCGCTGTGGCTGGCCAGCGTGCGGCCGAGGATAATGACTTCACCGCTATCCGGGCTCTCCAGCCCGGCCGCGATTTGCAACAGCGTGCTCTTGCCATTGCCGCTCGCACCCAGCAGGGCGAGGCTCTCTCCGGCTACCAGTGACAGGTCTACGCCCCTCAGGACCTGCAGTTCGCTTTCGCCATCGTGAAATGATTTGCAAATGGATTTGAGTTCAAGCATTAAATTTACCGCCAAATATTGGTGAGCATAACATTGCGGGTACAATACGCGCATGAAAGATCAAGCCGCTCAGGCACACCACCCTGTGCAGACAAAGGAAATGCTCGCCCGGGCCCGGGATGCGCGTCATCGCGAGGCCTCCAGGGTCACCATTATCGGCGCCGTAATTGACTTTCTGCTCGGCGTCGCCAAGCTGCTTGCCGGATATTTTGCCCACTCCCAGGCTCTGATAGCTGATGGCATACATTCCCTTTCTGACCTGCTGACCGATGGAATCGTTCTGTTCGCTTCACGGCAAAGCAGCCACGGGCCGGACGCGGAACACCCCTATGGCCATGGACGTTTTGAAACCATCGCCACGGTCGGGCTTGCCGTTGCGCTGGTGCTGGTCGCGGCAGGTATTGCCTATGATGCCGCCAGGCGCATGTTTGAGCAGGATGTGGTTTCCGAGCCAGGCGTTCTGGCACTGGTCGTAGCACTGTCGTCCATCGCCGGTAAAGAGTGGATCTACCACTACACCATGCGGGCCGCGAAACGCCATCGCTCAGAAATGTTGCGCGCCAATGCCTGGCACAGCCGTACCGACGCGTTTTCGTCCGTTATCGTGGTGATTGGTATCGCAGGGGCCATGGCGGGCTTTACTTATCTCGATGCCATCGCGGCGATCGGCGTGGCCCTGATCATTGCACATATCGGCTGGAGCCTGGGCTGGAATGCGCTCAAGGAACTGGCCGACACGGCCGTTGACGAGCGTCAGAGGGGACTATTGCGCGAGTCCATAATGGGTGTGGACGGCGTCAAGGACCTGCACATGCTGCGCACCCGGCATGCCGGCGGGCAAGTACTGGTGGACGTACACATTATCATCAATCCCCACATCAGCATATCCGAGGGACACCATATCAGCGAGGTGGTCAGCCACCGGTTGCTGAAAGAGTTCGAAGACGTCACCGACGTTACGGTGCATATCGATCCCGAGGACGACGAAGAAGAAGCTGTCAGCCTCAGTCTGCCGATGCGCGGTGAAATGCTCAAGCGCATCAGGCGTCAGCTTGAAGGTCATACTGAGGCAGGTCGTATCGAGCGTTTTACGCTGCATTACCTCGCCGGCAAGGTGGGCGTGGAACTGCTGATGCCTTTCGACGACGCTTCCCAGCCTGATAGCTGCCGCGATATCGAGCGACAGTTTCGGGAAGCGCTCGCGGCGGACCCGTTGATCGAATCATTACGTGTGTACTGGTATTGAGCATGCGCAACCAGGGTAGGGTTTAGATGGACTGGACAATATTGTGGTGGATACTGGCCGCCATCATCGTTATCACCGGGCTGGTGGGCACCATCGTGCCGGCCATTCCCGGTATTCCGGTTATGTTGGCCGGCCTTGTGCTGGCTGCCTGGAGCACCGGCTTTGAGCAGGTTGGTTGGGGAACGATTGCGGTCCTGGCGGTGCTGACAGCACTTTCAATACTGATCGATTTCCTGGCGGCGGCGTTTGGCGCACAGCGCAAGGGCGCCAGCCCACGGGCATTCTGGGGCGCCACGCTTGGCGCTCTGATCGGGATGTTTTTCGGGCTGGCCGGTATCCTGCTGGGTCCGTTCATCGGCGCCGTGGTGGCGGAGCTTGCCGACGGGCGTGGCGCACAGCAGGCCGGGCGCTCGGGTTACGGTGTCTGGATAGGAATTGTCCTCGGCACAGCGGCAAAACTCGCGATCGCCTTCCTGATGCTGGGAATATTCGTGATGAAAATTCTGCTCAGCTGACAAATTTCGCAGCCGGTGTAGCACTCAGTCTTCAGGATACGGGTTTTCAAGCTGTTTACGCATCGCTGCATTCTTGTCGCGCTGTTTCTCAGGCACGGCCGGAAACTGCAGGTTCAGACTTTTCAGCGATTCGACGATGGTTTCCGCGACCTGCAGGCGCATGTATGGTTTATCGTCCGCCGGAATGGCGTACCACGGCGCCCATGGCCGCGATGTGGCGTTCAGGGCTTCTTCATAGGCGTGCATGTAGTCCTTCCAGAGAGCACTTTCCTTGACATCGCCGGCTGAAAATTTCCAGTTTTTGGCCGGGTCGTCAAGGCGTGCCAAAAACCGCTCGCGCTGCTCGTTGCGGGATACGTTCAACCAGAATTTCAAAATCACCGTGCCATTGCGCGCCAGGTGCTTCTCATGGTCC
>JABDPJ010000110.1 GCA_013042835.1 Lysobacterales bacterium
CCGCCGAGGCGATATGGGCGGGACCGGAATCCGGTGACAGCACGACGCTCGCCTTTTGCAACAATGCGACCGACTGGGTGAGGGTATCCTTGCCAATCAGGTTTTGGGCGCTGTGCCGCATGGCCGATTCGATCGCTTGACCAGTGCTGCGTTCGAGCTCCGATGGCCCACCGGTGAGCACAACACGCATGCCAAGCTCAGAGACTGCAATGTCAGCGACTTCCGCGTAGCGGCCGGCCGGCCAGTTGCGCAATGGATGACTGGAGCAGGGGCTTATCATCAGGATCGGCGGGCCATCCCCCAGTACCTCCTCTGCCCAGTCGGTATCCGCTTGGGATAGCGGCAGGTTCCAGGCCGGTGGTGAAGGCGGTACGCCGATGGCCCGGGCAAATTCCATGAAGGCGTTCACCTGGTGCTGGCGGGGAACGCTCTCAACAGACTGGTTAATAAACCACTGGTGGCGGTCACGCCAGCGGGGCTTGTCCCAGCCGATTCTTTGCGGCGCTTTGACTAATTTACTGAGCAAATTGGCCCGTGCCGCTACCTGCATATGCAGCAGGATATCGAATTTTCGCCCCTTCAGGGTTCGCTTGAGTTGCCGCACCGCGGCCAGTCCGCCTTTCTTGTCAAAGACGATGAATTCCACGCCCGGCAAGCCCTTCAGCAGGCGCGCTTCGAGCTTGCCGATGATCCAGGTGATTTTGGCTGCCGGAAAATGCTCGCGAATGGCGTGCACCACGGGCACCACGTGGGTTGCATCGCCGATAGCTGATAAGCGCATGATACATATTGATAATTCAGACACTGGCTGACCTCTGGTACAGGACGATATCCGCTGTGCACCGTCAGGGTGCGCGTTCAGCGCCCATTGTAACCGCAGCGCGCTGGGATGAGGGATACTGGTTCAAGATACGGTCCAATACAAGTTTACCGGCTGTTTTGGCGCTCTTTTTATGCCGGAATATTGCTTCACTGACAGCCTTCGGCATTGTGCTTTAGAATAAGCGGCTTATGGAGATCGCCATTCACAACGAGACAACACTGGCCATCGCGTATGATGCCGGTCTTGTGAAAGTACCTGCCGCAGAATATTTCAGCGTTGAATACTGGCAGGAACGGCAAGCGATGACCGGCCAGGCGCAGGGCAGGGGCAGTGCGTGGTTCATTGAGGCTCCGTTCGGGCCGGTGGTGCTCCGGCACTACCTGCGGGGTGGCTGGGCGGCGAAGATAAGCCGCCGCACGTACCTGTTTACGAAGGTCACGAGGTCCAGGCCATTCCGGGAGTTTCATATCCTGGCTGCTTTGTATGAACAAGGCTTGCCGGTGCCGCAACCCGTCGCCGCCCTGTGTGAGTTCCATGGCCTGGTTGCAACCGGGGCAATCCTGACAGCCCGTATTCCGGATACCCGGACATTGGCTGACGTGATAGCCGCACCGGGTATTGGCAGTGCAGCGGAAACCGGCTTGTGGGCCAGGATTGGCGATTGCGTCCGACGTTTTCATGAGGCCGGTTTGTGGCACGCGGATCTCAACGCACGCAATATTCTGCTGGATGCGGCAGCGGCCGTATTCCTCATAGATTTTGACCGCGCGCGCTTGATGCCCGGCAAGACCGTTAATGGCAAGTCCAATCTGAACCGCTTGAGGCGCTCGCTGGAAAAACTCTGGCCGCCGGATCGTCTGAATGGATTGGCGCCTGCCTGGGACCAACTGGAGGCCGGATATCATGGCCGGTGAACGCACAAGATCCTTGCTGAGGACGCTGAGGTCACGGCGCCTGTCCCTGGTTGCAGCGACTTCCGAGCTGATTGAACTCGACATTTCCGACCGTGATGCGCTGGCCGAAGCGTTGGGCCTGGTCGTCCCCGAATCCTGGCCGCCGGAGCTTTATGGGCACAGGGCCATGCAGTATTCATTGACACAACTGGACGACCCGTCTGAGCAGGGCTGGGCTTTCTGGTACCTGGCAACGCTGGATCAGCCAGGTGAGTTGGTCGGGATCTGCGGCTTCAAGGGCCGGCCCGATGAATCAGGTTCGGTTGAAATAGGCTATTCGATATTGGGCGAATATCAGCGTATGGGGTACGCCACCGAGGCGGTTTTGAAATTGGTCGGATGGGCGTTTTCCCATCACAATGTCAACGAGGTTTGTGCGGAAACCTTGCCGCATCTGAGACAATCCATTCGCGTGCTGGAGAAGAACGGTTTCAAACGGACCGGTCCGGGTTCTGAAGCAGGGGTAATCCGATTCGCCATCAGCCGCAGTGCCCTGAATTAACCTTCAGAACTGGCTGGGCGATTCCTCGGGTCCGGACGGCGCCAGACCTGATGCGGCAATGCCGTCGCCGGCCTCCTGCGGGCACAGCCGGTCGAGACGTAATTCCGATGTGTCACGCAATTGCAGGTTTCTGTAACGGTTTTTCAGCGTTTCTTCATCATGCACCTCAAACAGTTCCGGCGCGGTGCGGTAGTCATCGCAGAACGTCAGCAAACGGCTTTTCATATGGTTGTACAGCATGGCGTCAAAGTGGTTGATGTTGAGCGCTTCATCCCAGTAATCATTGACGTGATCGGCCCAGTCAAAGGGGCGCTGCATGATCCAATGGTCATCCTGCCAGGCGATGATAGCCGGTTTGCCCGCGATGACATCGTCCTCAAAAAGACTGCGGTAGAAAAGGTAACCTTCATAGTTGGCGACCAGGTCGGCATTGGAATATGAGCCGGTGGCCATCTGCCCGAACAGGGCTCTCTCGGTATAAGCGGACTGTTCCGCCGCTTTGGCCTCGTCACCCATCCTGACCCAGCGCCGGTAAAATTTGCGTCCCTGCGACAGGAAATGCCCCAGCTTGTCAGTGCCGACCAGGACACCGTTGATCTTTAGCGTCGGACCGACACCAAACAGCCCGGCCACCCGTGTCGCCCACAACGGGTGCCCACTGTAGATGGAATCGTGTGGCGGCGTGTCGAGGCGTTCCACTTCGTCCGAATTCATGGCATAGCGCTCGAGCTTGTCGACCCAGTGTTTGCCACCGATTTTATAGTAGATGCCATTGACGACTTTCATGTCGTCGCGGGGGCCATTCAAAGACGTGATGGTATCGGCTATGGCCAGCGTAACCTGCCGGTTTAAGATCGAGGTGGAGTCCCCGATGGGTTGCAAACGGTTATTGAACTGGTCAGTTTCATACGCCCCGCCATTTGGCGGGACGCAGATGAAGAAGAGCAAAAGCAGGCTTAACTTTCTGCTCATGCAGGCAACTTAAAACCGATAGTTGAAGTTGAACAGGGTATGCGTGCGGTTGCCGAAACCGAGCTCAAGGCTCAGGTTTGCCCGGTCACTGAATACATAACCGGCACCGGCGGTGTAATTCCAGCTGTCCCGGGTCTCCAATTCCACGGCAAACGGGACGCCGCCGATAAAGGGCAATTCAAATGTGCCTTCGTGCTTTTCCTCCGTATCCAGGTACATGCCGCCAACCCAGAAACGCCAGTTGTTGCGCAATAGTCCGACCCGTGGCTGGACCGAGGTTGACTTGACCGTCGAATCCAGGTCACCACTGGTATTGGTTTTCGTGAAGGTGGTGGTCACAGATGTAAACCAGCTCTCGCCGCCATAGGCCAGCGTGAAACCACCGCCGTAGACGGTGCCATTAAATGAAACCGGCAAGGTGCCAAGGCTGACGGGCAAACCAACGATCTCTGCGGGGCTGAAATCCACAAGGGTGTCAATTTCAACCCTGCCAATGACGCCGAAAACATTCAGGAACGGCAGCAACCAGGCATCGGCCTTGAAATCTAAGTGCTGGACTTCATTGGTGACATCAATTTTTGAAGGGTCGACAATTGAAACGCCGGGAAGGGCAAATTGCAGATCCTTGATATCGTAATCCTGATCCATGGTGAAAAAGTCAAAACCGATTCCCCATGGCCGGGGCAGGTCCCTGTCTCCGGCAATGTCTTTCATAAACGGAAGACCGCCCTCTGCCGATGCTGTCAGTGGAAGTAATAGTGCAAGTAGAAGTGCCAGGCCACGCATATTGTTCTCCATTTATTATTCAAGCCGAACGCGATTATATCCCAAGGGAGGTTCCCAAGGTCAATCCACCGTTCCCGGATATGACTTAAGACCTATGGTTGATATTGTTAAAATGTATTATAATGATATATAAATGATATCAATGACAGACGTGGGAGCAGCGACATGATTAAAGAAATTCAACGTAAATGTGCATCGGGATACCTGGCATTGGTGATCTTGCCGGTTTTATTCATTTTAGATGGCTGGTTCTTCTACGAGGCCATTCAGGCGCAAAGCCTGTTCATGGTGG
>JABDPJ010000296.1 GCA_013042835.1 Lysobacterales bacterium
TTGCGGATACGGGCGTATGCTCCGGTGGTCAAGGCGGCTAGTTTGGCACCACCCGCGGACGATGACGGTAAGGTTATAGCCCGGCCCACTGACAATAACTCAATCAACATACGCCAGCCTTTGCCAGCCATGTCCAGGCCACCAACCAGTGTGTCCAGCGGCACGAATACATCCTTGCCACGCACCGGGCCATTGTGAAACGGCACGTTCAACGGCAGATGCCTTGAACCGATATCCATGCCGGGTACATCACTGGGGACGAGAGCCACACTGATACCCAGCTCTTCCTTGTCGCCCACCAGGCCATCGGGGTCATACAACTTGAATGCGAGTCCTACGATGGTTGCCACGGGTGCCAGCGTTATGTAGCGCTTGTCAAAATTCAGCCGCATACCGAGGACTTCTTTGCCCTTGTATTTGCCCTTGCAAATAATGCCGGTATCCGGAATAGAGGTCGCATCTGAGCCCGCGGTCGGGGCGGTTAGGCCGAAGCAGGGCATTTCCTCACCCCTGGCCAACCGGGGCAGATAGTAATTTTTCTGTTCTTCTGTACCGTAATGCACCAGCAACTCTGCGGGACCCAGTGAGTTAGGCACGGCCACCGTGCTTCCTGCAACCGCGCACACCGATCCGATTTTCTGCAATACAGCACGGTGCCCCAGGGCGGAAAACTCCAGGCCACCATATTCCTTCGGTATGATCATGCCGAAAAATTAGTTCTCTTTCAGGAACGTCCAGACTTCAGGCGGCAGGTCGGCAAGCTCATGGGAATTTTCCCAGGGTTTGAGCATTTGACACAGTTCTTCGACCGGCCCGTCAACAAAGGCCTGTTCAGCTTCACTCAACTGTGGCCAGTGCTGGTCCAGCAATGAATCCCAGTCCGGGTTGCCGGCGAACAGTTCACCTTCCCAACCAACCGTACCGGCTTCCAGCGCAGCTTTCTCGGTGTCGGAAAGCGTCGGCAACATCTTTTGATATATGTCCAGGAATGGTCCACTGAACCATTTGCGGCGCAGTGGTTTGTAGTTCAATGGGATCGCCACGGCGGCGAATAAAACCGACAGCGCAACCACTGCCGCCGTTGAAACATTCGTCAAGACGGCAAAACCGGCCAGCAACAGTGCCATTCCAAGCGTCCAACTCATCAGATTCATGCCGCGGAAGGCTGCTGTGATTGAAAAAACAAGTAAAAATAGAACGAGAATCCAGAACATTACCTTGACCTCCGAAAGTACCAGAAAAGGTTTCTGCCCGTGCCCTTTGGGCGTTTACCGGCCACAATACCGGACATGAACACAAACCATACTACCATACGGTAGAGTATGGTAAAGTCTTTAGCCGGAGTCAACCACTATCGAAGGTGTATCGAAACGTAATTGTCGGTTATCCTGTGCAGTCAGAATCAACACAGTCCGGATCACGTCAGTGACACAAGCAGCATCAAAAAAGAAAGAGCGTTCAACCCTTAGTGCAGGCGACTGGGAACAACAGGCACTTGTATTGATCGCGGAGCAGGGAATCCGGGCAGTTTCTGTCGAGTTACTGGCAAAACGCATGGGTGTTACAAAGGGCAGTTTTTACTGGCATTTTTCCAACCGGGAGTCCTTGCTCGAACAGTCCCTGTTGCGCTGGGAAAAGCATGATGAGACTAACCTGCAAGCGTCGCTGGGCGCGATCGTAGACCCGCGTGAGAGGTTGCAGTCCTTTTTCAGAAAGGCAGGTCGCGAAAAACTGACCCATGCTGTTTACAGCTCATTGTGTACGGCTGCGGACCATCCGCAGGTGGAACCTTTGCTGGAGAGAGTCGCGTTGCGCCGTATGAAACATATCGAAGCGGCGTTCGCTGAGATCGGTTTTAAACTGAATGAAGCTTCGCATCGTGCAAGACTGACCTATTCGGCGTATCTTGGCTTTCTGCAATTGCAGCGACAGCACCAGGCACCCAACCTGAGCTCCGAGGAGTTTGAGGCCTATATGACCCACGTAATTGCGACTTTGATCCCCTGTAAATAAAGGTTGGCTTGTGCGTTTTTTTGTGTGTCATCAATAACGTAAACGCTGCAATCAGAGCGCTTTCCGGCCCTGTCTCAGGCAAACTTTTCAAGTTTGATCGTCAGCCATGCCAAAAGCGTGGTAACTTTCCTGCATGCGGGTTTTAAACCCTTTCTGCTGATAACCATCTAAAAGTACATGGGAGGAATGCAAGCGGTGACAGCGTGGCAACAAGACAAAGCAGATTTGTCCGCCACTGAAAAGCGCTGGGTTGACAAGGCCCGTGCCGGAGACCGGCTGGCATTTGAAAAGCTCTACCGCAGCCATTGCGACAGGATTCATGCACTTTGCTGGCGCATGTGTGGCGGCGACAGGGCCCTCGCTGAGGATATGGTGCAGGAAGCATTCGTCAGGGCATGGAACAAGCTTGAGCTCTTTAAGGGTGACAGCAAATTTGGCACCTGGTTGCACCGGGTAACGGTTAACGTCGTTCTGAGTGACCGCCGAATCCGGATTAAGCGGCTGAAACGGGAGCAGGCGTTCAGTGATGATATCGAGCGTGTGCAGGTTGGCGAGCGAAATGTTTTCGCGGGGTTAAGGAAAGACCTTGAAGCTGCCATTGCCGGCTTGCCAGAAAGGGCCAGGACCGTGCTGATTTTGTATGACGTGGAAGGCTACCAGCACCAGGAGATTGCCGACATGACCGGAATGGCGGTCGGTTCTTCCAAGGCCCAGTTACACCGCGCCAGGAAGATGGTTCGGGAAGTTTTACAGGATTCCGACAGTATCTGAAGGAAGTTTGAGAAAAGATGAAAGAATCAGAATTAAAGCGCGCTATCGGTTCATTGCCGCGCAGCATCAAGCCACAACGTGATTTGTGGCCTGGTATCAACGAGCGGCTTGAAACGGTTACGCAACAAGGCGAGGTTGGCCACAAAGCCCGGTTATGGCGTGTTCCCGCCATGGCCGCAGCGGTACTGATCGCGTTGACAACCGGGATATTTATCGGTCGCGGAATGGATGTTCCTGCTGCGAACCCGGCGGCTCAAGAGGCCATGGAATATGCCTTAATTGCTACGGTCAAAGCCACCGAGCGTGAATATCAGGCCGCATTCAGCGAGTTGATATCTC
>JABDPJ010000303.1 GCA_013042835.1 Lysobacterales bacterium
ACCGAGGTTTCGGCAGTGGAGGGTTCCTCCGATGCCAGCCTGGCATTGAAAGAGATGCGTCCCGAGTTTGATGTCGTACCCGCTTACAACCCCAATTCCAGCCTGGTCCCGGTAACCCGGATTGAAGGATTCAGCTTCGCCCTGCTGGGTGCCGGTTCACGCGGCTCAATATTCGGCGGCCAGGGCCAAATGGTGGCGCTTGATGGCGCTTATGAAAGCTTCATTGGCAACCCGGTTTTGTTTGTCAATGTCGGCAGTGATGCCAGCAGCCTCAGTGGCGGCTCCCGCGCCGCTCAGTGGATGCTGTTGAACCAGGCCATGCAGGAAGCGGACATGCCGCCGGTGTCGACTGAAACCGCGCTCCTGACCCGCGCCGGGCGGGGTACGTTATCCGCCTACACCGACAACGGCAAGGTCGTGTTCAACGTCGACCGGGCCAGCGATATTCTCGCCACACTTCGCTTTGCCCAGAGCTATGGCCTCGATGCCGTCATTTCCGGTGGCACCGAAGCATGGATGGTGGCCGAACAACTGGCAGCGGCGAAAGTGCCCGTGATGCTTGACCCCCTGGTTAACCTGCCGGGCAATTTTGACCGCCTGGGCGCGCGCCTCGACAATGCGGCCATACTGGAAGCGGCGGGGGTAACCGTGGTTATCAGCGGCGCTGGCTCGCACAACGCTCGCAAACAACGCCAGATGGCCGGCAATGCCGTGTCCCACGGCCTGCCGTACAAGGCCGGCATCGCTGCACTGACCAGCAACCCGGCCCGCGTATTCGGCATTTCCGAACGGCAGGGCAGCATTGAGAAAAATCGCGGCGCCAGCGTGGTTTTGTGGAGCGGCGACCCGTTGGAAGTCACCTCTGCAGCCGAGGTTGTCGTCATCAATGGCAAGTTGATTCCAATGGAATCGCGGCAGACTAAACTGCGTGACCGCTACCTGCCTGAAAACCCGGCCATGCCAAGGGCTTATATCAAGCCTTGAGCCGGGGATTGGCTATGAGTCAGAGCCCGGCATCCCGGGCTCTGACGAAGCGTTTTTTTGAGCGGCGTAATCAAACAGTCTAATCGCACTCAAAATCCCCATCGCCCAGGTCGCGGCACTGGGCAGGAAAACCATGTTCCTGCCAGTATTCCATCAGGTGGGTGTTGACAAAATCCTTGAAGGCCGCCGTTTTGCGGTAATAGGCCGTGTCCGGTTGCCACATCAGGCCGGCGTTTTCGATGGTTGGGAAGCAATCGACCCGCTGCAGGGCAACGGCGACAGAATCCATATCGCAGACGTCGATATTATGGGCCTCGCCCCATTCGTTGAAACGCGTAATCCGGGCCGAGTGATCCTCGTCAGGGTTTTCGATGGCCTCGATCCAGTCCTTGACCGGTGCGAACTCGTTGCGCAACGCAAGGGCGGCCACCAACAATGCCATCTTGCGCTGACCGGTTTGCACATAGTAGGAAACAAAGGTGTCGTCGGTTGAATGGAAATTGTCTTCCATTGTCGATTCAAACTGCCTGACCGCTGCTTCAATCTCACCTGTGCCCAGCAGGCTGGTAGCAAGATACTGGCTGCAGATGATGTATTCAGGATCAATGGACAGGCACTGCCGCAGATCGGATACCGCCTGGTCGATATAACCCATGTCCTTCAAGGTAATGGCCCGCCAAAGCCAGGCAGTCGCATTCTTGGGATCGTTTGCGATCGCGATATCAAGGTTGCGGATAGCACCGGCGTACCCCTCGCCGGTGGTTTGATGTTTCATACCGATTACGGCATAAGGCATGGACAGGCCAGGCTCAATTTCTAAAGCCTTGTGGGCGGCAGCGAGTGCCAGCGCCTCGTGGTTCATGCCATCACCCGGAAACCAGGAGGTCGCGACTGAATGGACCGCGGCGAGGGCTTCCCAGGCGCGCGCAAACTGCGGATCGAGGTGGGTGGCCTGTTCCAGCAGTTGCCAGCTGGTGGGCAGGTTCTCGCGTGCAATGAACAGCTCCCTGGCCTTGAGAAAAAGGTCATAGGCATCGAGGTTATCGGTGGCGGACTGGACATTGACCGCCTGCAGGCCCACGCCCAGTTCGGTGGTAAGGGCCGACACGATCGCGTTGGCAATCTCATCCTGGATCTGGAAGATGTCGGTCATGTCCCGGTCATAGCTGTCCGACCACAGGTGACGGTCAGTGCTGGCATCGATCAATTGCGCCGTAATGCGCAGGCGGTCACCAACCTTGCGGACGCTGCCTTCGAGGATGTTGGCCACCCGCAATGCCCTGGCAATCTGGCGGATATTCCGGATGTCGTTTTTATATGCAAACGACGAGGTGCGCGAAGCGACCTGCAGGCCATCAACCTGGGTCAATGCATTGAGCAGTTCTTCCGACAGGCCATCGGAGAAATAAGCCTGGTCGGCCTCGGCACTCATATTGGTGAACGGCAAAACCGCGATGGAGTTTTCGTCAATGACGGGCTCGGGCTCAACGACTGCCTGCACCGGCGCTTTGTCTTTCGAAACGGGGTCGTCCGGTATCGGCATGTATCTGTCCAGTGTCACCATGCCCACCACCACTGCCAGGAGCGCCATCGTCACGTAATCAAGCTTGTCGCCGCTCTTGCGAACCAGGTTATCGTAGCGGGCTACGTCGGTTTCCTTCCTCAAGCCATCGGTGGTGAGTGCAAAAGTCCAGGTGAAATAGAGCACGATGGGAAGACCCGCAACCAGCAAGGTTATGACCACACCCATGACCCACTCGGGCGCCTGCAGGTTACCGGCGAGGATATTACCCAGCTGGATTAACACCCAGGCGGCAACGATATAAGCCATACCTATGCGGAACACGTTCCTGCGTTTCATTTCACCGAGAACTTTCATGAATTCCACCTTGCTCTGCTGAAGCGGCCAGTCAACGGTATCTGCCCGTCATTGCCAAAAATTCCGGTGTATCCCTGATGCTGTCGAAAGCAGGATCCAGGTCTATGATGTAAATCGAGGTATCACTGGGTGGCAGCAAGACAGACTCGAGCATCTCGATGGCTTCCGCAGCCATACCGGCAATTGCGAATACCCTCGCATAGTCAAACCTGATCCGAAAGGCTGCCACTTCGTCCTGCGGCGCTGAAGCCATTGCTTTCTTGACCAACAGCTTGACCGCCTCGGGATCACTGCCGCGAATGGCATTGACCATTGCCTCGGCAATATCGATGCGGTGCTGGTCACCCGGTTCTTCGCGCAATCCCTGCAGGCGAAACAGGGCCGCATTGGCCGCCTGCTGAGCTTCTTCTTGACGGCCCATAAAATGCAGAATTTGTGCGGACCAGTCTTCCTTCAGGTTAATGGTGCCACGCTGGATTTCCAGGTCACGGGTCAGGCCCCGGGCCGCTTCCAGGGCCTCTTCAAATCGCCTTGCCAGAACCCGCGTGTGCAAAAATTCCTCCAAAAAGCTGTAGTCATTGCTGTGCTGCGCACCTATGGTCATTTGCAGCGCGGTTTGCGTGTCGCCTTTTTCCTGCAGCGCGATCCTGGCCAGGTTGATCCTGCCCCAATAGCTGTCCGCGTTCAGTGCACGGGATTGGTTTACCGCCTTGTTCGCCTCCATGTATTTATGTAAATACATCGCTGTCAATGCGTACTCGGCCCAATTAAAGTGCTCGCGCGGATTAAGTTTCAGCGCCTGCAGCATGGATTGCTCAGCCTGCTCCCATAGCCCGGCGCGGCGCGAAACCCAACCTCGCCACATATGGGCTTCATCATTGCCCGGCATTATCTCGATGGCTTTCTTAAGGTTGTACAGGGCACGCTCATAATCGAGGTGCCCCCAGTACCAGTAGAAGCCTTCTGCCATGTATAACTCGGCAAAATTCGCGTCGATTTGCCTGGCGCGATCAATGGCCTGGCGGGCCAGTTCACGATTACGCGGGTCGCCACCATAAAGCCAGTAGTTGGTAATGTTAGACCGCGCCAGGCCAATCCATGCAAACTTGAAATCAGGGTCGAGTGCCAGGGATTCCTCGAACAATTCGACCGCGGCCGCGTAACCGTTGCGGGTTTCATTCTGCGCAAAGCGCCGCGCCTGCAGGTACAGGTCATATGCAACTACATTTTCGGTGGGGACATCGGCGACGCTGGCCAGCTCTGTTTCAGTCAATGTCGCCTTGAGTGCAGCGGCGATGGCCTTGGCGATCTCGGTCTGGATATCGAACAGGTTGCCGGTGGTCAATTCGCGATCATAAATTTCAGCCCACATATGCTCATCGGTGCCGGCATCGATCAACTGCACGTTGATGCGTACCCGGTCGCCCGAGCGCTGCACAGAGCCTTCCATTATGTTGGCGACACTGAGCTCACGGGCAATTTCACGCAGGTTCTTGGTGGTGTCGCGGTACTCCATGACCGACGTACGGGATATGACGCTGAAAGCATCGATCTTCGACAATTGCGTCAGCAGGTCATCGTGAATACCGTCGGTAAAGTAAACGTCCTCAGCATCTGCGCTGCGGTTGGCAAATGGCAGGACGGCTATGGAATTTTTATCTGCCGCTACTGGTTCAACTTCAACCGGTGGGGCCGGCTGCTGTTCAATAATTTCCGGAGCCGGCGCGGCGGCCATTGATTCCAACTCCGCGGTTTTCTGTTCGAAACGCGATTCCCAGATGAAGTAACCCAGCGACAGACCCAGCGAAACGATAATGACATAGTCCAGCTTGCGGCCGGTTTTCGGTGTAATCGAATCCTTGTGCTGCACGTCTTTTTCAAGCTTGACGCCCTCGGGGGTCAATTCAAAAGCCCAGGCCAGGATCAATGCCGGCACAAATCCGATCAGCAAGATCAGCAGGATCAGCTTGGGCGCCCATTCGGGCAACACCAGGATTTGCGAAATCACGTCCGTGAGTTGCAACAGTATCCAGATGCTGACCGCGTAGGCGATGCCAACCTTGAAAACATTCCGGCGTTTGAGTTCTTTGAAAAAGGACAAAAAAGGTTTCTTCTTATCTGCTATTGCCTTTAAGCATAGTGGCTGGAGCCGGAAATACCAAAACAATTACACTAAACTGGTAAGTAGCCAACCATGCAAACTCATGGTGAGCATTCAAAAGGGGTCTTTGCTAGCCGGTTTGCCGCCACTAAATGCAACGGAGATAGCCATGAAAGCCGGATCAAAAATCGCAATTCTTTTGCTCGTTGCTGTCGCACTCGCACACTTGTTGAGGCTGGTTTTTAATATCAACGTGACCGTCGATGACTGGCAGTTTCCACAGTGGATAAGCGTGTTGGGCGTTGTTGTGCCCGGCTTGGTCGCATGGATGTTATGGCGTGAAAGCAACTAGATACGGACTGTAATCCAAAGCGTTCATGGCGATTCCCCCGCGATCACTCCAGCGGTTGCAAGGGCTTCGATTTCAGCATCAGGCAGGCCGATTTCACGAAGCACAGCCCAGGTTGAATCGCCCAGGCGCGGTGGCGCGCGATGATGCTCAACTTCACAATTCCTGAACCTGACCGGCGAACGCAGGCCGGGAACCTTGCCTAGATCATCGCGCTGCATTTGCATGACTGTCTGCCTGGCCGACACGTGCGGGTCGTTTAACGCCTCGGCGATGGTATTGACCGGCCCCGACGGAATGCTGCCTGCCTCCAGCCTGGGTAGCCAGTAATCCGCAGGTTTTGAAGCCAATTCTGCCGCTACCAGGGGTACCAGGGCGTCCCGGTTGCTGACCCGGTCAGAATTGAGCAGGAAGCGCGGGTCCGTCGCGAGTTCCGCGCGGTCGATCACCCGGCACAGCGCGGCAAACTGGCGATCATTGCCGACTGCAACGACGATGGCCTCATCGGCCGTTTTGAAAACCTGGTAGGGCACGATATTCGGGTGGGCATTGCCTGCAAGCCCCGGGCTTTTGCCGCTGACGAGATAATTGGAGGCCTGGTTGGCCAGCGCTGCCAACTGCGAATCCAGCAATGAAACGTCGATGAACTCGCCCTGCCCCGTTTCGCGGGCCCGGGTGTACGCGCCCAATATTCCGACGCTTGCGTAAAGTCCGGTGATGAGGTCTGAAACCGCCACGCCGACCTTGGTTGGCTGCTCCGTTCCGGTGATGCTCATCAGTCCACTGATGGCCTGGATCATGAAATCATAGCCCGGTTTATCCGCGTACGGGCCGGATTGTCCGAAACCGCTGATTGAACAGTAGACGATAGCCGGGTTGATCTTGCGGATTGAATCGTAATCAAGGCCATAGGCACTGAGACCGCCGACTTTATAGTTCTCGATCAGGATGTCGGCTTTGCGCGCCAGCTCCCGCAGAATCGCCTGCCCGCGCGGGTCTTTGAAATTGATGGCAACCGATTCCTTGCCCCGGTTGGCAGACAGGAAATAGGCGCTCTCCCGGCTGTCACCGGATTCGAGATAAGGCGGCCCCCAGCTTCTCGTATCATCGCCGCGGCCCGGACGCTCCACCTTGATAACCCGGGCGCCCATATCCGCCAGCGACTGGCTCGCCCAGGGACCCGCCAGAACCCTGGACAGGTCCAGGACCAGGGTGCCATCGAGCGGCCCGTTCATGCGCTCAGTCCCCTGCCGGCTCCTGCGCCTTCAGAAAATCCACCACCATGTGGGCGAACGCCTTGACGCCGTTTTCGAGATACGGTTCGTGCATGTCGAAGAAGGGGGAATGATTGGTTGGTCTCGCGGCCGGGTCTTCACCCTCGGCCCAGTTGCCCAAAAACACGAACACTGCCGGCGTTACCCGTCCGTACTCGGCAAAGTCCTCGGCGACGGTCTGTGGTTGGATGGAGTTTACCGGGTGCCCGGAAGCCCTCTCCAATGCGGGCAGGATAAATGAGGTCAACTCGGGATCGTTCTGAACCGAAGGTGCTCCCAGGCTGAGTTCAAACTCTATCTCCGCCCGCGCGCCTTCCGCGATCGACCGCGCCGTGCGCTCAACCGCTGCATGGATGTAGTCGCGCATGGCGGGATCGAAGGTACGTATCGTGCCTTCCATGACGACGTCATCGGGAATCACGTTATAGCGGATACCGCCGGAGATTCTGCCGACACTGATGATGGAAGGCGCCAGGGTAACATCCACCTGGCGACTGGCAATCGTCTGTAAACCAAGCACGATCTGCGAAGAAATTACCACCGGATCAACACCATCCCATGGCCGTGCGCCGTGCGTCTGCTTGCCCTTCACCGTGATCTTGAAATAGTCCGAGGCAGCCATCAGCGGGCCCGGTTTGACGGCGAACTGTCCCCCGGGCACACCGATGCCTACATGCATACCAAAAACCGCCGCCGGCATGCGCTCGTCGAATATACCTTCATCCAGCATCATCGACGCACCACCATCCTCACCGGGCGGTGGGCCTTCCTCTGCCGGCTGAAAAATCAGCATGACCGAGCCGGGAAGCTCAGCTTTCATATCATTCAGAATTTTCGCAGCACCAAGCACCATCGACATG
>JABDPJ010000304.1 GCA_013042835.1 Lysobacterales bacterium
GGTCGGAACGCCCGTTATCGGCCTTTACGCCGCAACCCCGAGCGCGCGATCCGGCCCCTACAACAGCCTGGATTTATGCGTCGACAAGTATGCCCGGGCGGCGCGCAAGTTCAGACACAAGGAGCCCGGTGAATTACGCTGGGGGCAGCGGATCGAATTCCCCGGTGTCATGGAGTTGATCCCCAGTGCCAAGGTCATTGCCATGCTAAAGGGATTTATGTCATCCTGAAACACTTGGTACCAATCAACCGGCAAAGGAACGCAATATCGTGAAAAGCTTCATTTCCACAAGTAGTTTACTGTTGATAATATTTCTGTTTTCAAGCGTGGCTCTTGCCGCCGAAAAGCCGCGCTTGATTTTGCAGATCACCGTCGACCAGCTGCGCGGCGACCTGCCAACCCGTTACTATGACCGCCTGGGAGAAGGTGGATTCCGGTACCTGTGGGAGTCCGGTATTGTGTATCACGATGCCCACCACGCCCATGCCAATACCGAGACGATTGTTGGACACACCACGCTGGCGACCGGCGCGCATCCCGCTATCCACGGCATGGTCGGTAACCTGTGGTTTGACCGCGAGACCGGTTTTACCACTTACAACGTTGAAGATGCCAGGTACCCTTTGCTTACCGCCGGGGCGTCGGTCGATGCGAATACCGAAATAGACCCGACGCAGCGCGCCGCGCGCAGCGATGGCCGTTCCCCCGCAGCGATCCTGGTAACGACGTTTTCCGATGAGCTACGCAGCCAAAGCGGTGGGCAGGCCAAAGCGATTGCCGTTTCCGTGAAGGACCGCGGCGCCATATCGTTGGCGGGGCATTCCGGCACAGCCTACTGGTTCTCGAAAGCGAAGGGAGAGTTTGTCACCAGCAGTTACTACCTGGACCAATATCCGCAATGGGCCACGGCGTTCAATGAAACCAACCCGGCACAGCGGTTCGCAGGCAAACAATGGCAATTACTGCGTGACCAGGAAACCTATCTTTTCGGCGATTCGGACGACCGTCCCTGGGAAACCGATGTTGGCGGTTTTGGCAGGGTTTTCCCGCATTCCTACGGCGACGGCACAAGCCCATATTTTACCACCTGGCTGACACTTAGCCCTGCCGGTGACCGAATGGTGCTCGATTTCGCCAAACAAGCCCTGGTCGCGGAAGAGCTGGGCGCCGACAGCATTACCGATTTCCTCTCGGTCAGCTTCTCCTCCACTGACTATGTCGGGCACATATTCGGCCCATCCAGCCTGGAAAGTGAAGATAACATCCTGCAACTCGACCGCACGCTCGCTGATTTATTCACTTTCGTCGATCAACAGGTCGGGCTTCAAAATACGCTGATCGTCCTGTCAGCAGACCACGGCGGGCCCGACACACCTGGATACTTGGCCAGCCTCGGTATTCCGGCCGGTTACGTGGAACCTGACAACTGGGACAAAGCGGCGGCCATCGCCCGGATCAAGGACACCTTCAACATTGAGGGCAAGCTGATAGAAACCTATGACCATCCTTACGTGTACCTGAGTACGGATGTGAAGAAGGACCCGCGCATTGATTCACGGGGTATCGAGGCTGCCATTGTCGAAGAGTTGTCAAAGTTCGACGGGGTGGCATTGGCGGTGTCGAGTTCCGCGCTGAGAAATGGCAACCTGCCGGATACGCCGCTGTACCGGTCCGTGGTCAGAAACTTCAATCCAAAGCGATCAGGGGACGTCTTCATAGTTTTTGAACCCAACTGGTTCATCAATGATTTTGACGGGCTCACGGTGGCTTCTACGCACGGCTCACCATGGAACTACGACACCTATGTCCCGATTGTTTTTGCCGGCGCCGGCCTCGAGGCAAAAACCGTCAACCGGAGAGTGTACACGGTCGACGTGGCTGCAACGCTGGCGGCCTTCATGGGCACCAAGCCGCCTTCCGGCTCCACGGGCAAGCCACTGGTGGAAGTACTGAACCGATGAATCAAGACCGGATCGTATTCCGCTAGCGTTGCCGGAGCCGGTATCAGGTGTAATCCTGGTAGGACTTTTCCTCGACCATCTCGGAACCAAGGTATAGATTGAGTTCTTTCTTGGCATCCGCGCGTTGGTCGTTGGTGACGTAAACACTGCGGGCGAGGTCAATGAAAACCTGGTCAAACTCCTTGGCGCGTTCCTTGTCACGGATATCATCTTCGATATCCCACAGGGCTTCGTTAATCGCCTTCAGGCGGGCGTGTATGTCCCTGACCGTCTCATCTTCATCGACGTATTTCTGCCAGGAAGCCTGTAACAATTCCAGTTCACGCCTGACATTGACGAGCTTGGCGGCGTCGCTGATGCGCTCTGATTTGATTTCCAGAATGGTAATCTTGTCCAGTACTTCCCCCGGTGAAACGGGCACGTGAATAATATCCATAGTCATACCTTGAATGAGTAATCTTTATCCGGGTTTCTTTCGACATCCGGCGGGTAACTTATACGTTTATCTGCATAATACTGAGCCCGGTGATCACCTGCCGAAGCGCCGTTGAAGGTGATATACAGCACGCGCCGGGCCTTGTCCGTCCTGTTCGGCATGGAACGGTGCGGTGCGTAGGAATCGAAAAATACCGCGTCGCCCGGCTTGCAATGAACCGGCTGGTAAGACGCGTGCACCGTGTCTTCATCGGTCAAAGGCGCCCACATTCTTCCCAGCAGGCCCTGCTTGTGCATACCCGGGATCATCTCCACGCTGCCGTTGTCCGCATTGGTTTCGTCTATCGCGATCATGGCGGTAATGTGGAGCTGCGCATAGTCATCCCAACCGGCCTGGACATCCTGATGCTCCTTGAAGCCATCGCCCCCGGGCAATTTGAAATTGATCTTGTCCTTGAACAAGACGGCAGGTTCACCGAATAATTCGCTGACTGCCTCGTGCATCCGGCGGCGCGTGATCAACCCGGCAAACCCCTCGTGAAATGAAACAAAATCCTCGATCCTGGAGATGATGCGCGAACCATCCTGCTTGCTGCTCTCGAAATACATCATGTAATGGCCCGGCACCTCCGGCGATGTCGCCACTTCTTCCGTCCAACGGCTGATTTCCTGGACTTCTTCAGGGCTGTACATTGCCTTTACGTGCAGAAAACCATCACGGTGAAACTGCTCAATCTGTTGCTTGCTTAACATGCTTCAAGCCTCCTGCTCAAACCTTTCAAACAGTGCGTAGCTTACGCCTTTTCCAAAGGGTTTTGATGACCGAAATCAGGTTATTGGTGGTCCAGTATAAAACCATGCCGGCCGGGAAAGTGTAAAACAGGACCAGGAAGCCCAGGGCCATCAGTACCAGGTTCCGGGAGTGCTTGCGCCGCGTTGCTGCATCCATGGCGGGATGGCTGTGCAGTTTCGACGCCACGTATGAAAAACCGGTCATGATAAATGGTAGCAGATTCAGGTAACCGCCGAAGAACGGCAGGCTGAACGGCAATTGCAGGAACGCGTCCGGATGGGATAAATCGGCTATCCAGAGAAATGACTCGCCGGACAGATGGATGTTCTCGGCGAGCATGTCGAACGCACCGATAAATACCGGGATAACGACAAAAACCCCGGCCAGGCTCTTGAGGCTGTATAGCGGGTGCACCCCCGCTTTTTTATACATCGCGATGATTTTCTCTGACTGCTCCTCGCCCTTGTATTGCTTCTTGATGACCGCCAGTTCGGGCGCCAGGCGCGCATCGGTCTCATGCACCTGGTCCTGCAGACGGTCCGCGATCCGGCTCAGGGGTTTCATCAGGATACCGACCAGTACCGACAGGACCATGACTGCCAGGCCCCACTGGGGCACCACCATGGCGATACCACTAAGGAGAAAGTAGAGCGCCTGGCAGATCCAGCGCAACCAGAACCAAAGACTGGAATACATCAGGCTTTCCAGTTCCACGGCAGCCTGAGACAGCGCGACGGGCTCAATAGGACCGATATAAAGATCCAGTTCGAATCCCTGTCCTGAACCCATCTCGACGCGCGCGTCTTCAATGCTTTCACCTGTCAATGGGGTGATTGACAATGGCACTTCCGACAACGCCACGGCGGTCCAGAAGCGGTTGCGGAAACCCGCCCAACCATTGCTGGTAAGGCTCATCGGCACCGCTTCGTCCAGGCTCACGGTTTGGACGTCCGTGTCGTCAAAGACCAGGTAGCGGGTCTGCTCCAGCAGGTAACCGAAACCACTGGATGGCGCCGGCCTGAAATCCGGACCGCTCATCAGAACCGCTTTTCGGGCCAGTGGCGCTGAGACAGAAATCAGCCAGCCGTGATCGGGAATCCGCCAACGCCGGACCAATTGCCCGGCTGCATCGCTGAAAGACAGTTCAGTGCTTGCACCCGTGTCCTGCCGCTCCAATTGCAAATCATGATTGGCGAATGGTTCAAATATCAACATGCCCCTGTCAGACGAAAGCAGGCGTTTTTTTGATTGTTTTTCCGCACAGCGGGGGAAACAGGCTTCCGCGTGCAACAAATCACCGCGCTGATTGAACTGTAAATGCAGTGAATCCGTCGTGACGGTCACCACGCCAAAAGCCGGTGCTGACTGAAGCAGCAAAACGAGCAGCAGCCAGCCGGCCAGGCGTCCGTATTTCATTGATGAAACCGGGTGTTTTCGCGCATTACCGCTTCGAGAACCTCACCGTTGAAGCGCGGGTTCTCCAGCAGGCGATAGTTGTCATCGCGCACCTCGTAGGTGCCGTTCGGAAAAGTCACGGTGATCTGCCCCGGTTCGAGTACCGCGTAATTGTAATAGCTGCCGGCGATCAGCCAGTCCCATTGCGGCCCTTCATACAGGTCGCGGCCACTGGAATAATCGGTATAGGCGTTGTCGCAGCCCAACAGGCGCCGCATCAAGGTGGGCGCAACGTCATAATGCGATGTCCGGCGGGAGACGCGCTGAGGTTCGGCCCCCGGCCAGGCGATCAACATCGGCACGCCAAGTTGCTGCCTGCTGTATCCGGAACCATGCCCCTGAACGCCATCGCCGTTGTCATTGAACTCCTCGCCATGGTCGGAGGTGATCATGACCACGGTGTCATCGGCCAGCCCCCGTTCATCCAAATCCGCCAGCACGCGGCCAATTAACCCGTCCACAAACAGCACTGCCGTCTTGTAATCGACAAACTTCTCTGCCGGCGGATCGTCCGGCAGGGCCTCTACACGCCCCGCAAATTCCGGCGGGTAGGTCATGTCGTTGACAGCATCGTAGAAAAGAAAACCGAAAAATGGCTGTTCCGGAACCCTTTGACCCAACCACGCCATCCACTCATCCGTCATGATCCTGTCGCGCTGCCACGCAGCCGCATCGACCGGTTTGGTCTCAATGCGAAGGTTGGCAACGTTGGCAAACGCTGTCCGGTCGAGGGTTACAGGCCGGTATAAATTGGCACTGCTGAATAATCCGAGTTGGAAGCCTGACGCCATCAGTTGGTCCATCAGGACCGGGGGCTTCTGCAAAGCCTCGAAACTGGCAAAATAGCCCGGAGGCAGGCCGTAAAACAGGCTGAACGCACCCATGCGGGAGGAGTTTCCACCACTGAAATGGTTGGCAAACCACGTCGCGCGCGCGTCTGCCAGTTGGTCCAGGTTGGGTGTGAAACCACGTTCCAGTAAACCACTGCGCATGGCATCGACCATGACAATCAGCAGGTTGAGCGGTTCAACTTCCGTACACTGCAGTGGCGCCAGTGGGTAATTCAGGCTGGCGGCGCCGGACTGGCCGGGGCCGGCTGCCACGCGTTTGGCCAACTGGCGTTCGCGGCTCTGGCTGATATCGACCAGGCCATAACGGACCAGCAATTTTTTGGCCGTGAAGCCGCGTTGCACCGGCAGTTGCTGTGCAATGCTTGTCACCGGCACGTAGTAACTCGCATCAGCCCATGCATATATGCCCTGGGCGACAACGAAACAGACCGCGATCACGGTGCCCAGCAAACGCCCCTTGCGCGCCCGTGCTGATGTAACCCATGACCATATCCTGCCAGCCAGCAGGGATTCGAAGACCAGCGCTATAAAGAACATGACCGCGGCGAAAATCAGACTCGAAGAACCGAGTATTTTCAGCGTCAGGATATTGATATGAAACCGGCTTTGTGACCACAGCAGACTGTCGAGCATGATGATTGCAATCATCACGGCCATGAGTAACACGGCCGGCAGCCTGACCCATCGCCATGCAGGCTTCAGGAGAATGAACGGTGAAACCACCACCAGCAGGGGCAGCAGGGCGAGCCAGCTGTAATGGCTGAGATAAATGCTCACCAGGTACACCCAGGCCAGCGGCGTGGTCCCGGTGAAGCCGCTATCCAGGTAGCGTAGGCCGATCAGGCCAAGAACGATGGCATTCGCCATCGCGAACCAGCCCAGCCAACGGAAAAGCTGCCGGCGCGTAACTGTTTCCCGGGTTGAGTTACCGTCCATCTTGCGACTCCCCTGCACGTTGCCGGCTTGCGTTTTCATCGGCGAGTCGGGCAATCTCCCCGGCGCCTGCCGCTATACTGCCGCCGATATTGAAGACCATTTGAGTGCGGAGATTCTGCATGCGCTGCCTGAATTCATCCTGGGCATCTATCAGGCGGGCAATTTTGTCCGGGGCTTCTGCAAGCCGTGAGGGCGATAGAATATCTCCTGCCAGTTCGCGGATCGCAACTTCGCGGGGCTCGATATCGAATGCCTGCCAATCGGGATTGCGCACCCGGCGGGGCAAATCCACGAACAAAACGGGCTTTTCGAGGCCCAGCGCATACTCGATGGCCATCGCTGACCAGTCACACACCAGCACGTCTGAACGGAACAGCGTATCACTCTCCCCCATGCGATCCTGGTATTCAAAATTATCCCGGCCGGCGTACTTTGCCTTCAGGTTTTCCATCACTTCGGGGGTTAATTGCAATGTCTGGTAATGCGGCCGGACAATGACGTGATAGCCCGCGTCCAGAAGCGTGGCAGTCAACTCATCACCACAGGTATTGAATATCGATTGCTCACCCCAGGTCGGGGCAATCAGGACCACCGGTTTGCGGTCGGCCGATGCAGGATCGGACGCGAGGTTCTGCTGATAGGATTGCGCTGCAACCACCAGGCTTTCTAGTCGCGGATGGCCGTATTCAAACAGGTTTCTCGCTTTCAGACCCGTCATGGACTCGCGTTTGCGCAGTTCTTCAACATGGTGCGGCCCGACACAGAACAGGCTGTCATATGCATCATAGGAATTGGCGTGATCCACCATGTGCGTGCTGCCCAGTGAATGGAACAGGTAGATGTAATGGACCTGGTTGATGGATTTTTTCAGCTGAAAATTGTCCAGGTCCATCATGGTCAGGACGACAACATCCGCTTTTTGTAAATTGAAATGCAGGGTCAGGAAAATACCGGGAGGAATATGAATAGGGGTGAATAAATCATTCTGCCGGTGCAACCCCGGATCAGCCCGGTCGGAAGTGACGTAGGTGACTTTACGGTTCAAATCGGCATTAAGCACTGCTATCAGCGGCTCAAAATAGTGCCAGTCCTGCCCACTCTCGGAATAAAAAACGATATTGCGCCAGTCCGCAGATAACTTGCGGTACCTGCGCCAACCGGACCAACCCTTAAGCAGCCCCATCGTCGACGTCGGACTCTGCGGGTTTGCGTTTGAAAAACGCCTTGATGCGGTACCAGTAGGTCTTGATGGCCAGTACCAGGGACGCAAACAAACCCACGATTGCGGATATGAGCATGCTGCCGGTAGTCGGGTCGAGATAGGCCAGTGCCGTTACCGGCATCAACAGCAGCACGGCCGTAAAGAGCGCGAGCAACTTTGCCGGGAATGGTTTTCGTCCGCTGTCTTTATTCATCTCAATTTCTCTTCACCGGCAATGACTTCCCTGAGCGCCTGCTCCAGGCGGGCCATATCATAGTTGCTGATTTCACCCATGGTAGAAATTCTGAACAATTGTGCTGCGAGCTTACCTTGTCCGGCATAGATAACAAAACCCTGCTGCTTGAGGCCGTCATGCAGTTCATTGTAGGTCAATCCCTCCGGCAGGTGATAACTGCGCAGCACACAGGAACTCTCTTCCGCCGGCAGCCATTGCCTGACACCCAGGTCTTCGCAGGTACGCGCCACACGCCCCGCCAATTCCAGGTAACGCGAGCGCCGAGCCTGCCAACCACCCTGCCTTTCCAGCTCTTGCAACGCCTGTGCAAGACCCAGCAAACCGTTAACCGGTGGCGTGTAGGGCGTGGACTGTTTTGCCTGTTGAGCCGCCCAGTCCTGCAAATGCAGGCACAGGCTGCGTGGTTCTATATCCTGCGCCAGGCTTTCACGCCGGCATATGACCATGGCGAGACCGGGAATCCCATGCAGGCATTTGTTTGCAGTAGCCGCGACCGCCTGCAGGGACGGCTCCCCGAACGGAATGTCCTCCGCACCAAAACTGGATACGGCATCGAGCAGAAGTGCGGCCCCATGAGCCGAACAAAGCGCTGCGATCTTATCCAACGGGTTCAAACGCCCCGTGGTGGTTTCGTGGTGAACCGCCAGCACATGCGAGAACTTGCCCTTTGCCAGCAAATCATCCAGCGCCGCCAGGTCGACCGGTTCCCCCCAGGCGGCAGAAAGCGCCTGGTTGTGGATACCATGGATGGATGCAATCCTGCTTAAGCGCTCGCCGTAAACACCGTTTTCAAGGACCAGCACACGCGCATCATGAGGAACCAAAGACGCAATCATGGCCTCCAGGGCCGATGTCCCGGAACCGCCGATTAGCACTGCAGCCCAAGCCGCAGCATCACGCTGGTAAACATCCAGCAGGCCCTGGATGACACTGTCCTGCAATTCAAAATACTCAGGTTCCCGGTGACATAAATCCACGCGTGCGATCGCGCGGCGCACGCCTTCACTTAAAGATACCGGGCCTGGATTTAAAAGAATGGGTCTCACGTCAGCGTCCTGAATAATGCCGGAATAAAAATAACCATCCTGAGCTCAACTACAGCGCATGGGCCACGACCCACAACCAGATGCCGCAACTCAACAGGTAGAGTGAAATCGGCAGTTCACCATTGCGTATCAGCGATTGGTAAGTGTCCCAGCCTTCAGCCTTCAGGTCAGACCAGCGGAAACGCCCCGGGATAATGGCCCGGATATTTTTGCTCCAGGCGCGCCATTCATCTCCAAAGATGTTTTCCAGCTTGCTGTCTTCATAGGCGATAGCCGCGGGATACCAGATGAGAAAAAACAGGATCACGCCGATCGTCACGTATAAATTGGCGGCTGCAAGGGTGAAACCAAAGAGAATCAGAAAATTGCCAAGGTACAGGGGATGACGCACCAGCGCGTATGGGCCGGTTGATGCGAGCTGCTTGTTCTTGTGAATGAAACCCGCCGCGTAAATCCGGAACAACTGGCCAAGCACTGCGATCGCCAGCCCGATCGCCACGGTTCCCCTGTCCGGCCGGGCAAACTGCGCACAGACCGCCACCAACAGCAAACCTACCACCTGGCGCAGGATTTCATTGAAGCGAATGCGGTCGAACAAGCCCAGTATTCCGGACCGCTCTCCCATCATTTTTACCCGCTCTTTTACCATCTGTAACTCCCATTGGTGAGCGCTGATTTTACTTGATTTCAGCTCAAGATATGACTGTTTTATGAAGTGATCAGTTTGCAGATGGCCACATTCGTGTTATTGCCCGGACGCCCATGTTGTTTCCACCGCCATGGTCCTCATCAGCCTGCGCGCCACCTCCGCAGGTTTCACTGACGGACGCGGTAAACCTTGCGGCACACCTCTGCCAGTTTCAATCGACATGAATGCGGGTGCGTCTGCCTGCAGGAACCCCGCAAAATCACGGCTGCCTGCTGTTGCACCCAGGACACTTTGATAGCCGCAGGCCCGTGCGATTGACGCAAAATCCACCGCCGGGCTGACCGTCGCCTGCCCGCCGGTTGATTCATGCACGTGGTTATCGAGCAACAGGTGGTAAAAGTTCCGGCCGCCATAGGCGCCCGCCGTGGCCATGTTACCCATCCGCATCAGCGCTGCGCCGTCACCATCGACGACGATGATTTTCCTGTCCGGCCTGACACTCGCAAGACCCAACGCCAGGGAAGATGCGCAACCCATGGAACCCACCATGTAAAGCTGGTTGGGACGGTCGGCGATAGCGTACAGCTCGCGGCCGCAAAACCCGGTCGAGGCGATCAGCACCGTTTCGTCCACGGCCGTCGAGGCGACGAGTTCCTGCAGCACAGCATGCCGGCTCGGAGGTTTAGCCGCATGGGTGTCACTGTCTTCGACGGCTGCACAGCCAGGTTGTTCAAAACCCGGCGCTGCGCCCAGCGGATATGGACTCACCATGCCCTTTTTCATGACCAGGGCATAGGGTCGGCCGTTTGAATCCATGTAGTCAACCGCCGCTTGCAGAGCGGCTTCGACATGTTCTGCACGGTCTGGAAACCAGCCCCAGGGAATCCTCATGGTCTCCAGCAGCTGCGGGGTAATCTGACCCATCAACTCGTGTTGCGGTTCATCCGGCCTGCCGGGTTCTCCCCGCAGGGTAATGATCAACAGTACCGGGATACGGAACACGTAATTCAATGAAGTCAAAGGACTGACAGCATTGCCCAGGCCTGAATTCTGCATCATCGCAACCGAGCGCCGGCCGCCCAACGCTGCACCCGTCGCCATGGCAACCGCATCACCCTCGTTGGCGGCCGAGATGTAGGTCAGCCCCTCATCACCGATGGTGTAATTGATGAACGGGGTCAGAAAAGAACAGGGAACACCTGCCCAGAAATCAAACCCCTGGCGCCGGGCGGGCCCGACAAACTGGCTGGCCTCTAGCATACTATTTGTGACCGCGGGCCTACTTGACCGTGGTCAGTCCGAGGGCCGTCCAGTTTTGCATACCGCCCCGGTACCACTTGATCTTGTCAGCCGGGTAACCGTACTTGAGCAGCGTCATGATGTTACGCGGCGACTGCCCGCACCACATGCCGTTGCAATACAAAACTACTGTCTTGACCTCGGAGTAGTTCCACAAGCCATCTTCATCCCTGGCGCCAAAACGTTCCTCCAGAATTCCGGCAATGGTCAGCGGGTCGGACGTGTCCTCCTTCAACAGGGTCCATGGAATATTGACCGAACCCGGAATGGTGCCTTTTGCAACCCAGTCCGGTGTGCGTGAATCAATGACCAGGACCTTGCTGCCGGGTTTTCCGGCTTCGACGAGGTAATCCAGCATTTCCAGTTCGCCGATGGTCTCCACACCGGGCGCCAGTTTCATGGGCCGGATGCAAAACCGCGGACAGGGCCGTGAGGTCAGGGCGTAGTCGGCAATGATGGTGTTTTCATTATCCTGGTGCCGCTGGATTTTCACGGTTTTACCCTTGTGAACCACGTCCACCGAGAACATTTCAGGGGTGATGCCCACCGGTTCGGCTACCGCCAAAGGGCTGAGTATGAGGGCCAGAACTGCCAGGTTAGTCAAGAAAATAGTTTTCATCATTGGTCTCCTGTTAGGTTGAATAGTCTGTTCGGAATTTGCGCGTCATTGCCGGCATCGTGTGTATGGACATTATCACTCACCTGGCGCATGTTCGAATCCGCCGGCGCGTTCCAGATCAGCCAGGTTGTTGATATCCATCCAGTGACCGTTGACGTACTGGATCTGGGGTGGGTGTCCATCGGCCACCAACTGGTTGAGCAACTCGGGTAACCCCAGTTGCTTGAACTCACCGCCGCGTTTGAGCGTCTGCATGGCGGAGCGGACGTACTCACAACCCTTGCCGGCCACGCGCAACATTCCAATCCAGCGGCCATCCGGAGGGCCACGCCGGCTCTCGAGGTCAGCTGAAACGTGTTCCAGCGATACTTTCTGCTGATACATGGCGCGATTGTCCGGAGCCGAACACCAGGCCAGGTCGTTGACGTTGCCGGCGATGTTGGTCAGTGACGAGGAATCCACCGCCACCAGTAATTCCGCATTCCAGTCGAGCAAATTGTGCAACATGTAGGATCGAAACAGCAGGTCGCCGTAGATCACCACGGTATCCTGGCTGAAGTTCTCCATGGCGCAATCCAGCGAAGCCAGTTCCCCGGTGGTTTCCCATTCCTCGTTGATCAGGATTTCCGCACCCTGCACGTCGATGGCCTCGTGACGGTACCCGGCGACCACGGATATATCGTTGATACCCTGTTTTTTGAACTTGTCCACCTGCCGCCGCAACATCGGTATGCCGTTGACAGGCAACATCACCTTGGGCTTTTCACGCGTCAATTCGTCCATACCCTGGCCCCTGGACGCGGCCAGGATGATTGCCGATACTGGATGGCTGCCGCCGCGCGCATAGCGTTTTTCGGCTTCCAGCAATTCGTCAGCACCCTGCAGGCGAAATATTTCGGACACCGTCGCAATGCGCCCTTCGCTTTCAACCAGGGAACGGGTGTCATGGATATTGGCCGCCGTTGCCTGCATGGCGGTGATGCAGGTTCGAATCATATGGTTGGCCCAGATCACCAGGCTCACCCCGGCCTGTTCAAAAATTTCGGTCGGCGTGGCGTAATACTTGGTCGGAACGATGACGAGGGGGCTGCGGTTGTCCCACTCCCTGGCAAACTCCAGGATTTCATCCGGCTGGCTGCGCTTGCTGTGGATGAGTATCGCAT
>JABDPJ010000307.1 GCA_013042835.1 Lysobacterales bacterium
ATGTGCGCGGGGTCAGGGAGGTTTCTCCTCTCAGCATCGCCGGGCTGGAAATCGCCGCCGACCCGTTGAGCATTGCAGCCGATAACAACAGCGGCTTGCAGTTTCTGCTGCCGGCATCGCGGCGCACTCAGCTTGTCGGAGATTACAGCCTGGAATTGAAACTGGCCGGCAGCGGCTCCCTGGTATTCCTGCCGTTGGCGGATACATCTCGCGTAACACTGGAGTCCGATTGGCCACACCCGGAATTCATCGGGCAATTTTTGCCCCATGAGCGAACCATTGACGTAAACGGGAGCACGGCGAGCTGGCAACTCCTGGGCCTTAACCGGCGCTTCGGGGATCAATGGCCAATGTCCGAACTGGCTGTTCAGCAGATCGACAACGCCAGCTTCGGGATGCGCCTGGAAACGCCGGTTGACGGCTACCAGCGCAGCGAACGGTCGGTGAAATATGGCCTGCTGTTCATCGCGCTGACGTTTTTCACGCTGTTCCTGTTCGAAGTCATGACCGGCCGCTCACTGCACCCAGTGCCCTATGTGCTGACCGGTGCGGCGCTGGCGGTTTTCTACCTGGTATTGTTGGCTTTATCGGAATATTTTTCGTTTTTGACGGCCTACCTCACCGCGGCAGTTCTGCTGGTACTGATTGTCACGCCTTACACCGGAGCGATACTGGGCGGGAAAAGCAGGGGTTATCTCGTCGGTGGCATGATGAGCGTCACCTACGCGCTGCTTTTTGTCCTGGTCAGTTCCCGGCACCTCTCGCTGCTGCTGGGCTCACTGGCGCTGTTGCTGGCGATCGCGGGTTTGATGTACCTGACCCGGAATGTGGACTGGTATCACTATGGCGACAACGAAGAATAACTGCATGCATACCTGGGTTGCGCTTTTGCGGCTCGATCAGGAGCTTTTCGCCAGCATCCATTTGCGCAGGCGGTTCGAGTCGCCAAAGGGTGTCAGTTTGCCAAAGGAGTTAAGCAGCACGATGGAAACCCTTTCGCCCTCGATATTGGCCTGCATCACCAGGCAGCGGCCCGCTTCGTTGATATAGCCGGTTTTGCTCAGCCCGATTTCCCAGGATTTATTTTTCAACAGGCGATTGGTGTTGCCGTAGACCAATGGGCCGCGTTTTGCATAGGGCCTTACTTCGATGCGCGTGGTGGTACTGGCCCGGCGGATCAGTTCATAACCTTGAGCGGCCCTGACCATCTTCATCAGGTCGCGGGCAGAGGCCGTGTTTTCCACCATCAGCCCGGCCGGGTCGGTGAAGTGGCTGTTGTCCATGCCGAGTTGTGCGGCCTTTCTGTTCATTTGTTCGACGAAGCCCGCCATGCCGTCGGGGTAGTTTCTGCCGAGTGCGGTCGCTGCGCGGTTTTCGGATGACATGATGGCCAGCATGATCATCTCGCGACGGCTCAGCGACGCGCCGAACTCGAGGCGGGAGCCGGTCAGCTGGATAAGGTCGCGGTCGGCCCTGGTGACGGTAATTTTTTCATCGAGGTCGAGCCCGGAGTCAATCACCACCATGGCGCTCATGAGCTTGGTTATGGAAGCGATAGGGCGCACCGTGTCGATGTCCTTGCCATAAATGACATTGCCCTCGGCATTGACCACCAGTGCCGATGCCGAGCGTAAGGCAGGCTTGCCCTCGAGACCGGTAAAATTGGATGCCTGCGAAGATAACGGTTGCGCCGCGGCTATCAATACCGCTGCCGCGTAAAACACCGCCTTGATCAGATACATGGCTCTACTCTTGCGTTGCAGGCTTGCCTGGTAATCCGGCAATTATCGTTGTGTGGTTCTGCGAAGCTCAAACAGTTTCTCCAGACGAGGGCTTACTGACCTGTCCAGCCGGGACCCTTGACGAAACGGCCCGGCTTCGCCCCGGTATGTTCGCCATCCTCGAGTACCTGTCCGCCATTGACGAACACGTGAACCATTCCACTCGCCAGTTGGTGGGGCTCTTCAAATGTCGCATTGTCGGTGACGGTGTCCGGATCAAATATTACTACATCCGCATAATAGCCGGGGTCGAGCAAACCGCGCTGGTCGAGCTTGAGGTTGGCGGCAGGCAGGCCGGTCATCCGGTAGATTGCGTCCTCCAGCGGAATGACATGCTCCTCCCGGACGTATTTTCCGAGCAGGCGTGCGAAGGAACCGTAAGCACGCGGATGCGGTTGCGAGTTGGTGAACGGCGCTTCAGGCGCGATAGAGCCGGAGTCGGAGCACAGGCTCACCCAGGGCAGGGCAATCTTTTTGCGGATATTGTCCTCCGACATGGTGAATCGCACGGTACCGATACGGCTGTCGTCCTCGACGATCAGGTCAAGTGCCGTCTCCACCGGCGGTGTGCCGCGCATTTCAGACACCTCGGCAAGCGTTTTGCCCGTCAGGTGGCGCAGTTCCTCGTTGCGGAAATCCACCAGCAACAGGTCCTCGGCCGGGATCATGTCGGTCACCTCGGCAACATGTTTTTTAATTGCGGAATCCTTCAGGCGGGTGACCAGTTTTTCATGCCCGCCTTCTTTGACCCAGTCGGGCAGGTCGATCGTCAGGCCGGTTGAACTCGCATGGTAGGTATAAATATCCGCGGTAACCGGCAGGCCTTCGGCCCGGGCGGCCTCGATCATGGCTATGACATGGTCCAGTTTGTCCCAGTTTTGTTTTCGCGAGGCTTTCAGGTGATAAATCTCACCGCGTGCACCGGTTGCACGGACAATATCGATCAACTCTTCCACCGCCGCATAGATTTCATCACCCTCATCGCGAATGTGGGAGATGTACATGCCGTCATATTCAGCCACTACTTCGGCCAGGGCAATGAGTTCCTTCGTGGAGGCAAAAGCGGCCGGGATGTAAGCGAGCGAGGAGCCGAGCCCCATAGCGCCCTCGCGCATGGCCGTGTGCACATGCTGCTGCATGCTTTCAAGTTCTTCCGCGCTCGGATCACGGTCCTCGTAACCCATCTCATGCACGCGCACGGTGGAGGCGCCGACAAAGGAGGCAACGTTGGTTGAAATGCCCAGGTCTTCCAAATGCTGCAGGTATTCACCCAGCGTCGTCCAGGGAATGTCGTACCTGATGTCGCTTTGTCTCCTGGTCCGCTCTTCCTTCATTTTTTCATTCATGGGGCCCATCGACATGCCTTCACCCATGACCTCGAGTGTGACCCCCTGGTAGATATCACTGAGCGAGCGGCCATCCTGGATGAGGGATTCATTGGCCCAGCTGAGCATATTGATGAATCCGGGTGCGACCGCCAGGCCGGTTGCGTCGATTTCCTTCTCACCACTGTGGCTGGAAAGGTCTCCGACCGCCGTGATACGGTCACCGTCTATTGCCAGGTCGGTCGTCTGCGCCGGAGCGCCACTGCCGTCGTAAAGCGTGCCGCCACGGATGATGATCTCGTGTTCCGGTTTGCTGCACGCGCTGCACAGAAGCAGCAAAGGCATGATTGTCACGGCAAGCACAATACGTTTCATGTTCAGAAATCCCCGATGTTGGAAGAGTAATGGTTGAATTGCTGACAGGGAGCCGTGCAGTACACATTCGAACCGACCCTGTCATTACTTAGATGGTGCATGATCAAACTTTAATAAAAATCTGTTTTTTATACAAATAATACATTGCCAAATACGAAATAAAAACGAAGCAAAGCGCGTACGCGAGCGACGCGTTCAGCGGGCTGAACCAGGGCTGGAAAAAAGTGTTGAACAGCCACTCCTTGAGGGTAATGAAACCACTGCCCGCAGGCCATTTTATGACGTACAGCAACCTGCCGACGATACCTGCAAGAACAAAAACCGTGATGGCGTTCATGCCATAGACACGAAAAGGCAAGCTCCACTTCTGCCAGCCCCTGACATCTATCACGTAGTAGGAAATGGCCAGCGACACCATTGCCATGCCACTCATGAACATCGCATAGGAACTGGTCCAGAGGTTCTTGTTGATTGGCAGGTAAAGATTCCAGGCGGTACCGATGACAATTGCAATGCAGCCCGCGCCAAGCAATAGGCCTGTCTTTTTCAGGGCAGGTGTATTTTTGCGCAGAAACTGGCCAGTGAGCACGCCGAGCAGGGTGGTTGAAATGGCGGGTAATGTGCTGAACACCCCCTCAGGGTCCCAGGTGCCTGTCTGCGACCACATGTGGCTGTCCAGCAGCAGGTTATCCAGCCAGGCGGAAAAGTTTTCGCCTTTGGCATAGGAGCCGGAACCGATACCCGGCACCGGCAACCATTCCATGCAAGCCCAATAGACCAGCATCAGCGCGAGTGTCCACAGTGCCTGCATTTTGGTGCTTGCATGGATAAATATGAGGGACGCAACGAGATAACAGATTGCAATGCGCTGCAAAACGCCGGGGATGCGAATGCTGTCCAGGTCATAATACGGAAAACCGGACAGGAGTAAACCGAGGCCGAAGAGCAACAGCGATCGGCGAATGATCCTCTT
>JABDPJ010000316.1 GCA_013042835.1 Lysobacterales bacterium
TGTCGATTGCGGGGCGAGCACCTGCAGATCAGTGTCTGGGATACCGGTGTCGGTATAGAGGATTCTGAAGTCAAGGCCATATTCCAGGAGTTTCACCGCCTGGATTACGCCCGCCGCCTGGACGAGAAAGGCCTCGGACTGGGGCTCGCCATCTGCGACCGAATCGCCCGCATGCTGGGCCATCAGATCGACGTCAGTTCCAGGCCGGGGCATGGCAGTTGCTTTTCCGTGACGGCACCGATTGCCAGCGACGACCATTTACTGGCACCGGAACGGGCCGATGCCGTGCAGGTGGAATCATCCCAATTGAAAAACCTGGTCGTGTTATGCGTAGACAACGAACCTGACATCCTCGAGGCGATGAACCTGCTGCTGGACCGATGGGGGTGCCCCTCCGTTATGCTGGCTGAAACCCAGGCCCAGGCCGCGCAGCAGGTCCTGATGCACGGCAACCCGGATTTCGTGCTGGTTGACTACCACCTGAACGACCAGAGTAACGGCCTGCGCGTGATGGAACATCTTGACGATATTCTTGGCACGCAACTGCCGGCAATCGTCATAACCGCCGACCGCTCAAAAACGCTCGAGGAGCGGGTCAAAGCCAAAGGCTACGGTCTGCTGCGCAAGCCGATCAGGCCAGCGGCCCTGAGGGCATTGATGAACAATATGCTGAAAAAAACGCCCTGAACGGTCATCGTCCAGGCGGATCAAAGTCTATACTTCGGGTTTTGCCACATCGAGTTTACTGGCCGCCAGCACCGCCTGGGTGCGGTTACTGACCCCGAGTTTATTCATGATCGCAGTCACGTGGGCCTTAACGGTCGCTTCAGAAATCCCCATGTCATAGGCGATCTGCTTATTAAGCAGGCCCTGGGAAACCGACATTAACACCTTGAACTGTTGGGGCGTCAACTGCGCCATCCGCTCAGCCAGGGCCAGTTCTGATACATTGGTTCCAGGCAGGCTGGATTGGGTCGACTCCGGCGCCCACACTTCCCCCATGAGGATATCTTTAATGGCGCTGGTGATGGTTTTGATATCGGAGGACTTGGGAATAAAACCTGCGGCGCCGTGTTCGAGTGCGCGCTGAATGACTACCGGGTCCTCATTGGCGGAAATGATCACCACCGGCACACTGGGGTAACGTTTACACAGGTAAACCAGGCCGGCAAAACCGCTGACGCCGGGCATGTGCAGATCCAGCAACACGAGATCCACATCCGGATTGTCGTCCACCAACTCCTGCAGGGTTTCAAATGAACTGGCTTCAAGGAACCTGGTATCGCCCTGGCTGGCCTGCAGGGCTTCCTTGATCGCGGTACGGAACAACGGATGATCGTCGGCGACGATCACCGTATCAGCCTGTAGTGCAATCAATCGATTTGCCATGAAAAATCTTTCACCGTGTTACTGGCCTTATCGCCCGGACCTGCCAGTTCGCGCCCGGTTACCTCGGCAGCCAGTGTACTGATTCAGCAGGACGCTGAGAAGCATACCGCGAAAGCACACGGGCAATCATTAGACCAAAGACTAATACACCCTTGCGCTTAACTTCCGCATGATGCCCGTGCATACATTAATAACAGGAGAGGCTATCATGGCCCGAAAAGCACTGAATAAACTCTTTTTAAGCCTGTCAATTGCGATCGTTCTGACTTTCAGCTGGTCCGGCAGCGTAATGGCAGACGGGGATGAAATCGAAGCGCTGAAAGCGCGGGTGGTGGAACTCGAAAACCTGGTCCACAAGCTGCTGCAAAACCAGCAGGCTATGGCACCAGCGCCAGCAGTCTCAACCGCAGAGCTCGAGGCCAAGGCGGAAGAAGCCGCTGAAGCCAAAGTCACGGCCATGCTGGCGGCGCACTCGGAAGGCACCGCGGAGAAAGTTCACAAACACAGCTTCAAATTTGGCGGTTATGTCAAGCTTGATACGATGTACAGTGATTACAGCGGTGGCTCATCATCCGGTGCCGGCAGGGACTTTTACATTCCCGGTACGGTTCCGGTCGGAGATAACGGCGAAAGCTACCTGGATTTCCATGCCAAGGAATCCCGTATTAATTTCCGTTCAACCCACTTGCTGGATAACGGCGCCAAACTCGGTACCTTTATCGAGATGGATTTCCTGTTAGGGCCCGGCGGTAATGAGCGAGTTTCGAACTCCTTCAACCCGCGGCTCAGGCACGCCTTTGTAACCTACAACAACTGGCTGTTCGGCCAGACATGGATGACCTTTTTCAACGTAGGCGCACTGCCTGAAAACCTCGATTTCGTCGGCCCGGCTGAGTCGACTATTTTCGGACGCCAGGCAATGGTCCGTTACACCAATGGAAACTGGCAGATTGCGCTGGAAAACCCGGAATCCACCATTACTCCTTATGGGGGAGGCGGCCGCATCGTCTCTGATGACAATAAGGTTCCGGATGCCGTCTTGCGCTATAACCTGAAAGGTGACTGGGGTTCATTCACGGCCGCAGGTATCTTGCGGCAACTTCGTTATGACGACAATAACGGTAACAGCGACACCACCAACAGCTACGGTATCAGCGTGTCCGGCAAGTTCGTATTCTCCAACAAGGATGACTTCCGCTGGATGGCCAGCACCGGCAAGGGCCTCGGGCGTTACATGGGCCTAAACACAGCCAACGGCGCAGTTATTGACCAGGACGGCAACCTGAAGACCATCGATTCAACCGGTGTCTTCGGTTCATTCCGCCATCTCTGGAACGACAAGTTCCGCAGTAACCTCACAGTCGGTTACCTGACAGTTGACAACGACACTGAACTGACCGGAACCGGCGTAACCAAGAAAGCCCACAGCTACCACTTCAACCTGATCTACAGCCCGCAACCCAAACTCGATTTCGGTGCGGAGGTCATGTACGCGAAGCGTAAAATTGAAAGTGGTGCGGACGGCGACCTGACCCGCATACAATTCTCGGCTAAATACGCGTTCTGAGTCGCTGTTACAACGGTTGCAAGACCGGTATCAAAAAACGGGCCATACGGCCCGTTTTTTTGCAATGAAGCATAGCGAATTTCAGTATTGGCGCAGGCCCGAATCTCTTGATTTACCGGCAGGCCAGTTCGCAGAAAAAGCTGCGATCCGGACGGGGCTGCTAGCGGTCTATCGTGTAGGAAACATCCAGTCCGGTTTCACGTTGTCCTGATGTGACCTTGATACCAAACCCTCTTTTAAGGTCATATCGGGCGCTGACGACATTCTCGTCCTCGAACAGGCTGATGCCATAGCTGACGTACAACCTTGGCGCTATATAGGTTCCAATGTCAAAACCACCTACACCCTGCCCCTGGTCAAAATCCGAACCGGTCACCAGCAGGGTCCAGGCACGGTCCTCATTGGTTATGGGAACGGTATAAGCCTCCACCACCGGCCTTTTGAGGTTGCCGATGACCTGCACGCCGGCAGAGCGTATTTGGGTATTGCCAAACACTTCTCTCTCAGCGCGGATATTCAGCAGCGGGTTATTGGCAGGCACATCGGGAAAGCTGATGCGCCCGTTGTTTATCTCCAGCCTCGGGCCATAGACGTCAACTATTCCCTGCAACAGGTAACTACCCTTGGCCATCGGTACCGGGTCACCGCTCCAGTTGAATAAAACACTGCCGCTTAAATTGGTTTCGACATCCGGCACCTTGACTTTTACATCATCACCAAAGGCTACCTCGAGTTCACCAAAAACCCGCATTTTCCGGCCCGCTCCATTTTTTGCCTGGGCCGGCTCGGTTTCCCGGCTTTCCACCACCAGGTCTTCGCTGTCATTAACCGTTTCTATCAGAAGGTTGGCCGGCGTCAGGCGCGCACTCGGGACCAGTACAAAACCGTTGATGTCCATTCTCTCTGGGCCCAGCCCAAACTTGAGATCGGTTTCAGTCTCTATTTTGAGGTTGTCCGTATTAATAAACATAAGTCGCTCGCCCGACAGGGTGACATTCATCTGCACGCGATCAATATCTTCAAAAACAAAATCTCCGTCGAGGATTCCGGTTCCCTCGCCGGCGCGAAACCGTCCTTTCAGGCTGCCACGGTCCCGCCTCTCCACCAAACCTTCAAACTCGATATCTTCGAGCTTCAAACCCAGCGGCACATACCTGACCAATCCATCGGCAAGGCTGAATCTGCCGCTGAAAGCCGGGTCAACAAGGGTACCGTCAAGTTTTATATCTGACTCGAAACGGCCCCTGAGCTCGTCAATGCCTGGTGACAGCAGTTCACCAAAAATACTGATGTCGTCAAACTGGCTAATCGCCCGCCCACGCAACAGCCGGGCACCGTCTGCAATAATATCCAGGACCTCGAAATCCACATCGATATAACCAATTTCCGAAAACTCCAGGTCCAGCATGCCAGACTCAAGGTTGCCGTTCTGGAACACAAACTCGAGTCCTCCTTGCGAGGTTTCGACCACCAGTTCTTTACTTTCCAGATCGAATATACCGCCAGCGGAGATTTGAAGTCCGCCGCCGCCGATCACAGCCCGGCCGGGTGACTGGCGCCACTCGAGTCTGCCATCGACCAACTGGTCGAACGAAATATCCAGGTCGAGGGCCTCGCGAAGATAGTCAAGCGGCACCGATGAGACATCAGCGACCAGGGACAGGTCATCCAAGGACCTGTATTCGCCGTTGATGCAAAGCCCTGCCCCGCCGTTTTCCTGCAGGCAGACGGGTTGTATGGAGAATTTGCCGGATGACCATTCAAAAGCGGCCGTATCAAGTAACTCCAGGTGATAAGACTTACCGTAGTCCACCTGCAGTTCATCAAGCGCGCCACGCCATTGCTGGTTGCGCTCCGCAGACGGATCCTGCTGGATCAGGCTCAGCGCTGAGTCCAACAGAAAATGTTCGCCCACCATGTTGATGGATAACTTTTGCTGTACCTCACCACGGTCTGATGAAAAGCTGACTTCATCAATGTTCAGGTCCTGCCAGGCAAATCCCGAAGCATTTACTCGCATCATGGGCAAAACAGCACCTGCCTCGCCCGCGCTGGCAGACAGGGTCTTGACACTGAAGCCATTCCAGGCAAGGTCCAGACCTTCCATTTGCACTTCGATCAACGGCCGGCTCCCGTGTTGCGACAGCCTGCCCTGTAGTTCGAGTCTGCCGCGTGCACCATCCAGCAGCATGGAGGGCAAATAGCCGTTGAAACTCAACCTCGCGCCGGCGGGGCTGGCGGTAGAGCCATCCAGTTGCAAAACCGCTTCATCAGTATTCAACACGAAGTCTTTAAAAGTGGCGTTTCCATTCTCAACAATAAGCTCACCACTGCCTGCGACCGCGACACCACGCAATGAGCCTTCGAACTCCGGCAGTTTGAGCTCGATCACCTCCAGCAGGTCCTGCGCTTCCACATTCAAACTGGCATTCAGTCTGCCCGGCCAGCCTTGCAGTAGCGGCTCAGGATCAATGTCACGGGCATGGATAACCGCATTCCAGTTCATGGTTTCCGACCAGTCGGCGCTTGCCTCACCACGAAAACTGCCCCCCAGCACAGCCCCACTGAGTATGGCGAAACGCGCAGCAGTGCGGGTGCCCCCGGCGTCGATTTCAAGCTCGCCATCCGGATAGTCACCCAGCCGAAGCGATACTGCGCCGCCGGCCTGCCATTGGTCCAGGCTGCCGCTCAAGTCCAGCCGTCCGTAAGGACTCGCAAAGTCCGGGGTAGCGACTGCCAGTGGCCAGCTCAGGTCTTGCCAGTTCAGCAGCGCATTTATACGGTTTGCCTCGATATCAATATCTGCTTCGATTTCTATATCCACGTCTGTGCCGGCGACCGTCAGGCTAGCCGACGGTATATGCAAACCTGCGTCCGACCAGTTCAAATCAATTGT
>JABDPJ010000001.1 GCA_013042835.1 Lysobacterales bacterium
AAGAATGGCAACGGCATTTTCTAAACAGCAAATCAGCGGCTCACCGGGCAATGGGCGCAATGGATACCCAAAAGGTGATGGGCATCATGTTTGATCGCTTGTACACACTGCGCAATCAATTACTGCATGGCGGGGCCACCTGGAACGGTGCCGTAAACCGCACCCAGATCACCCAGGGCGCTGAAATCATGGGCCAGATTGTTCCCATCGTTATTCACTTGATGATGAATGACCATCAGCGGGTTTGGGGTGAGGCTTGTTATCCGGTGGTTGATTGAGCTGAAATTGCCTTTTTTAGGCATTCAGGGTGTCAAGTTTATGCAGCTATTTGGATGGAAACATTCAACCCAAGTCTATGAGCCATATCTACAAGGCTATCAAGTCGGAACTTGCCAATCTTGCCTTGAAGCAAGGCGCTTACCCTCGGTTGGCTGATGGTCAGCAGCTTGGCTGCTTCAGTCTGGGTTAAACCCATTGCAGCAATTTTTCCAGTTATTTCAATCATCGCGGCGGAACGCAATTTCAGATTTTGAACCCGGATTGGATCATCTTCTAATGCATCCCATACACTTTTGAACTGTTTAGGGCCAGTCATGATATTTTCCTGTGCAACAAATTTCTCAAAGCAACCCGGGCAAGCTTGATATCACTCTGTCGGGTCTTTTGGGTCTTTTTCCTGAAAGCATGCAGAACATAGATCGTTTTTCCATGGGTTGCTAAATAAATAACCCTATATTGGCCACGCTCTTGTATTCGAATTTCCCTGACACCCTTTCCGACGGTAGGCATGGGTTTCCAATCGGATGGAGTAAGTCCGCGTTGAACTTTATCCAGCTCATAACCAACCTCGTGCCTGACAAGAACAGGAAAGCTCCTGATTGATCGTAGCGTATGACCACAAAATTCAATTGGCTTTAGCAAAAGTATATACCTAGATGTATATTATTCAAGTGAATTGCAGGTATTTGCTCTGCAGATATCATTCACCCATTCTGATGTAAAAATAAAATATGGCATGACGGCAACTGGCATTGGAGCTTGTAAACAAGCTCTGTAAATTTTGTAGGTACATCATGTTTGATCGCTTGTATCCATTTGGATACAGTCGTACTATGAACACCATAGTACGCACTGATGTTTTTGATGCATGGCTTTCAAAGCTCAAGGATCCGCGCGCTAAAGCACGAATAATCAAGATTGAAAGATTTAAATCATGAACAAATCGGACCGACTAAACCTCGCACCATTTGATGCCAGTGATTACCTGGATAGTGAAGAGGTTATCGCTGAATACTTAACGGCTGCTCTGGAAGACCCGGATTCGGGGGCCTTTTTGATGGCAGTGCGAGATGTTGCCAAAGCTCGAGGTATTGCTAACATTGCCGAGAAAGCAGGGCTTGGACGCGAAAGCTTATACAAGACCTTGCGACCTGGCGCACAACCTCGCTTTGATACTGTGCGGAGATTACTTGATGCATTGGGTGTAAAACTGGGTGTTTTGCCTCCGCTCCCACACACCTGAAAGATACGCAGTGAATAGCATCTACAAACAAGCTGGTTGGAAATAGAGGTCGATTATGAAATATGCAGTTGTGATAGAACAGGCTGATTCGAATTATTCGGCATACGTGCCAGATCTCCCGGGGTGCTGAAATCATGGGGCAGGCGGTGCCCATCGTTATCCACTTGATGATGAACGATAGCCAACGCGTTTGGGGTGAGGCTTGTTATCCGGTGGTTGATTAAAGGTGAAAGGGTCGTAAATCCTTTATTAGGAATTACCTCAACGCTAACTCAATCAACCTGGCCGCAGCCTCAATCTGCTCCCTTTGGTGAGATGTCAGTCTACGTTCACCCCGGCACTGCACACGCACCTGTCCATCAGCGAAAATCGTTCGCCAGTGCGCTGCTGACTCGGACTCTGAATGAGCAGCAGGTTCGTTGACTTCTTGTTCGAGTTTCGCCTCAAACATTTCCGCATCAACCAAAACATCCAAACGATCCTGTATTGGCCGGGCAGTTTCGTGGCTTTGGCTCTCGGCTTCCATGTACTTCGCCATACGCGATTTCGCGCGAGGCATACGACTGGCTTTTACACGTCTGCTTCTCACCGGCGCCGAAGGCACGGTCATCACCGCCAGTTCCTCCTCACCACGCACCACCCGGTCGATGGTTTCCTGCGGCACATCGGCCAGCACGCCCTTGGCCTGGCCGGGCTTGAAACCGTAGCGCTCACCAACCAGCAAAATAAAGCGTATGCAATTGAGGGTGTCCTGGCCGTAGCGGGCCAGTTTGCCGCGGCCCTGTTTGTGGTGAGGCGGGAGTACCTGCTCGATGTAGTAGCGCACCGTGCGTCCGGTCAGGCCGGTTTCTTCTGCCAGTTCTGCCAGGGTGTAGGTGTGATCTTTGTTCATATGCATATCCAAGATTGACAAACATTACTGTCAAATATATAGTTTGACAGTGAAACGTGTCGAATATAGCCCAATACACCGAAAACATTGGGTTGTAGTGAATATAGCCTAGCCCAACCGGGGCTAATTTGCCAGTAAGCTTTGTCGAACTCGGTTGTTCGACAAAGTTGGGGCCTCGACAAGACGGTTACAAATTTTATGGCCTTGGGAGCCTTTCTCAGGTTATGAGAGTCATGTCTCTTATATTGAAGTTGGTGCATTGCCACCGCGACCAGATTGGGAGGTGGTCCTGCCTGGGGAATGGCGTCTTTAAGGTCTTGTAGTTGGGCATTGGCCCTGCGCAGTCAGGGCGCTAAGGAGAACAACATGAATGCAGTAGCACAAGCGTTATCCGGTCTGCGGGTCGGTGATTTGGTGACTCACGAGGGTCTGACAGTACACCCGTTGATTCGCGAGAGCCTGTTGAGTAAGGACTACCTCACGCTGGATGAGGCCCTGGCGCAAAATCTGGCCAGGGTTTCCGAGGTTTCCGAGGGTGGCTCGGTGCCAAACCTTCTGTTCAGCAACCGGGGAGATCAGGCCGTGTTTTTGTTGGATGGCGAGGAACTGGTGGGCGCCAAGCAAAATCGCATCCTGAATATCACGGTACTGGCGCCGGCCGGCAAGGATACGGTGGTACCTGTTTCCTGTGTCGAATCAGGGCGCTGGCATCACACGCGGGATGACTTTGCCTCCGCGCCCAGGGCGCAGTTTTCAATGAGCCGGGCAAAGAAGGCGGCGCAGGTTAGTGAAAGCCTGGTGGCTTGCAGTGAAGCCAGGTCTGACCAGGGTGAGGTTTGGGATGATATTTCCGGCAAGCTGGGGCGAATGCGCAGTCACTCGGCGACCTCTGCCGTTGAGCAGGTCTACCAGGATCATGAAGAAAAACTGGCGCAGTTTGTTGCGCATCTTAAATGTGTTGATGGACAGGTTGGCGCGGTGTTCTCGATAAAGGGGCGGGTAACAGGCCTGGAGTTCTTCGATGCCGCAGATACCTGCCGGCTGTTGATGCCGAAGATCATCCGCAGCTATGCGCTCGACGCCATCGACCCGGGCTACCGCGGCCACAAGGCCAGCGGCCTGGGTTCGCCAGTGGAGGTTGTCGAGAAGTTGAGCCGGTCAGAATACTCCACCCACAAGGCCGTGGGCGAAGGTGAGGATTTACGTTTTGATTCCACCCCGGGGATCGCTGGCGGCGCCTTGTTTGCCAGAGACCGGGTGGTACACCTGTGCGCCTTTGTCTCGGGCGAGCACCAAGCGGTTGGTGATGGCGGTGGGTATTCCACTTCGGCATCGCTGCGGCGGCGGTTCAGGCACGTGGCGTAGTGCGCCGGCATTTAACGAGGAGAATAGATATGAAGACATTACTATTGACGGCATTGTGCCTGGCGTGGGCGACGGCATGGCCGGGGGACCAGCATTTACGGTGATGATGACGGTTGATTTTTCAAGAAATTCAGCTAAATGCAGTACAAATAGCTGCCTGTCTTTGTTATAATTATGGCTCAGCGCCGATTTGATTATTCAGCTTGCGGGCGCATTAAAAATACAGCTAAAGCGTGGCAGATTCGAACCCGCTTTAGCGCCAGCTAGGCGGGTTTTCTTTTGCCCGTGATAAAAGGTTGACCGAACCAGTCAAACGACAAATCCGGTCCGGCATTTGATATCCAGATTGTACGCCGGGGCATTCTGCCAAAAGTACTAAAGAGGAGAATTCTCATGAGTAATGAAAATATTGTGTGTTCACACGAGCTGGTCATCAGGTTTGAGCAGCTTGAAGACAATACGGTTAACTGGTTTATCCAGGCGGACGAACAGATTGAAAACACCAAGCATGCCAGTCTGGACGAACTCGCCAGTGCCGGTGCGCCACTCGCGGCCCTGGGTATCAGGGCGCTGTCGGAATTGCTTCACCCCGACATCATTACAGCCGCGCTGAGCACGGGCAATATGCACCTGTGGAAGGAGTGTTACCTGCGGCTGAGTGAGCAGGTTTGCCCTGACTCACATGCCATTGAAGGTGAGTTGGCGGAAGGTGCAACTGAGGGAGTTGTTATTCACTAGGATTAGTAGAAGTGGGCAGCGGTGATCGCCGTTGTCCACTTCTAACTATTTCGAAGGCGCCATATTCACCAGTCGAAAATTTTCCAAAAAAAGTAAAGCCAAACACCTACATGCATTCGGGAAGGTTCCCGTTTCTGCGACATGCGAGCATGTTGCATATTGCCAGGATGAAAACCACGCGTTATTTCGATTCGCTTTCCACCCGGCCTGACCGTGTTGGAATTAAGCGTGATTGGATTAAGAAAGTTGTTGAGCAACCTGAAATGGAGCAGGTTCAGAGGGACGGCCGTATCCGCAGATGGGGCTGTGTACCCGAGGCAGGTTACCGTTACTTGCGCGTGATTTTGCTTGATGATGGTGAGACAGTACATAATGTATTCTTTGATCGAGGCTTCAAGCTATGAAAGTTAAATACTTTAAAGACACGGACACCCTGTACATCGAGTTTCGTGCCGTTGAAATAGTTGAGAGCCGCGATCTGGACGAAGATACGGTGATCGATCTTGATGCCAAGGGGAATATCTGCGCCATGACAATGGAGCATGCCAAGGGTCGGGCTGATGTTCCTCATTTCACCTTTGAGGAGGTTGCGGCCTGATGGTATCCCGAGACTTTGTGTACGCCAAACAGGACGCCGATGCCGGGAACGCGGCGGATCAGTTCGTAACCGGCAACGCAGCCTGCGACGGTAATCGCTGTCACAAGCGCAGATTCAGCGACAACACCCAAGCGGTACTGCGTTAGATAGTAGCCGGCGACGACCGTGATGGTCTGGTGTAGCACGTAGTAGCAAAAGATCGCGCTGGTAAGGTAACGCAGGAGCGGGCTTTCGCGATTGAGAAAGCGCTGACCAAATCCCAGCAAGGTGAGAATGCAGGACCATGCGTAGATGATGGCAACATAGTTGAACAGAAATTTCAGCGGTGTGCCTGACAGGTATTTTTCACCCCAGGCGCTGATGTCCTGGCCGTTTTGCAGTACCAGCCAGCTTGTGATGGCCAGCAGGGGCGCGAACTTCCACGCCTTGTCTACCGAGCGCCAGAAGTGCGGGTCTTTTGCCACGAAAAAGCCGATGAGAAAGATCATGAAGCGATGAGCGTGGTTTGCCCAGTCGTTTACCAGGTCGAACGTTGTCGGATAGATCGGTGTTAACCATGTTTCATTGATGACAAAGGGCAGGATAAGCACGAAAACAACGACATAAGGCCTTTTGGTTAATGCGTGCCAGGCGTGGCTTTGCGCAAAGCGTCGCAACCAGGGCAGGGTGGCAATGGCAATGAGAATGTAGACCAGCACATAGGCGAGGTACCAAAGGTGGTTCCAGGTAGGTGTAATCGTCGAGAACGTTTGCTGTAGCGCGACGTAGTCCGGGTAAAAGACAAAGATAGAGCCGGTGAACTCACCGCTCTGGCGTACCTGGTAGAACGATTGCAGCATCACCCATACGTAAATACCGAACAGCAGGGGCAGGCCAAGGCGAACCACGCGTGACCAGGCGAAACGCCCCAGTGACTCTGCCTTGTCGGTCGCGAAACGGATCGCAACGCCGGAAATAAAAAACAGCAGCGCCAATCGCCACGGGTTGACCAATCTCATGAGTGGCTCCACAGAGGGTGATGCGTAAGCGCTTTTTACATGCCAGCCCCAGGTCACGTAGAACATCCCCACGTGGTAAAAGATGAGCAGCCCGAACGCGATAATGCGGAGCCAATCCAGGTCGTATCGCCGGGTGGTCAAATCCGGCGCTTGGTAAGGTCGGCTTGATGGCCAGAACGTTCCCGCGGAAACGCGTGTCGAGGCCGGGTTGAATCTTTTCTTCATCTATCAGGGGTTTCTTATTTTCGTTCATGAAGCTTAGCAGAGGAATAAACAGAATGTTTTGGCAAGAGCGTAACCAGTACATTCCAATGTGCCAGAATCGGGTAATGCAGAGATATTGCGGTCGTCGAAGGGCTCGCGATAGAGGTTGTTGACGTGATGTCCTGGTACTACTCGGCCAGGAAATGCAAATTCGCGGACACCCACATTTCAGAATCAGGAATGTGGGTGTCCGCGTTCTTACTGCGGAGCGGTGGGTAGAAAAGGTATTTGACAAGTAGAAAAATTATCAGAATTTTCGGGACTTGGGCGTATGGTTCCTGAGGTGGATGTAAGAAATGACGGACACACAGAGAGTAGCTAGCCCTGTTCTGCATAGATCGGGCTTTCGCGATGGAGAAAGTCTTCGCAATGATCCGATACTCCTCTGCCAGGTTTCTGCCTATACTTGTATCTAATGAATACCAAGAATAATTCCAGGAGCAAGCCCTTGACCAGATCTTTCAGCACGTATTTTTTTTCATCTTTGGTTCTCCTTGGTCTTTTAGTCAGCGCCATAACCGTCGTGTCACACGACACAAATTTCGAAAGGACACCGGCGCTACAAACAAACCAACAAGCCTTCTTCGACAAGGTAACGTCGATGTGCGGCGCCAGGTTTGAGGGTGAGACTGTTTTTCCGGAAGATCCGAGTGATGCGTTCAGCGGGCAGTTGCTGGTTGCTGTGATCGAGACCTGCGGGGATGATGAGATACGTATTCCTTTCATGGTGGGGCCGGATTCATCGAGAACATGGGTGCTAAATAGAACCGTCGAAGGGCTGCAGCTCAAACATGATCACCGCCACGCGGATGGTACACCCGATGAGGTCACACTTTATGGTGGTACCGCGGTTGATGCCGGCAGTGCTTTATCGCAGTCGTTTCCGGCCGATAGCTATACCGCCGAGCTCATTCCTGAAGCATCCACCAATGAGTGGTTTCTCAGCTTTTCGGCCGATGGGCAGGAGCTGACGTATTACCT
>JABDPJ010000004.1 GCA_013042835.1 Lysobacterales bacterium
GTGTTCAAGATGAATATCGATACCGACACGCAGTTTGCATTTTCCAAGCCGGTGGGTGGATTCGTCCGGGAGAATGCCCGGGCCTTCGATTACCAGGTTGACCCGGATGATGGCACGCCCTACAAGAAGTTCTACGACCCGAGAAGTTACCTGCGCCTGGGCGAGCAAGGGATCGTCGAGCGTTTGCAGGAGGCCTGTGAGGACCTTGGTTCAAAAGGTAAATCCATAGCGGGTGGTTGATTAGCAACTATCCCCAAGTTGATAAAGTGACCGGGCCTCATGGTCCGGTCATTTTTTTTACCAGCCAGGAGTTAAACTAGCCATATGCCTCTTGTCGAACACCTCGAGTTACCCACTTTTTCCCGCCTGCGCGAGCAGGGCCACGAGGTGTTGCCACTCGACCGTGCGGTGCACCAGGATATCCGTGAACTTCATATCGGGTTTCTGAACATGATGCCGGATGCGGCGCTGGTTGCCACCGAGCGGCAATTTATCCGCCTGGTCGGCAACTGTAATCGCATTGCACAGTTTTATGTTTACCCCTTTTCATTGAACGGGTTGCCCCGCAGTGAGGACACGCTGGAGTATATAGAACGCTACTACTGTAAATTTGAGGACCTCAAGCAACAGGGCCTGGACGCACTCATCATCACCGGCGCCAACGTCGCCAACCCTTACTTGCAAAAAGAACCCTTCTGGGAACCACTGATGGAGGTTGTGCGCTGGGCGGATAAGAATGTCGCCTCGACGCTGTGCTCGTGCCTGGCCACGCACGCCTTGCTGAAATACCTGCACGGGATAGAGCGCCAGCCCCTGCCGGCTAAACGCTGGGGTGTTTACAGCCATCGCATAGCGCGTCCCGACCATCCGTTACTGCGCGGAATCAATACGCGCTTCGATGTACCCCACTCACGCCACAACGAAATCAGCCGCCGGCAATTGGAAGCGGCCGGACTAACCGTGCTGGTGGAAAGCGAGGAGGGCGGTGTCCACATGGCGGTCAGCCCGGACCAGTTTCGCATGATCTATCTCCAGGGCCATCCGGAATATGACATCAACAGCTTGCTCAAGGAATACAAGCGGGAGGTTTCACGTTACCTTCAGGGTGCATTGGATGCACCGCCAGCATTTCCGGAAAATTACTTTCCAGCCGCGGCTGCGCAACTCGCCCGGGAATTCCTGGAGGAGGCGCAACGGGCAGGGGCCAGTGATTCTGCTTTGCCAGACTTTCCCGATGATAAACTGGAAGCCATGCTGGACAATACCTGGGGCGACACGGCCAAGGCCGTAGTCAACAACTGGCTTGGCCTGGTTTATCAACTGACCAACCTCGACCGCAACAAGCAGTTCATGGCAGAAGTCGATCCCTCAGACCCGCTTAGAATGAAATCGTAAGGCCGGTTTTTTCGGGCTGCCTTAACAACCACTGCAAGGACATTCACAATGAAAGATCAGACACTCGCGATACATGCCGGCTTCAAATCCGATCCCACGACGCAGTCTACCGCCGTGCCGATCTATCAGACGGTCGCCTACGAGTTTGAAAGCGCCCAGCACGGTGCTGACCTGTTCAACCTTGCCGTGCCGGGTAATATTTACACCCGCATCATGAACCCGACGACCGATGTGCTGGAGCAGCGTTGTGCGCAGCTCGAAGGTGGCGTTGCCGCCCTGTGCCTGAGCGCGGGCAGTGCAGCTATCAATTATGCAGTGCTGAATATTGCAGAGAAAGGCAACAATATCGTAACGGTGCCACTGCTGTATGGTGGCACCTACACCTTGTTCAAGCACATGTTGCCGCGCCAGGGAATTGACGTCCGTTTTGCCGCCGATGACAGCGTGGAAGCCATGCAGGCGCTGATCGATGAGAAAACCACGGCCGTCTTCTGCGAATCGATCGGTAACCCGGCAGGAAATATCGTGGATATCGAAGCGCTGGCGGAGATGGCGCACGCTAACGGTGTGCCGTTGATCGTGGACAATACCGTGGCCACGCCCGCCCTGATCAAACCGATTAAATACGGTGCGGATATCGTGGTTAACTCGTTGACCAAGTACATGGCCGGCCATGGTAATTCATTGGGTGGCGTGATAGTGGATGGCGGACACTTTCCATGGGAAAAATACCCTGAAAAATTCCACATGCTCAACCAACCCGAGGAATCCTATCACGGTGTCGTATACACCGAGGCCATGGGTGAGGCAGCCTACATCGGGCGGGCCCGCACTGTACCCTTGCGCAATACCGGATCGGCCCTGAGCCCCATGAATGCGTTTCTGATCCTGCAGGGCATGCAGACTCTGCCGCTTCGCATGCAGCGGCATTGTGATAATGCGCTGGCCGTAGCCGATTATCTCAAGGGCCACGAAAAGGTCGGCTGGATCAATTTCGCCGGCCTGCCAGAATCTCCGTATTATGACCTTGCGAAAAAGTACACCGACGGAAAACCATCAGCCCTGCTGACGTTTGGAATCAAGGGTGGATACGAAGCCGGTGTGAAGTTCTATGACGCCCTGCAGATGTTCCTGCGCCTGGTGAATATCGGTGATGTGAAGTCTTTGGCCTCACATCCGGCATCAACAACCCACCGCCAGTTGTCCGGTGAAGAACTGGTTTCAGCCGGTGTGACACCCGACATGATCCGGCTGTGTATCGGCATTGAAGATATAGACGATATCATCGCCGATCTGGAGCAGGCACTGGCGACGGCATAGCTTCTAATGGTCTGGCAGTGCCTTCGAGCCTGTGTAGTTACGATAATCAGCTTTTGCCAAAACGCACCGAAAAGCGCCGTTTGACGGGGTAGGGAAAAACGTCGATCAGTCTGCCGGCAATTAGGGTTTCCTTCATGGCTTTCCACCATTCGGGATCCAGTAAATCGGCGTGGTGCTTCTTGAAGGCAGTCAGGTCATCGTAGTCAGTGAAGAAGAAGGGCGCGAATGACTCGGGGAAAACGTCGTTCTGGCCGATGGAGTACCACGGCGTATCCGAAATCTCGTCTTCGTAGCTGCGCGCCGGCGGTATTTTTCGAAAGTTGCAGTCGGTGATGTAACAAATCTCATCGTAGTCATAAAAAACCACGCGTTCATTCCGGGTGACGCCGAAATTTTTCTTGAGCATGTCGCCGGGGAAGATGTTTGCACCCACCATATCGCGTATGGACTGGCCAAAGTCCCTGATCGCGCGCCGGCGTTTGGCCGCTGACGCCTGGTGCAGGTACTGGTCCAGTGGCTCCATGCGCCTTTCGATATAAATGTGCTTTATGACCAGGTTATCGCCCACTTCTTCGATGGAGCCAGCCGCCTTGTCACGCAGTTCCTGCAACAGCTCCGGATCAATGCGGTCCATGGATATTGCCACGTTCGAGTATTCCAGCGTATCGGCCAGCCTGCCGACCCTGTCATGGTATTTGACCAATTGATACTTTTGCCGGACTTCCTCTCGTGTCGAGGTTTTCGGCGGATCAAAGCGATCCTTGATCATCTTGAATACGAACTGGAATGACGGCAGCGTGAACACCAGCATGACCATGCCGCGCACACCCGGTGCGATCTGGAAGTTATCCCTCGAGTGACTGAGGTGGTAGAGCATTTCCCGGTAGAAAAGGGTCTTCGCCTGTTTTTGCAACCCCAGCATGGCATACAGATCCACCTGTGATTTGCCGGGCATGATCGAAGTCAGGAAGGTCACGTAAGCCGAAGGCACTTCCATGTCGACCATGAAATAAGCCCGCGAAAAACTGAAAACGATGGTCACGTCTTTGCGCCGCAGCAGGGCTGTATCGACGTATATATTGCGCTCTTCATCCTGTAGCAGCGGGATAACCAGTGGCCGGGTGCGGTCGCCGTTGATGATACGGCAGACGATATATGCAGCCTTGCTCCTGAAGAACAGCGAACCGAGCACCTGGATCTGGTAGTTGGGGTGCTGTTTCCAGTCTTTGGCCCGGTGCTCGATGAGCGCTGTCTCCAGGCGCCGTATGTCACGTCGCAGGTTCTGAAACCGGTTGGCCAGGCCGAAGCCGGTAACGGTCTGCAGCAGGCAGCGCCTGAGACCATCGGCAGGCGGATAGTAGCTGCGATAGGACGGGCTCGAACCTTCGAGGTGTTCGGTGCTTATGCTGGGCCGCCAGAAAATATTTTCATTATTGTAATAGTCCCTGTGAACGACCCTGCAGACTACCGAGTTGTAAAATGTCTCAGCGCATTCAGCCTGGAGGTGGTTCATCAGCAGCGAGATATAGGCAACCTTAACCTCAGGCCACAGGCCGGTATTTTCAGCTGCTGCCGGGAAATTGCTGTTCAGGGCATTGACGGTTT
>JABDPJ010000007.1 GCA_013042835.1 Lysobacterales bacterium
GTCTGGCCCGGCGGCGAAGTCAGCGACGACGTACTCACCCAGTGTATCGTGGAACTGCGCAAGGCATTTGGCGACTCGGCCCGGCACCCTCACGTTATTGAGACCATTCCCAAGGTTGGTTTCCGCCTGATTCCCAGGGTAACGCAGGTCAGTAAGAATACTGATGTACCGGACGCCTCTGGCCCAATTAGTCAAAGGACCAGGTTTTCACTCGTCATTTTCAGTGCTTTACTGTTGGCGACTGTGCTTTTCTGGTACCACGCCGACTTGCGTGAAATTACGCCAGGCCCCGTAACCGCAGGTGCCAAGTCAATCGCAGTATTGCCGTTTGTCGATATGAGTGCGGACGGAGATCAGGAATATTTCGCAGACGGGCTCACTGAAGAACTGATCAGCCGGCTTGCACAACTCAAGGGGTTGGAAGTTACCGGGCGAACTTCTTCGTTCTACTTCAAAAACAGGAATGAGGATTTAAGGAGCATTGCCGATTCCCTGGGAGTCAATCACCTGCTGGAAGGCAGTGTGCGAAGGAATGGAGATCGCATACGTATATCCGCCCAGCTTATTGAAGCGGATGACGGCTTCCACCTGTGGTCGAGGCAATATGACCAGCCATTCGAGGATTATTTTTCCATCCAGGAGGAAATCGCCGGCTCTGTTGCCGACGCATTGAGCGTCAGGTTACAGGTCGGGGAGTTGGGAACCGTTCCGGGTGGCACATCACGTGTCGAGGCTTATGAAGAAATCCTGTTGTCCAAACGAGATCAATGGGAGGCTACACCCGAATCCATGGTACGGGCGATTGACCACGCAAAACGAGCCATTGAGATTGATCCCGGTTACGCACTGGCATGGTTGCATCTTTCCGGCTTATACATTAATACGAATGCGCTGATGGATACCGAGAGAGCGCCAGATGCCTTAAGGCAGTCCGAGCAGGCACTGGCCCATGCACTTGACCTGGAACCCGCACTTGGGGACGCGGTCTATTTAACCGCACTCATACAGATCAAAAAGAAGCACTGGCCGGAAGTGGAAGAAACACTGAACCGGAACGCGGAAATCAGTCATAGCACAAATGGCGACCTGGTCAAGCTCTATGGTTGCTTCCTGCTCAGGCTGGGCCGCAACCGTGATGCTGTTACCGTGCTCGAACGGGCACGCAATCTCCTTCCATTCAGCTCCAGTACGGCAAGGTTGCTTGCAAATGCATACGTCGTACAGGGACGGATTGAAGAAGGCTTTGCCGAAGCGGAACGTGCCCTCGAGTTAGATGGCTTCCAACAAGCAGATGTAGAGCGGGGTCTGCTACTCGCCCTTTCAGTAAACGACAGGGACCTTCTGCTGAAGTGGATAGCACGGGCGGAACAGTATATGCCGGAATCCCGGCACATTGTGGAGGCCATGCGCGAAACTCTGGATGATCATGAAACAGCCCTTGCCTGGCTGAGAAACACTTACCGGCAGTCGGAGAAATTCGACTATGAGATCGCCTTTTGGGCAGCCTGGCACGATGACCCCGAACTGGCTTTGCAAGCATTGCAGCGCTATCCCGCACCCACAAGTTTCTGGCAAAAGGTAATGACGGATGTCCGCCAGGAACCGGGCTTCAAAGACTTGCTCCAGCAAGCGGGCCTGGTTGAATACTACCAGGCCTTTGGCTGGAATGATTTCTGTCAACCGCTTGGCGAAGATGATTTTTTCTGTGAATAGACAGCCGCGGATAACAAGCAGGTAAGCGACGGATGCTACCCCTTCAGTCAGCGCCCCACTGCTTACTTTCCAGGCGGGTATTTAGGCGAATAAACCGTGCAAATACCAACCAGAGCGAGGTTTATATTCATGAAAGGCCCACAGGGTGCTGCCGTCCGCATCGCGCACGACAAAGTAATCCCTGCGGCAGTCCCTGCCGTCCCACCAACCGGTTTCTATGCGCTCGGGACCCGTGAGTATGCGGTAGTCATCGATCCTGCAGGGCCGTGGTTCGGGTAACAGCCAGGTTGGCCGTCCCGGGCGAATACTGTAGCTTGCCGGTTCATCCAGTTCCCGTAATGACCAGCTGTGCTCGGGACGGTGGTCCTCAAGGCCCCTGATGCCCCTGACCGCTTCTCTGCCCAGCCTGGCTTGCAGGCGTTCGATCACGTGACTGTCCACATCCGGGGAGTCAACGTCCGTTTCTTTCAGCAGGCCCGCCTGGACCACCGCACAGGGCAGGAAATGCGGAGCCTGTAAGCCTATGTGTTTTACCGGGCGGGACAATTGCAAGCGTTCCAGGCGTTCACGCAGTAACAGCATCAGGTGGGCTTCAGAGCGTGTCACCCGTTGCAGGTTGAGGTGGATGCTTTCCTCGCCTTTATCCAGTCGCAGGCGGACCTGCAGAACCTGTATGCCACGGTCGCGGGCGCGTAGCGCCCCGCATAATTCCTGGACCAGCCGGTTCAATGGAAAGACCAGGCCCTGGGTGTGCCCTGTCTCCGGTAAATCCATACCGGCTGAGAAACTGCCCGGCGGATGGAAACTTTTACAGGGGTCGGGGCGCTGGCCGAGTAAGCGGTCCAGGTAATCACTGACCTCCAGTCCCAACCGCCTTGCCAACGCCTTGCGCGGCAGCCGGAAAATCTCGGCAGCCGTGCGGAAGCCCATTTTATGCAGGGACTTTATCGAGTTGGCCGACAAGTTCAGGCTATCGATACCAAGCTCGCCGATACTTTTGCGTATATCGCCGGCTGTGCGGATATGCAGGCCGTGGCGGGCGGCCAGGTGAGCCGCTTCCGGTGTCGGCGCAATACCGCTTACAGCACGGTAGCCAAGTTGCCCGAGTTCCTTTTTGATGCGCTCCGACAGTGTTTCTGCACTACCGAACAGGCGCCGGCTGGCGGCAACCTCCAGCAACAGGCTGTTACGCGGCGAAACCACCGATACCTGGCTGCTGTATTGATAACACCAGCTGGCGAGGCGTTTCATGCTGTCCTGCTCCGCGCGCTGATCACGTGTTGATAACTGTAATGCAGCGGCCAGGCTCAATGCGGCGCCAACCGGCATACCCATGCGGATACCGGCATCGTGCGCTGCCGTGTTCAGATCAATAATGCATTGGCGGCCAGCCAGCTTGTCGCTGATGGCTTGCGGGACATCTTCCTGTTCCTGGCTGCGGCCATGATGATCCAGCGCAAGGTGCGGGAAGTGCAGGGCCAGCCACTGGGCCGGTCGATTGGTATGTGTGCGATTGACCATGAAAACAGTATGCCGGTAACGGTTCTCCATTCATGAGAATGGAAAAAATTTGCCGGTTAACTGTACCACGGGCTGGTGTCGTACAGTTAACCGGCATGCTCAACCCGGTTTTGCTCCGGGCTCAAGCCTTGCTGACAGGTCTGGTCAGTTACCTGTCAGAATCAACTCTCGGTGGCGCGCCGCCGCAACCACAATGTGCCGCCAAAGAATACCGCGGCAATCGCGAGACCGATCAGCATATCCGTTGAGAAAAGCCGGTCCAGCATGTTGGTGATGGTGACTGCGTGGTCGTAGTCACTCGTGATTGGAATTCCCAGCGCTGCGCCAAAATCATCGTCTCGCGATTCCGTGGCAAAGATCAATGGGCTGTTGGCAAACCAGTGGCCAAACAGGCCGAACAGGTTGTCACTTAATGTAAACGTCTGGAGGAAATCTATCCACAACTCCAGTAAACCCAGCACCACCGGCGGCAGGACAGCGAACAATAGTGGTATACGCGGAGCAAACGAGGAAACCAGCATCAGCCAGCCATACAGGGGCAGGGCCCATATCGAGTGCGCCAGGTAGCCCGCCAGCACCATGCTCCAGGCATTGAAGGGGCTGCCCAGGCTCAGGAACAGTGTCCATGGATTCTCACCCAGGATCAGCACAACTACGGAAAGCAGCAACATCATCACGATATGGGTGAGGACGTATATGACCCAGAAAATGACCGGCGCCATGAACATGGCTGAAAGCAGCTTTGAACTAATGGTCAGCGTGGCCGAAGCCGGCAGGGATTTCCAGAAAAGGATACTGCGGTCCTTGCGGTCGTCATACAGGGAACCCAGCAAGTAAAAAAATACGACAAAACCCAGCACCATTGAAAAAATCATCGAAAACTGGATGTTGATAAAGTACAGGACGTTTTCACGCAATTCGACATCCTGTTGCGCGATGAAACGCAGCAGTTCTTTCAACGATTGAAACTCGTTGTCGAAATGGTTGAACGTGATGATGACCATCAGCATGGTCACGATGAGGATGCCACCGATTACCAGTGGCGTAGTCCGGAAGGCGCCTTTGTTTTCCCAGAATTCACGCTTCATCAGGGCCAGTAAGCGGTTCATGACTCACCTCCGTTCATGATAGCGACAAACAGGTCAGCCACGTTGGGTGTGCGTACCTCCCCAAGCTCCTTGAGTTCTGCCCGGTTGGCATCTTCGAAAAGGAAAATATGCCGGCCAAACAGTTCGCGTTCACTCATCGGCTTGAACTCACGGGCCGCGGCGGCCATGTCGGGCGACACCATCAATTCAGCATAGCTCTGTTCCACGTCATCCATGCTGGTGTTGAGGGCGATTCGTCCGTCCTGGATGAAAATCAGGTCACTGAGAATGTGTTCAATCTCCTCGACCTGGTGGGTGGTGATCAGGATCGTACGCTGCTCATCGAAATAGTCATTCAGCAGGTTGGTGTAGAACTGCTTGCGGAAAAGTATGTCAAGGCCGAGGGTCGGTTCATCGAGCACCAGCAGCTTGACGTCGATGGACATGACGATGGCAAGGTGCAACTGGGCCACCATGCCCTTGGACAGTTGTTTGACCCTGTGCTCCAGCGTGACCTTGGTCGAGGACA
>JABDPJ010000010.1 GCA_013042835.1 Lysobacterales bacterium
GTGCTGTTGTTCGGCGTGCCCGGCATGGCCGGCACCTATATGGGCGCGTGGCTGGCAACCTGGGTTTCCGGGCTCGTGCAACTGGCGTTGTTTGCGGTTGTGATGCTCGTGGCATCATGGCAAATGCTCAAACCCGCGGACCTTGATGACTCACCGCATGAGCCCAGGGAAGTCTGGAAGATCGTTCTGGATGGCTTGTTCGTTGGTGTTCTTACCGGTCTTGTGGGCGTCGGTGGCGGATTCCTGATCGTTCCGGCACTGGTGCTGCTCGGTGGCCTGTCGATGCACCGTGCGATCGCGACCAGCCTGGTAATCATCGCCCTGAAATCATTCACCGGTTTCTGGAAATATCTCGACGTGCTGGATCAGTAGGGCCTGGCGCTTGACTGGAACATCATACTTATCGTCACTGCGCTCGGTGTGTTTGGCAGCCTCATTGGTTCCCGTATCGCGGGCCGCGTCAACCAGCACAAACTCCGCAAGGTATTCGGACTATTCCTGATAGTGATGGGTATCTATATACTGGTACGTACACTGCCGTCGGTGTGGCCTTTTTAGACCGGACTGGGTTCAATCACGCGATAGCTGGTTCTGCAAGAGATTAATGTATGGAAATCAAGAGTATTTCACCCTTCATATCCGTTTCTCCGCAGATATATCCTGCGCACATGGAGCGATTGGCGGCGATGGGTTTCAAGACCCTTATCAATAACCGCCCGGACAATGAAACCGATGATCAGCCGCTGGTGGCGGAGTTGACCGCAGAGGCAGCCAAACACGGCATGGCGCTGATCAGCATCCCGATCATACCCGGCGAGATAACCGATCAGAATATCGACGAATTTACCCGCGAAATGGGGCGCGTCAAGGGCCCGGTTCTGGCTTACTGCAGGTCAGGGATGCGCTCTACCAGTTTGTGGGCGTTGTACGAGGCAAGGCACCTGGACGCCGATACCATTATCCAGTTCGCCTCGACCCTCGGTTATGACTTGAGTTGGCAGAAGGAGCACCTGGACGAGGCCGCTGCAAGGGCTGCCGGTATTGAAGAGACCGTCCATCATCACGTTCACGCCAACACCTATGACGTGGTTATAGTGGGTGGCGGAAGCTCGGGAATCGCGGTTGCATCCAGTTTGCTGAAGCGCCGGCCACAATTGGATATCGCCGTGCTTGAACCACGCTATAAACACTTCTACCAGCCCGGCTTCACCATGGTGGGCGGCGGTGTTTTTTCACCCACGCAGCCACAAACATTCACAGAAAAAGTCATGCCTGACGGCGTGCGCTGGCTGGAAGCCGCGGCTGCGGCCTTCGAGCCTGAGAACAACCAGGTCGTGCTGGAAGACGGCAGCCATATTGCCTACCGTCAATTGGTGGTTGCCCCGGGCCTGAAGCTGGATTGGGACGCGGTCGAGGGCCTGCAGGAAAGCCTCGGCAAAAATGGCGTCACCTCCAATTACCGGTACGACTATGCGCCGTATACCTGGGAGCTGGTCAAAAACCTGCGCTCGGGGCGTGCCGTTTTCACCCAGCCGCACATGCCCATCAAGTGCGCGGGTGCGCCTCAGAAAGCCATGTATCTATCCTGTGATCACTGGTTGCGTAACAAGGTCCTGGATGCCATTGATGTCAATTTCTGTACCGCCGGCGGCGAGTTATTCGGTATACAGCACTACGTGCCGCCATTGATGGAATACGTGAAGAAATACAATGCGGAATTGAATTTTCACCACAACCTGGCGGCCGTCGATGGAGCGGCCCGCAAAGCCTGGTTCGATGTCGGCGCACCGGGCCAGGAGACACGCCGCGAGGAAATCGCATTCGATATGCTGCACGTGTGCCCTCCACAGACTGCCCCGGACTTTATCCGCGACAGCTCTCTTGCCAATGAGGCCGGTTGGGTGGATGTGGCCCAGGACACCCTGCGGCACAACCGCTTTGAAAACATTTTCAGTCTCGGTGATGCCTGCTCCGCGCCGAATGCGAAGACGCTCGCCGCGGCAAGAATACAGGCGCCGGTGGTGGCATCCAACCTGATCGCCGCGCTCGAAGGCAAGGAATTGGTGGCGGAATACAACGGCTACGGTTCATGCCCGTTGACGGTTGAGAGAGGAAAAATCGTCTTGGCTGAATTTGGTTACGGTGGAAAACTGTTGCCAACCTTCCCCGAATGGTTGATCAAGAGTGACGAAGCCAGCAAGGCAGCCTGGTTCCTGAAAGAAAAAATGTTGCCGACAGTTTATTACCGGTTAATGCTCAAAGGGCGTGAATGGCTGGCAAAGCCGGACAAGCTGGGCGAAAGCTGACCTGCGAGCAGCGCTAGCGCTGTCGCGTGATGGCCATGACGGAACGAATCAGTGTTCCGGTAGCGGAAACCGTTCCGGCATAACCTCGGCGCAAGGCTTCTCATGACTGTCCATATCGAATAATTCGAGTTGAGCCCAGCGGCTGGTTGATACGGCCAGGCGCCGGTAAATCCGACCCGTTAATGCCTGGGCGTCAAAAGCTTCCCAGTCTGCGGGTAACATGTCGGCAGGCAGTTCAGGGTCGTTCAGCAGGATTTTGCGGTACTCATGTATCAGCAGGATTCGCAACAGCAACTGTGAATGGGCCGGTGACTCCACTTTGCCATCCAGGATTTTCCTGGCGCGGCTGTAACGGGAGTTGAATTCACGGTAGCGTTGCCGCAGTTCATCGAGCTTCCAGCGCGCCAGCACCAGTTGTTGCATACTCTCAGCGTCGTCGGCCTGAGCTTGCATCCGGACAATGCCGCCTTGCAGGTCGAGGTCTTCGAGGAGTTGATCCAGCAGTGCGCCTTCATCGCGTGGCAGGGCAAATACGCCGGCGCCCAGGCGCCCATATCCCAGCCATGACAGGCCACGCTGCAGCGCATCGCGTTTTTTCGCCGCGACCATCGAAGTAAACAGCAGGGTCCAGGATCCATCCCAGCCGGGTTTAGCGGAAGCATAGATACGGCTGGCGGCGCGCTGATAGTAGTTTTCCCCGGTCCGGGTCAAACGGTAATAACTACGCCGGCCATGTTTGCGCGACTCCAGCCAGCCGTCCTGCACCAGGCGGTACACCGCCGTCCGGGTCAGGCGCTCGCTGATGCCGAGCGGCGCCAGTGCGCGAATTACGTTGCCGAGCCATATCTCACAACCGTGCTGTGTCACGACGTCGCAGAAAAAAGTAAACACCAGGGCCGTACTGCTGATACCGGCATCACGCATGCGCTGGTCAAGAAAATCGTCGAGCGGCTGTCTGGTATTGGCGGTCATCATGCCGGGTTCTTAAAACTGATCGAAATCCACCACGATTTTCTTTGCGACCGGATGCGCCTGGCAGGTGAGGATGTAGCCATTGTCAATTTCCTCGGGCCGCAGCGCCTGGTTCAAATCCATGTCGACTTCGCCTTCTATCAGTCTCGCCTTGCAGGTGGCGCAAACACCGCCCTTGCATGAAAACGGCAGATCAACACCATTGCGAAGCCCGGCGTCGAGAATGTTTTCACCGTCGGCGCTCAGTTCAAAGCTGTACTCGCGGCCGTCGGCAAGGATACTGACCGTGCTGACCTGGCCCTGGTAGGCTTGTACGCGGGCCTGGTGCCGCTCGATGGCCTGCCGGGCTTTCTCGGCCGATACGGCAAACAGTTCAAAATGGATGTTTTCTTCGTTGATGCCTTCACCCCGCAGACCCCGCGAGACTTCCGAGATCATGGCCTCTGGGCCGCACAGGAAAAACTCGTCAAAGCCGCGGATGTGGATCAAGCGCCGGTTCAGGGCACCGCCCTTGCGGTTGTCCAGGTGGCCGCTGAACAGTTCTACCTCCTGCGGTTCACGGCTAAAAATGTTGATCCAGTGAAAGCGCCCAAGATAGGCATTTTTCAAGAAGGCCAACTCGTTGCGAAACATCATGGTCGCTGTGCGCCGGTTGCCGTAGAGCAGGGTGACGGTGCTTGAGGGTTCACGGGCGAGTACTGTTTTCATAATCGACAGCACGGGCGTAATGCCGCTTCCTGCGCAGATACAAAGGTAATTCCTGGCCTGCTCCGGGTCGATCTGCGTGTAGAAGTCACCGCGAGGCGCCATGACATTCAGCATATCGCCCGTTTTGAGTTGCCGGTTGGCCCAGGTGGAGAATACACCGCCTTCGACGTGCTTGATGGCGACCTTCAACTCTCCGTCATCGAGTCCGGAACAGATCGAGTAGGAGCGGCGCACCGGGTTGCCCTCGATCGTATGTTCCAGGGTCAGGTACTGGCCCTGGATGAATGAAAACGTATCGCGCAGTTCCGCCGGGACATCAAACGTGATCACAACGGCGTGCTCGGTTTCCCTGTGAAGGTCCATTACGCGCAGCGGATGGAATTGTTTGCTCAAAGCCGTGTATCCCCGTGGTCAGATGCACTTGAAGTAATCGAAAGGTTCGCGGCAATCCTGGCACTGGTGCAGTGCCTTGCAGGCCGTTGAACCGAATTCAGAGACCAGTTGCGTATCAGTGCTACCGCATTGCGGGCACGCAGCCGGGCCTGTCTCACGCCCGCAGGCAGCTGCTGCAGGTGGCGCGATGCCGTATTCGAACAGCTTTTTCCGGCCGGCTTCAGACATCCAGTCAGTGGTCCAGGCGGGACTCAGGCTTTGCTTGACCGTCACGCTGGGGAAACCCGCTTGCGCCAGCGTGGTTTCAATATCGGCGCGCATGGTTTCCAGCGCCGGGCAACCGGCATAGGTTGGTGTAATGGTGACCTTGATCTCGTCGTCTTCGACCGTGATAGCCCGCAGCACGCCAAGGTCCTGGAGCGTCAGCACCGGGATTTCCGGATCAACGACCTTACTCAACAGCTCGTAGAGCCGGGTTGTTTGTTGCGTGTTGTCCGCCACTACCATTCCTGTCCCGGATAGGCGCGTTGTAAAAACTGTAGTTCCGCCAGCAGGTATCCCAGGTGCTCGCTATGCCGGCCCTCTCGTCCTCCGCCGATCGTCCAGTCAGCCGCCGGAATATCCAGCGTGGATTCTTCCAGCACCGCATGCATCTTTGCGTCCCAATCGCTTTGCAGTCCGGCACGGTCAACAGCGATGCCTGCCTCGAGTAACAACTGTTCATCAGCAGTCATTTCAAACATCTCGGCAGCATAGCCCCACAACTGGTTGAACGCGTTCTGGACCCGGGCGTGGCTTTCCCCGGTGCCGTCACCGAGGCGTTTGATCCATTCTTCGCTGCGCCGCAGGTGGTAACGTGATTCCTTGACGGCCTTGGCGGCAATGGCCGCCAGTTGTGGCTCGGCCGATTGCATCAGGCCGGTAAAAAATCCCGTGTCATAGACATCGACCATCAACTGGCGAGCCATGGTGAAGCCAAAATCCCCGTTCGGCAATTCGTTAATGAGAAAGTTACGGTACTCCCGGCAATCCCTCAGGTAGGCGATATCGTCCTCGCTGCGTCCCCGGCCCTCGAGTTCGGCGGCGTGGGCATAAAACATCCGGGCCCGGCCGATGAAATCCAGTGCAACGTTGCTCAATGCCAGGTCCTCTTCGAGAAAAGGCCCCTTGCTGCACCACTCGGATAATCTGTGACCAAGGGTCAGTGAATCATCGCCCAGGGCAATGCAATAATTCACCAGTGCTGTATTTTGAATGGCGTCCACTGCACTACTCACATGTTGTCCACTTCATCGGGAAGCTTGTAGTGGGTGGCGTGCCGGTAATCCTTGTCGTCCATCGGGTCCAGGAATGAATCGACATCGCTTTCCAGTGACGCCGTGATGTCGGTGGAGCGCACCACCCAGAGGCTGACACCTTCGCTGCGGCGCAGGTAGACATCGCGGGCATACTCCAGCGCCTGTTCAGGGTCTTCGGCATGCAGGCTGCCGACATGGCGGTGGTCCAACCCCCGTTTCGAGCGGACAAAGACCTCAAAAAGGGGCCGGGATTGCTGTTTCATCGCTGACCTCCATTACCGGGTAAATCACCCGGCAAATCGCGTGTCCGGCGTTTGCGTTGATAGGCGCGCAAGGCATCCCGGACCCACTGCCCCTCCTGCCGCGCGTTGATGTGGTGTTGCAGGCGCTGCCGGTTGCATGGACCGTTGCCGGCAATCACCCGCTTGAATTCATCCCAGTCGATTTCGCCGAAATCATAGGAGCCGCGTTCCTCGTTCCACTTCAAATCCGGATCGGGAATCTTCAGGCCGATGAATTCGGCCTGCGGGACGGTCTGGTCGACGAAGCGCTGCCGCAGGACATCGTTACTTTCCCGTTTGAGTTTCCATTTCATCGACTGGCCGCTGTGGGCCGATTCCGCATCATGCGGTCCGAACATCATCAGTGATGGCCACCACCAGCGGTCGAGTGCGTCCTGCGCCATGGCCTTTTGCTCGGCGCTGCCCTGGGCAAGCTTCATGGTGGCTTCGTAGCCCTGGCGCTGGTGGAAGCTCTCTTCCTTGCAAATCCTGACCATGGCGCGCGAGTAGGGACCATAGGATGTCCGTTGCAGCGAGACCTGGTTGACAATGGCGGCGCCATCGACCAGCCAGCCGATCATGCCGATGTCCGCCCAGGTCAGGCTGGGATAATTGAATATCGAAGCGTACTTGGCTTTGCCTTCATGCAGTGCCTGGACCATCTCTTCGCGGCTCGTACCCAGGGTTTCGGCGGCGCTGTAAAGGTATAGCCCGTGACCGCCTTCGTCCTGGATCTTGGCCAGCAGAACGACCTTGCGGTAGAGGCTGGGCGCCCGGGTAATCCAGTTCCCTTCCGGTTGCATACCTATGACCTCGGAGTGGGCATGTTGCGACATCTGCCTGAGCACGTTCTTGCGGAACGCATCGGGCATCCAGTCGCCGGGTTCAATACGCTGATCATTGGCTACTTTTTCTTCAAAAGTGGCCAGGCGGGCATCGGTTGGTGAGGAGGTTTCGGTCATGTAATTGGAATGGCCTCGTTGTATGTCTTAACTGTTTGATACAAAAAATGCGAAAAATATCCCTATAGTGTATCACTTTGTGAATAGGCTGGATAATCACCACAAGAGTCAGCGACGCGGAAGGGGAAAGGGGTTGTCGAAGCCCGGCCCCTGGTCCCGTGCGACATTGCCACGCAGATTGATGCCCCAAAAATTAAATGTTTTCTAACTATTTCATTAAAGTCCTAATTTCAGGTAACTTTTACCCCGCTGAAACTTGCTATTGATCCGCTATATCTTAAAATTATAGATAGGTTCTTCGGGTAAAATTGCCGCCTGTTGACCTAGCCGTGCGCATGGCGTCCAGATTAACCAGTTCGAGGTGTTGGCCAGGGAAAAAATCAATCAGGAAACACATCAGTACATATCCAGTCTTCGTTTAACACGGGATTGTGGATTTGTCATAAAGCTCACAAATACAGTTTTTCGTGCCAGGAGAATTTTGTGGGGGATCATGTTGCCGCTGACGGGTGAATGTCCGTGAGCGGAGACTAAATTATGTAAATCTGTAATTTTTAACGTTTAAGTTAAACAAGGAGACGATGTAATGAGAAAGTTAATGATCGCAAGCGCCATGTTGCTCGCTGTTGTGCTGGTCGCACCGGCATGGGCACATCACCCGGCTGAAGGTATCGTGACTGATGAAATCTGGAATATGATCAATGACCAGTTGGAAGCTGTGGGCAGTCCACACCTGGCAATTGACTTTGACGATGTCATGGATTCCATGGGTGTGGGACCTGACCCTGATGGAAACGTGACGTTGCAAACCAGCATCGTGGTCGATTCACAGGATGTCGCAACCTATATGGATGCCATTTACGTCGTGTTTGACAACGTGAGTCGCGTTCCCTCTGGTAATACCGGCAGTGGCACGGCCGCAACTCTTTCTGTCCTCGAGACCCCGTTGGTGTCTGCTAACACGTTGGAATCCGTCGAGATGACAGTGATCACCATCTTTGAACCTGTTGGCATGGGTAACAGCCAGGACGGTACGGATCCCAAGAAAAAATGATTGAATCGAGCTTGTAACACCTGGCGTGAGGCTAAGTGTCAATTGCAGAGGCCTTAACCGGTTTTCCCGAATGAATTTGCCAGGGTGAACACAATCAGGGCCGTGCTGTTCGCGGGCAGCACGGCCTGGGTGATCGAACGTGCAGCCTGATACCCGGGCCGGTATTCAGCAGTCGCAGAATTCAGAGCTTGCAATGGGCAATTTTCTTACCAGCAACCATTGGTGCCTTAATCCGGGATGATTGGCCTCCAATAACAAGTCAAGTGCTCGATAAGAAACAGGGGATTACGCCCTCTAGAAAACATATGTCAATAATATAAAATCATAAATCAAAAATATAGTTGATATAGATCAAAAATCTTAATGGAAGCTTAAATTCATTTTAAGCGTGCATTAATTCACCCCAAACTATCCTAATGGCTGGTTCCGTGTTGGCGGGCCTGCGAAAACTCCTCACAATAATAAATACAGGTCTCTCCAATATTGCGGGCCCTTTGTAACACGTCGTTGCAAAGAAATGTGAGGAGAAGACCATGAAGACCAAAGTTGTAGCAGTGCTGTGTGCGGTACTGTTTTCTCTTTTGACCGCACCCGTTTTCCCCCAGGATCTGGAGCTCGGCTGTCCCGGCTCGTACGGGCCGGTATCTGGCAAGCTGAACCCAGGGCTCTACACCGCTGATTTGTTCAGCGATCGAGGTGCACCCGTTGGAATTGTCGAGACCTTCAATACCTCGGATTCCGTGCATTTCAACCTGATACCGAATCCTGACATTGACCTGACGGACATGCAGCTGTGGGTTGGTAAACATCCGGCTGACATCGTCACCAAGAAGGACGGAAAACCCTGGTATGGAAAATTTGATTGGGTTGAAAAACTCAAACTTGATCCGGGGCAAGCGTTCACTTATACCCTGACTTTCGAACAACTCGGCTTTTCCTGGCAAGGCCATGGTCACTACATGGGCTTCATGCTGCATGGGAAATTTGTCGACAGCCTCGATTATGAGGGCGACTTCCAGGCCATGGGTTCCTGTATGTTTTATGAAACACCACTGGTGACGTACTCACGGGTACTGTGGCGCCACCCCGACCGCGGTCAATTCATTGACTCTCCGGTAGTGGGTATCGGTTACCACGGGCCCACGCAGCACGGCATTACCAAGTCAGGTGACGTGGGCGGAGGCGGAGGCTTTCTTTTCTTCCCGGACGAAATAATCGAGTTTTCACTCGATGAAATCGTTCTGGGTACGGCAGTGGCAGCCAAGAAAGTATCCCCGCTGGACCTGTTCCACAATGCTGACATCAATGACCCGCGTGTTATCGACGTTGCGCGCATCCTGCAGACACTGGATTCCAATCGCAGTGACGGCAAGATTACCCTGTTGCCGTCTGTCGTGGGGTGTTTCAACGATGTAGCCATGGATTTGGGCCTGGTACAGGCGGATTACACGCTCGCTTATGGCGACGAGAGTCTTGATATGGATAACCTGCTTGATCAAACCGTGCTGAATTGTTCCCAGTATGCCGGTGAAGATGGGCTGGTGGCAGTAGCGCCGGACGAAGCCCAGGGCAACCTGGAGGCCGGTCTCAACGCCAGTGGCATATTCCGCAAGAATGTTTCCAAGACCGAGGACTGGGGTGAAACCAAGCAGAAGCTTGAAGTCATGCCCGTTTACTTCCCCGGACTGCGTTCCAATGGCGATCCGTCACTTTGTGTCGACGTCAATGGCGACAAGCTCTATGACGAAGGCGAAGATACGATTGGCGTACCCTACGAGGAATGGCGCCTGGGTGGCGACCCGCTGGCCGAGGAATGCGATCCCCGTGATTACGAGGATGCAGAGACCTGCGTGGTGACGCTTATCGAGTGCCGTGATCTGGCCAAACCTATACTGACGACCTACATGGCCAAGGTGGATATCTTTGACGATCAGGTCAAAGAAGAATTCTGGCCCGGACGTTTTGCCTGGGATCTCTTTACCGCGGTTTCCCGCGATGATGGCACCACCTGGAAACGCAGGAATGTCTCTCGCATGGCAGACATGTCGTCCTTCGACCTGGAAACCGGCGAACCCTTCCCGGGCACGGTCGGATCACCCTACCTGAAGGTCAATGACAACAAGATCCTGACCGTCTGGGAGAGCAAGTTCTGCAAGAGCGGCAACCCGAGGTATTCGATCAATCTCTGTGACGACCCGGCGACCGAAGAGGTCGAATGGGATGATCCCGCAACGGTCGATGTGAATGAATGCGCGATCTATTGTCGGGGTGGAGAAGGTCACGAAGTCTGCGAACCCGATTATCCCGGTGACGATGCTTATTACGTCACTGATATCTGGGGTGTTCGCGGCAGCCAGGGTTCGGTGGACTACGATGAAGTAGACGACGTTGCCGAACTGGGCATTGGCGAAATCCCCTACAGCTGCCTGTGGGCCGCACGTGGTGTGATCGCTACCCAGAAAGACCTCGATGAAGGCACCTTTGCCTCCATGAACGTGGAAGACGATCCACTGACCGATGTCACACAATGCACTGCCGAGGGTGTCCCCTTTGAATGTTGTACAGGTTTGGATACCGGCAGTTGTGATGAGTCTGCAGCGGTTGGACTGGGTGATATTGTCTGGTTCAAACCGGAACGCATCACCTCAGGCCGTCGCGACGTTTATATCCCGATGGTTGGTTCGGCCCGCGGTGCGGGTTTTGCCATCGCCTGGCAGGAAGACCCCAGCGGTCTGCGGCCCGGTAAGGGCAAGGGCCCCGGCGAAGGCTGGAGCGGCGCAATCACCAACCACAAGTCCGATATGTGGTACAGCTTCATCGCTTACGATGACTTCAACATCGTCGATGAAACCTTCGTGCCCGGCGGACCGGGCAGTGACGACCCCACGGGAGAAGAGGGTTTCCTCGACAAGCCCGGTCTTGGACGGCCCAAGGCACTGGTGCCCTTCAGTTTGCCGGTGCGGGTAACCGATAACGACATGGTCAATACCCACACCCTGAAGGTCGAACCAAGCACCGCCTGCCCGACATTCCCCGACAGCACCGGTGAGAACGAAGCGATTTGCTTCCCCGAGGTGGTGGATGGCTCGTTTGTGCCAATCGACCCCGAGGAGATTGCAGCTGAGTTCTGTGGCCATCCGGATGCGGACCCGGCCACCTGCTGTGACCCCGAAAACCACGAGGGTGACCCCAACTGCGAGGACCTGAAGGGACTGTTTGGCAACTCTACCGGCACCAAGCGCTATGCCTACCTGGCACGTTCGATCGACGAGGTCGACAACGCCACGGGTCTGTACCTGGCTGGTGGTGATGGCATTCCTGATTATCAGTACTATGAGGATCGTGGCGGCACGCTGGACCTGTGCGATCTGTCTGCAGCGAATAGCTTTTTCGCCGAGATGCCAGGCACCTCAGCCCACGAGCGCTGGTTTGGTTTCACCAACACCAACGGCGTAGATAAATTGGTCTGTGTGGCTTCCGACGGCCGTCTGCTGGACGGCGATGTCTATGCCTCGCGGCCGATGCTGCAACTGCAGCCCTACACCAAGGCTGACGGCACCAAGAGCGCGTGGGCCTTGCTGGCCTACGAGGAATCCAAGGGTCTGGGCCACTCGCTGGCAATGGAAGCACATGATGACAACGACAATCCTGTCGATCCCATCATCGCTCCCGAGGAAGATGACAAGGGTCAGGAAAAACCGATCAAGCAGGACATCGGCAAGAACATGATTTACCACTCGTTCGATTTTACCCAGCCCGACCTGGTGGCTCCTGGTCACATCGCCAACCTGCCGGCCTTATGCGGTGGGCTCTATCCGACTTATTGCGACGATCGCAAGACGCCGGACATTATCGAAACCAACGAGGCCAACCCGACCTGTACCTGCGAAGCTGGTCAGCCGGTGCCACTGTACTTTGATTATTTCGTCGAGGGGACTGACCCCGACACCGGCGAGGTTACCGGTGAGTGGATTCCGGATGAAACCAAGTTCCTGCAGTTCCGTTACGAGATCGCGCGTCGTGCGCGTTTCCTGATGCAGTCACCGGGCAAGATGGGTGACACCAAGACGTTGGGTGCGCTGATCTACAAGCAGGGCCAGGAGGGGCAGGGCCGGCCGGCCGATGCCTATATCCGGCGCTTCGTCAAGTCCGGTACCGGCAATCCATACAAGTTCGAAAATATGGAATGCACAACCTACCTGGACGAGACGTTTGACTTGCCAGGTTGCCCAACCGACGGTGTTGCAGGCTACAACTGCAACGTCTGGGGTGAAGCCTCCGGCGACCGCCTGTGCGGTGGAATCAATACTGATGGTGACTATCCGCGTCGCGACCATATCAACCTGACCAGCCACGATGTGGATCTGGCAGTGGGTGTCGGGCCGGAAGACGATACACCGGACGACCCCACGGACGATGTCTATAACAGGCATAAAGTCCTGCTGTGGTCGCAGCACGAACGCAACCTGGGTGACGAGTCCTACGGCCTTGTCCACGAAGACGGTACACCTTGTGACGTGCTCAACGGTGAGGTTTGCCCCGGCATGTACTCCAATGTGCGCAGCCACCGCGGCTTTATCCGTGGCGACTTCTTTGCCGTCGCTTATGCCATGTCACCCAACTGGGCGGCCGGGCGCAATGGCAACGACCGTTACAACTTCTATGTCAGGAAGTCCTTCGACGGCGGCCAGACCTGGACCACGGATCCCGACGGAAGCGGTGTCTATGTCTGTCCCGAGTTCAGAACGGATCCTTACAGTCCGGACCCGGACGGCTCGGGCAATATGCCGCCCGCGGTCTTTGACGAGACTTGCGGCTACTACGATCCCGATGCGGTTCCTGACGGTGAATTGCCACCGCAGCCGGTCGGTATCGCGATGACGCATTATGATTTCACTCTTAACCCACTGGAGACAACTATCGAGGGCTTACCCGCCCAGTTCATCGCTGCAGGCGCGTTCGAGCCGGCGCGCAATGTCTCCGAGATCAAGAGTAATCATGAGTCCTCGGGCGACCCGCGGTTGGGTACTACCCCGCCAACTTATCCGCTCGATGGAACCTCATCGACACTGGCTAAACTCTGTCCGGATAGCGATTGTGTGTATACAGAGGACACCTACGAGAACAACATGTTCTTCGTCGCCTGGGGTACCGTGGACAACGAAAAATCCACGGGTTCCTCCGGTGTCAAGGCAGAGTCTGGTCCGCTGGATCTCTACTACACCCGCTCCGAGGACTATGGCGATAATTACGTCAAGATCCCCTGGGAGGTTGGCGGTGCGAACAGCAGTGCAGGATTCGGTGAGACAGTCTGGCGTTACGACTTCGTAGCCAAGGGCGAGCCCGAGGAGCAAGGCGAATGCCAGCTCCGGGCAACCTCCGATGGTTCCAAGGCCTACGTCATTTGGCACTCAACGATCTCTGATGAGGAAGATCCGGATGTGCCGTACACACGTTACTATCCCTGGAAGCCTTCGGGCTCTTCCGAGAACGATATCTGGTTCCGCCGATTGATCTTCTGGCCCGATGCTGTCGAGCCCGTGATCGAGTAGGAGGGTAATGCGTTAACCCCAATCCGCCGGGGGCTTTTAATGCCCCCGGTGTCGGGGAGCTGGAAATACTGGAGCCGGGATCAATGAAAATTGATCCCGGTTTTTCTATGCATCGCTTTTGTTGCAGATGGCTGGCAGCATTTCAAGCAAGGCGGTGAAAGTGCTGGAAACCTCCACTGACAGGCCCTCTCCCGCACTGGTGTCGCCCGGCTGTATGGCCAGCAATGCAATGCGCGCATGTGTCCTGGCCTGCAGATATCCGGCCAGCATTTGCAAGGAACCGGCGTGGGTGGATACTCCCGAAAAGCTGACCTTGTCGGGATACAGCAACCTGACTTCCCCCGCCGCGCCGCCAAAATCAGTCGCGTCAACCAGGAGTATCGCGTCCGGTTTCTCGGCAGCCACCTTCTCGAGGAAATTCTCGGGAATGAAACCGGCGTCGACAACAGCAAATTCCGGGCGCGACAGCAGCGCTTCTGCAAGATGGGAACCAACCCCGTCGTCACGCCAGTAACGGTTGCCGATGCCCAGCAGGCAAACGTTGCCTTGCATAAAAGCTGCCAATTGGTCTGTGAGTTGCCGGTCCATGTTGAATTTGCCGTACCCTCGCGTCAGGCTGCCTGCGAGTGGAGTCCCGCAAGCAGGATTGTAACCGGAAGTCGCAGGCTGACTCAGGCGGCACGCGCCGTCTTGCGCTTGCACTTCGGACACTGGATCGCCATACGGTCGGCGCGCAGCACGGTTTCCGACGGGTTTTGCACACCCTGCTCGACGTAGCCAAGCCGTTGACCGGCAAACATGCTCAACGTTGGGTTGGCGAAGCTCATGGGGCCCAGCCGTTCGGCCAGCCAGCGCAACTGGTCGGCCGGTGCCAGCACTTCACCGCAGACTTCGCACATGACCAGTTCCTTCTCGACCCGCTCTTCGAAGTCCTCCGGCGCGAAGCCGGCAAAATCCCACTCACGGCTCATGTGGATGCCGTCCTGGGTCGGGCAGTAACGTTCACATTGCCCGCAGACAATACAGGCGTCGAGGTGCTGGACGAGGATGCGCCTGGGCGGTGAGGCCTGCGCGTCATCGATCACCTCGATGCATTTGGGCGGGCACACCTCGGCGCAGGCGCCACAACCGACACAGCCATCGGCATTGAAGCGCGGGCGTCCGCGGAAGGATTCCTGGGGCTCAAAAGGTTCAGCCGGGAAGCGTGTCGTGAAGGCGGGGGAAAAGGTGGCTTGGACCGCCTGTTTCAAAATCCGGGGCTGCATGAAGGCAGGTAGTTTCATAATGTCGCCTCCTCGCTGATTTCACTGTCCTGCATATCTTCTTCATAGCGGTCCACCACGCTTTCTTTGGCCAGTGGCACACCGGAGCGGTGAGCGGCACGGGCCAGTGCGTGGGCCGCCGTTGAAGAAGTGATCAACAGGAACAGGATGCACAACAGGCCCTTGACAAATACGGCGGCGGTGCCCAGCCATATCATGGCGCCCAGCAGGCTCAGGGTGGTACCCAGTACGACGCATTTTGTCGAGGCCTGGATCCGGTTGTAGACATCCGGAAGGCGCACCAGCCCGACACATCCCAACAGGTCGAACAACACACCAATGGTGATCAGTACTAAGCCGATGTTTTCATTCATTGAGACGTTTCCCCACCAGGTATTTGGCCAGCGCCAGCGTGCCCGCAAAGCTCACCAGTGCCCATACCAGGGCGACATCGAGCAGATAGGCCTTGCCGGTCACGGCAGTGATAATGGCGACGAATCCGACGACGACGGTGCCGAGAATATCGATAGCGACCATCCGGTCTGCTGCCGTGGGACCGTTGGCAATCCGGTAAAGGCACATGGCGCAGCAGATCAGCAGGCCTACAATCAGCACCGGAACCAGGAATTGTGTTGTCGTCATGATAATTTCCTATTCAAAAATTCTCTGGATAAACCATTCAAACCGGCGCAACACGTGTTTTGCAGCCTCTTCTTCGTCAGTGCTCAGTACGTTCAGCCAGTGCACGTAGAACCAGCCATCTTCTGTCACGTCGATGGTCAGGGTGCCCGGCGTTAGCGTGATGCTGTTGGCCAGCGCCGACTTGCCGGTATCGGATTGCAATACGCTTTTGATCTTGACGATACCGGGACGAATCGGCATGCGCGGGTGAAGCACCCGGTAGCTGACATCCAGGCCGCCCTTGATCACGTAATAGAAGAACACAAAGGCATAGATAAAAAGCCAGAACCAACTGCGCGGGTTAACCAGGCGGATAAACCCCACGCGGATAATTTCATGCATCACCAGCGCGACGAAAGCTGCGACCAGCACACCGACGCCGATGTCGCCGACCATCCAGCGCCCGTCGATGGGTGACACCGGCCAGACCAGCAACAGCCAGAACACCAGGGCGATAGCGAATAGCACGAGTCGCTCGATGAGGGGCTTTTGCTTGAATGAACTGTCTGAGTGATTCATATTAAATCCCGTGTTTACCTAAGCTCTCAGCCTCCGAAAATACCCGCTGTCAGGGCCTGTTGCGCGGCTCCGATCAACCACGGGTCACGCAAGCCCGTGAGTATTGCAAAAGAAAGCACGATGCAGCCAACCGCCAGCAATATCATCGCCAGCGCCATCATCGGAGGTTCACGCTGCAAATCTTTGAGCGCTTCCGGCAGAGCCGCAAAGAAAGCCATTCTCTGTACTTTCAGCTGGTAGGCGAGCGTCACGATGCTGACCAGGACAGCGGCGGTCGCAAAGCCATAAAAACCACTCTCGATACATGCCAGCACGATGATCAGCTTGCTCCAGAAACCGTTGAATGGTGGAATGCCCGCAATCGACATGGAACCGATCATGGATGTCGCGGCCGTGACCGGCAGTTGGCGGTTGAGCCCACCCAGTTGCCGCAGGTCCCGGCTGCCGGTTGCGTATTCGATTGCGCCGGCATTGAGGAACAGCAGGGGCTTGAACATTGCATGGTTGACCAGGTGATAGAGGCCGCCAATCAGCCCCAAAGGGGTGCCAAGCCCCAGTCCCAGGACCATAAAACCCACTTGTGAAATGCTGCTGTAGGCGAACAGGCGCTTGATGTCCTTCTGGCCAACGGCCAGCAAGCCACCCGCAACCATCGACAACAGGCCGAGCCAGCGCAGCAGGCTGAGTTCATTGGCGCCGATACCAAAAACGTTGAACGCCAGCCGTGCCAGCACATAAACGCCGAGGGCCTTGATCAACACGCCGGAGAGCATTGCAGAAACAGGCGCCGGCGCTGACGGGTGGGCGTCAGGCAGCCAGGCATGGAAGGGCACCAGGGCCGCTTTGAAAGCAAAACCGCAGATAAACAGGCCGAAGGCCAATAGCAGGGGCATGCTCATGCCGGTTTCGGCGATGCGGCTTGCGATATGCGCCAGGTTCAGTGTGCCGGTCATGCCGTAGACCAGTGCCACGCCAGTCAGAATCAGTGCCGATGACAGGGAGCCGAGCACGATATATTTGAACGAGGCCTCGAGTTCCTCGTGGGCACAGCCAAAGGCAACCAGTGAATAGGATGCAATGGCCGCAACTTCGAGGAAGACATACAGGTTGAACAGGTCACCAGCCAGGATGACACCGTTCATGCCGGTCACCATCAACAAAAACAGGCTATAGAAGTGACTGCGGGCGGTGAATCTGCGCATGTAGTCAACTGAGTACAGGCTGACCGCCAGTCCTACGACGCTCACGACCAGCAGCAACAGCGTGGCCAGTGCATCCAGTCGCATGTCGATGCCGACAGGCGTCGGCCAGCCGCCAAGGTGATAGATACCGCTTTGCCCAACGCTAAGGCCACTCATCAAGGTCAATGCCAGCAGCGTGATGATGGTTAATGTCTCCGCCACGGCATGGCGCCGCCTGGCTACCAGCTGCACCAGCAGCGACATTCCCAGCGGTATCGCCACGAACAGGGGAATCAGGGTCTGGACATTAATGGCCATCATTTATTTCCCGTTTGCAGTTCATATTCACCCTCGCAGGCGCCGGATTTCTGTTATGTCGAAAGTGCCGTAGCGCTCGTACAGGCGCACGCACAGGGCCACCATCAGCGCCAGCACGCCCAGGCCGATGACAATCGAAGTAAGCACCATTGCCTGCGGCAGGGGGTCGACGGCGCCGTTGGCAAAGCTGGCGATGCTGGCGCCGGGATCGACGATCGGTGGATTGCCTGCCTCGCGATAGCCAATCAACAGCAGCAGCAAGTGCACGCCGTGGTTCATGATCAGAATACTGATAACAATTTTCAGGGTCTCGCGACTGACGACCACGCCGTAGAGTCCGACGAGAATTAACAGCAGGCACAATGAGTAAATCATGATTTATCCTCCCGCTGCTGTTCTTCCGGGTCCGTCAGGCCATCGATAGCCCGGCCGGCAATCTGGAAAGCCGAAAGCACCGTGAACACCAGGAAAAGCGCGCTGGCGACTTTCAGCCCGAGGGCGAGGTTGCCGATGGGCATGGTTCCACCGCTTAGCACGGAGTGATACGCGGTTTCGGAAGTGCTGATGAAATTTTCAAAAAAGTAACCACTGGCCCACCACGTTCCGAGCCAGCCGAGGATCAGGAAGATCAGCAGGCCAACACTGTCCAGCCTTGACGCCGCGCCTTTGCTGAATATGCTCAAGCCGGCGAGTTCACCCGAAGTCAGCGTGATCAGGATGAACGCACTGGCGATAACCACGCCACCGCCAAAGCCTCCACCGGGCGTCACGTGACCGTATAAGACAAGGTAGATACCGAACAGCAGGATGGGTCCTTTCAGCCAGCGCGTGACAGTCTTCACCGTCATACCCATGCCCGTTCCACGGTCACGTAATTTACGGCTGCCGCTCATGATGACTCATCCTCTGATTTATGCGGGTTGATACGGGCATTCCTGCGTAACACGGCAACCGCGCCGAGCGCAGCACAGAACAGTACGGTAGCCTCGCCCAGTGTGTCCCAGGCGCGGAAGTCCAGCAGCACTGCCGTCACCATGTTGGGTGCGCCGGTCGTGGCCAGCCCGGTTTGCAGGAACACCAGTGCCGGCGAATCTGCGAAACGCTCCATGACGGGGATTCCGAACTCTGGAAACTGGTTGAACACCTGGATGCCGAACAAACCGATGACCGCCACGAACGCTACCGCGAAGGAAACACCGACCACGGCGTGAACGGTTTTTAATTGCTGCACCTCCCGTCCCAGCGTGGCCCGGATCAGGATCACCAGGCTCACGACTTCGACACCGATCTGCACGATGGCCACGTCGGGTGCGGCCAGGAAAAGGTAGGCGATGGCCAACAGGAACCCGACCGCACCCACGCTGATCACGGCGTATAACAGGTTGGTGGTCAACACCGTGATGATCGCGGCGATCACCGTCAGCAGAATCAATAATGCAAGCACTTCAGTCATGTCAGCTTCCTGTTCCTGTTACCACCCAGACCACCACCAGCAATCCGGCGACGAACCATCTCAGGTAGGCCGGAAGAATGCCGCTATGCAGTGAGCGCAGCACCTGGACGATATAGTTGGATCCAAGCCGGATGTGTTCGTAAATGTCGAATGCGCGGGCCCGCATGAGCAAATAGAACCTTTGTATGCCGGGAAGTTGTTCGATGGTGGCGTAGAAATCGACACCGGTTACCTCGACATGTCGAGGCCCGCTTTGCTGTTCGCCACTGATGTAGACATCCTGCATTTGCTCGCCACCGATATAAGTGCGTACCTTGCGCAATTTTCCGCTGCGCATCGTCAGCAGGTAGATGAGCAGGCCCACGAAAACCGCCAGCAGGATAAGCACCGTGGCCAGCCCGGCCCACCAGACGCCACTGATATTAGTTTGCACCACCGGAAAGATCAGTTGAGCGAGCGGAACCTGGAAGGCAAATATGCCGAATACCACGCACAAGACCGCCAGTATCACCATCGGCATCAGCATGTTGACGCTGCGTTCGCGAATTTTTAGCTGCCGGATCTCAAGCGAGGGTTTGCATAAGAATGTCGCGTGCAGAACCTTGACAAAACTCGCCAGGGTCAGCGCCGAACCGAGCATCGCGATCGCCAGCCATATCACCCACGCCATACCGCCGCTCTCTCCACTGCTGATAATACCTTGGTAAATCATCCACTTGGATGCGAACCCGTTTAGTGGCGGTATACCCGAAATTGACAGGGCTGCCACGGTGCAGACGATAAATGTAATCGGCAGGACTTTCGCCAGACCCCCCAGGCGGTCGAGGTCGGTCGTGCCGGTCTCTTTTTCAATCACGCCGGCACAAAGAAACAGCGCTGATTTGTAGATCGTATTGTTGAGCATATGGAACAACCCGCCCGCCAAACCTATGGCGGTGCCGGTGCCGATGCCCAGGATCATGTAGCCGACCTGGCTGACGGCGTGGAACGACAACAGTCGTTTCAAATCATGCTGTACCAGCGCCATCAGGACTGCCGCGATCACGGTGACGGCACCGAGCAGCATCAACATGCCGTACATGGCGGGTGTGGGTACAAACAGATCCAGCACACAACGGGCCAGCAGGTAGATGCCCAGCAGCTTGTCCAGCGATGCAGGCAGGAATGCCGATACCGGCGCATCGGTATGCTCGCCAAAATCCGGCACCCAGCTGTGGAATGGAACGGCTCCTGCCTTGGCAAAGGCAGCGGCCAGCAGGGTAAAAAATGCCGTGTAGGCCAGCGGGCTATCCAGCTCTATGGGAGTTCCGTCCATGCGCGTGCTGCCGGTCAACTGCCAGTAAATGATTATGCCCAGTAACATCAAAGCGTCCGTACCGCCGATAATCATCAGTGACTTGCGAGCCGCTTCCGCCGCGCCCGGGCCGGAGGTGCCCGCCATCAGGTAAAGCATCAGGCCCAACAGTCCCCAGCACACCAGCAACAGCAACAGGTCGTTTGCCAGCACCACGGCCACAGCGACAGCGAGCGTCCACAGCAGGTAAGTGAAATACTCGCGTTGGCGCGCGTGATCATGCATATAGC
>JABDPJ010000012.1 GCA_013042835.1 Lysobacterales bacterium
AAGAAGAAAGAACCGTGTCTTCAAAACTAAACAAACGCACCGCAGTTATCGTTGGATTGTAGTGCGAGTTGGAAAAGCCTTACGCCGAACATTGTTTGCACGATCTAACCATGAGCTGAGTGCTTCCCCCCACGAAGAAATTAACCTGAAAGAATCAAACTCCCTAAGCCGGGATGTGGGTATCTCCCGCCTGAGACCTTCAAAAACAGGGACGTTTTTGAAGAGCCTATAGGGACATACTTGTGGCGTGTCTCAGGGGGGAGGTGCCCGCAGCGCGGCGATCGGTTGGCACGGACCTTACAGAATTTGAGAAGTAATCAGTATTAATGGAGGCAAAATGTTTGACGGCAGTTTGCTAAGTTCTTTGCCGGGATGTTTAACTGGTAGGCTCTTTCTCGACTTCCTGTCTCGCAAGGTCCTGGCAGGTTGCGACCCTCTCCAGCTTCAATCTCACCGCTGCTCATCACTGAACACCATCAGCGATATCGTGAACATGATGAAACGCTTCGGTATGCCGATTCGAATCTGGAACACCACTGATTCAAGCGAAGTCTGTTTAAAAAAACGAGAGGGGGGGGGTAAAATACCGTCTCAGCAGACAAATGGTAAAATTCGAACGCCATTGGAATTAACCGGCAAGCACACCACCTTCAACCACTTGCCGCTGTCTTAACAAGTAACGAAAGGACGTATCCGGTATGAAATTTCGACACCTTTTATTACCGCTGACCCTGTGTTTCAACACGGCCTGGGCAGATTTTTCCAATGCCACAACCTTAATTCACCCGCTTTATGTAGCAGCCAATGAGCCTTTCATCGTTGATATCAGGGGTGATTGGCCTGACGATTGCCATCCGGGTGAACAAAAGCCGGTTGTCAGTGAATACACCGGGGATACCGCGCTGGTCGAGTTCGAAACCATCGTAGAACATATTGCGTGTAATGACGTGGTCACACCTTACCGTGTGTTGATCGATATGAGCGATGTGGTTGGCAGCGTTGAAGGGGAGTTTCAGCTTGTCGATATGACTGTTCGCTTTGGTGGCGCCGAGTTAGAGGTGCAGGTGCCCGATAGATGTATTTTCCTCTGCGACCCGCCACCGCCACCGCGGGACATCAAACCCGAAGCCGGGTTGTTTTACAGCGCCGGCCTGGAGAAGCAAGGCCTGTTGCTGGCGCGGCAAAACCAGCGGATGGGTGTCTACCCGCTGATCTATGATGAATCGGGCAGTAGCGAATGGTTGTTTGGCGGCGACGGTATTGTCGAAGACGTTTTTTTCGCAGAACTTTATGAATTGAGCGGAGGCCAGTGCCTGGGTTGCCCACCACCTGACGAAGCGCCCGAGATGGATTCTGTCGGCAAGGTCACCCTGTTGATGGACAGCCAGGGGCTAATACAGGTGAGAGTCAACGACGGCCTGTTCACGGCCTATGAAACGATCGATTTCGGCTACGGCAGCCGGGAAGTCGGTGGCAACCCCAATCGCCGGGTTCCTGACCTTTCCGGCCGCTGGGCCTTTGTTGAGGACATTCCCGATTCACCCTATAACGTGACACCGGGTACGCCGTCTGAAATACCCGCTATACCGTTGGTGTTTAATATCACATTGGAATCTGTAACGGTTATACAGCCGCCGCTTGTGACTGCACCACCGACACCGGGCGGACACGTTGAATTTTCAATTCGGGATCCGATAGGAACCGAAGTCAGGCAAATGCAGTGTGATTACAATTCAAATCCGTTTGATTTTATTGACGCGGAGATGGTCTGTGAAGTGACTCATCCCGACATAAATTCCGGGGATACAATGTACAAGGTCACACCACTATCGGTCAAAAGGCTCGCATTTGATTACGTGGGTCCCATCATATCGGTACCCGGCATCGTTACGAGACGAATCGCAGTTCGGGTCGACTGAATATCAGTGCACGCGGCTCCTGACTGCGTCCGGGGAGACGTTGATTTTCTTCGAACGCGGGTTCAGGTCAAATGGCAGTTGGATATTTGACAGCCCCATACGCGTTAACAAGCCGCGTAGTTCCTGCGCCAGCAACGGATAAATCTGCCGCGCCAGGCTGGCGTGATGATTGGTGAACTGGGAAATATCTATGGGTTCACCCGAATACTGCTGGTAAACCGTTTCCAGGCCGACTTTTGCCTTGAATGCCGGCTCGGAGCCTTTACCGGCGCCACCGATGCAGGTCAGGCGCGCGCTCACCTGGTAGGAGGGCAACTCGTCTCCCGCATCCATGTCCAGCAGGCGCGGAGTCAGGTTCATTTCAACCTTGGCATCCTGCATGGCCCCTTCCTTTGCAACGCGCAGCAGTTCACCCTGCAAAACGGAAATCTGGCAATGCTGAAGCATAAAGTGGTCTAGCAGGTTCATATCCATACCCGGGAGAAGATTCAAGCTAATAACATGAGGCATATCACGCGCTTATTCAAGCAGGCAGTTTTTACTCGCCGTCTGCCGCACGCCACAGATACCAACTGGCAACGGAGCGGTAAGGCGCCAGGTGACGTGTCGTTTCCAGGACGACGTCAGGCTTGGGCAATTCAGGCAGTTGATAAGTCACCTGTACGCCTTTCTGAATTCCGAGGTCCGTCGCCGGCATGACATCGGGTCGTCCCAGTGCAAATATCAGGTGCATCTGCACCGTCCAGGGTCCGATCCCCCGCACCCGGCATAGGCTATTGACAACCGCCTCGTCATCCAGTTTGGCCATTGTCCTGGCACTCGGCAGGCTTCCCGAGCAGGCATGCTCGGCAAGATCAAGGATCGCCAGCGCCTTGTTGTTGGAAAGGCCGACCGAGCGCAGGGTCTGCACAGAAAGGTTCACGGCGTCAGATGCAACCGGTCTGTTGTTTTCAAAAAGGGCCTCAAAACGGCCATAAATAGTTGCCGCCGCTTTACCTGACAATTGCTGGTAGGCAATGGAACTCGCCAGCGATGTGAACAAATCGCTGCCCTTGCGAACCTGCAATCTGAAAGGACCCTTTGTCCTGATAAGTCGCGCCATCTGCGGGCAACTGGATTTCAGCGCAGCAACTGCTTGCTTACGGTTGTATCGCAACCGGCTCATGTTTTGCGTAACAAGGCTATTACCGACAGCAACCAGCCCGCCATCATCAACATTCCACCCGCCGGCGTCACGCGTGGCAGCGTATAACCGCTGATGACGTGCATATAGATATTGCCACTGAAAACTACCGTACCCAGGATGACCATCCACGCTGCCCAACGCAGCATGCGCGAGTTATGGCTGGCAAGCAAAGCCGCAAGTCCGAGCGATGCAGCGGCATTGAACAGGTGGATATTCAGGGCCGTTTGCCAGATGCTCTCAAGCCCGTTCATGGCGAACAAATGACTGCCCATGGCTGCGAAGATTACTGCCAACAGGGACAACAACGCAGCGGCCAGCGCAACTGCGCGAGCACAATTGTTCACGAGGATTCCAGTGGCTTTAACAGGTCTTCCGGCTTCTTGACCATGGCATCGAATTTTGACTTCGAAATTCCATAAGCCCAGCCGGCCGTCCTTTTATTGATACCTTCAACAACCTTCCCCACATCTTCCGCCGCCTGTTTCTCAATAGCCTCTTGTTCGGCGGAAACGCCGTCTTCTTTGCTCACCACGTTTGCAGCAGGGTGACTGGCCTGCAGGCGCAGCATGTACTCATCCCCGGTTTCAACCAGGTCCGCCAGTATTTCCACACCGGAGAACATCAACATCCGCAGCTTGACCGCGTCGTTCCAGTCCACACCGGTTGCCGACCGCACCGTTTCCATGTCCAGCATGCTGAAAACCGAGCCAAGGGAATTGACGGCCCAACTGCTTTTGATCTCCCTGCCCTCTGGCAACCCGGCCAGGTCAAAATCAGTCTGATCGGCCGAAATCCTCATTACCAGGATGCGCTCCCCGGACGGGTGAATGATTTCAACCTCGGCAACTTCAGATGAGTTGATATCCACGATACGGGATTCTGCCCAGTCAATCGTTTCGGTCGGTACATCGAACTGCCTGTCCACCAGCACGCTCGCGGCTTCTCCCTGCAGGCGGGCGTATTGACCCTGACGTCCCTGTGCCCGCTTGCCGATCAGGACCCCGCTTTGTTGATCGCCGAAACCCAGCTTGACCAGAACGCTACCGGCGTTCCCGTCACTGACATCCTCAACACCCAGACGGGCATAGTATTCCGGTTTGTCGGTTTTTGCCTCGACCACCCTGGCCTGCGCCAGTTCAGCCAACAGGGTTTTCAACTTCGACCAGTCCGCGTGGTAGCCGTCCATTTGCTGCAGACGCCACTCACCACCGGTTTTCAGCATGCTAGCGACGAGCTTATCACCGGCGGATACAATTTCCACGCGGTCGACTTCATTGACCTTTTCCGCGATCACCGGCAGCAATAGGCTATCGGTTGAAGACCCGCTAACAGAATCTTCCCTTGGCGCCAACCTGACGACCAGCACTACAGCTGACAATGTCAGCAAGGCCAGCAAAAGCAAATTACGTTTCATCATTTGTCACTCTCCCGACGCCGGCGCCGCACGTAGCCAAAGACCAGCGACGCTATCACGATCAGAACCGGCACCAGCACGATATTGACGAACTTGAGCCGCATACCCAGCGCTTCTATATCCCGGGACAGATCATGCTGAACCTGGCGCAGTTCCCTGCGGATTTGCAGTTTGCGGTCGACGAAGCGTTGCACTTCCTCTTGCTGTTCAGGCGTCAGCACCGTCAATTCACCATCCTGCCTGGCCGATTGCATCTCGGTCAACTTGCGCTCGGTTTCCGCGAGTTCGGCCTGCAGGCTTTCCTCGGTATCCCTGAATTGCGCCTCGGCAGCCAGGCGCAGGGCCTCAACGCGCTCAAACGGCTGGTTGGTGCTGGTCCGTGTACGAATACCGATCAGGTCGGAGCTACCGGTTAACTGGTCGGCGATATTGACCACGAGTGTGCCGTTATCGGCAAAGGAGTTAGCGATTGTCTGGCCGAGGAAATTCTGCTTCTGAACCCACAGCCGGTCAGTCAGCACATCGGTATCGGCAAACAAAACAACGTTGATTCCGTCTTTACCGGACTCTGAGAGATGTTCCGCAGGGTCTGTGCCCTCGGGCGGCTCCTGCCAGGCGGTATTGGCCTGGCCGGTGACGCGGGCCGCGAGTGCATAGCGGTCGCCGGTGGGCTCGAATCCCTGCTCAAGATCCCGCGGGTTGGTGAGAAACCGGAAACGCATGGCGTCGATCGGCGCGGCGTTTTCACTGCTCTCGACCAGTGGCTCAAACCCGGTGCTTGCGCTTTCAGAGTGCGTCAGCCAACCGCTGGATGAAAAATTGATGGATTGCAGGTCAGCGCTGGCGACATCGGTATTGTTGATGCCATCCGACCTGACCGACAGGATTCCCAGGTGCCGCACCGGCGGTTGACCCATTGCCATGCTGACCTGCAATGCATTGGCCCGATCTCCGATGACGCGGCCGGTATCGAACCCGACACCCCACGCCTCGAGCAACGGTTCCAGCGAGGAACTGCCACCGGCGTTCATTCGCGCCATCGGATCATTGGGGTCGCCGCCGAGGTCGGCCTCCGCGAGCGGGTCCATGAACACCAGCAATCGCCCGCCGCGCAGCACGAACTGGTCGACCTGGTAAAGCAAGTCGTCGTCAATATCCCTGGGGTGAGCGAGTATCAGCAATTCGAGGTCCTGCGGCAGTTCGGCGGCATCCGTTGCTATGTCCTGTAGTTCGAAAAGCTGGCTGAACTGCTGATGAATTACCCAGGCTTCGCGCATGCTTTGAGTGGCCGGGTCATACCCCGGCTGCATATCCAACGCGGAAATCAGACCGACCTTGCGCTGCACCGGATGTGACAGCGAGTTGACAATCTTAGCGAGGTCGTATTCGAGAAACTTTTCCTTTTCCGGCTGCAGGAATGGCATCACCTGCAAACCATCCAGCGAGTTGGTCCCTA
>JABDPJ010000015.1 GCA_013042835.1 Lysobacterales bacterium
AGTCCGGGGTATCCACTGCCAGTGGCCAGCTCAGGTTTTGCCAGTCCAGCAGCGCATTTATACGGTTTGCCCCGATATCAATATCTGCTTTGATATCGATATTCACGTCTGTACCGGCGACCGTCAGGCTGGCCGACGGTATATGCAAACCTGCGTCCGACCAGTTCAAATCAATTGTTCCCTGGATGAACTGGCCAGCCTGCCAGGCTTCAATCCACGGCGACACATCCAGTTGAACGATGTCGCTGCTAATATCTGCTTCGATACCGGCTGACCAGTCCAGCGAGCCCTTAGCCGTAATATCAATGCCATCGCCAACCAGGCCCGCTTCGGAAATTTCCAGGCGGCTTGCATTGCCTGCCGCAGCAACCTGCAACATGGATTTTTGCAAGGCCTGATATTGCAGACCTGAAGCAAGCGTTAGTGACCAGTCATCAATGGCGCCCATGCTGGCCATGGTGAGGCCGGACAATGTCGCCATCTCCTCCTGGTCGCCCAACGGCCATTGCAACTGGTCGAGACTGCCTTTTACATTCCAGGATGGTTCCGACAGCGGGTTCAATACGTCACCATCCAGAAGCAGGCCATATTCCTGACTGACCAGGCGGAACTGCAACCCGTCGAGGTCACCGGAGCAGTCCAGGGTCAGCGGCAGAACCTTTCCGTCCACGCCGGTTTCCACGCGCCCGTTCAAGGTTGCAGCGAGATCAAACGGTGGTTCAATAAGTAAGCTGGCATTAAGCTCAGCTTCAATACCGCGGGCAAGTAACGAAAAGTGGTCTATTGTCAGGACTTCGTCCAAGGTTGCCCCGAAGGCGAGCGAGTCAATGATGGCCATTGTTGCTTCATCATCCCGCTGCAGCGTCACGTTTGTGATTTGAGCATCCCTTAACGCAACCGCTACCGGCAAATTCAGTTCAGCCAATGCCGAACGGATATCCATGCCCGGTTCATCTTCCCGTGGTCCTGATGCAGATTCAAACGTCGCTATCTCCACATCACGTAAATCCAGGCTGCGGATCTCAACTGACAATGGCCACCAGTCCGGACCGGCTTCGATGCCGGCTTGACCTACCCGGACTTCCATACCGTCTGACAGGACAACAAGCTCCCGGGCGACGAAACCTGAAGAAAGATTACCGTCAACCTGCACCGCACTAACTGCGCCTTCCGAATTCTCCACCACCTGCTGCCAGATCCAGCTTGCGCCTGAATCTGTATACAGTAACCAGGTAACGCCAGCGGCAATCAACAACAGGACTGATACCAGGCCGGCCAGCAGCCACTTTTTCAACGTCATCATGCTGAAAATACTCATAACAGGGGTGTTCCGATAGTCAGGTGCACACGCCATGGGTTGCCCTCCAGGTCCAAGCCCTGTGCCACGTCGAGGCGTAACGCTCCGATCAGGGAGTACCAACGCAGGCCAAGCCCGGCACCCCGTTTCAGATCGGGTTTGCTCCAGTCGTTAAACGCGTTGCCTATGTCGAAAAATGCCGCAACGCTCCAGTCGTCATGAAAACGGAATTCGACCTCTGCGCTGGCAGTCAGCACATTGTTGGAGCCGAGGCCGTTATCGTCCAACTGCTCAAAGTCATAACCGCGAACGCTGCGACTGCCGCCCGCTTTGAACCGGTAAAGGTAAGGCAAGTCCGATACTGAGACATTCAGCTCACCCGCATCCGTCGGTACTTTTATGTCGGTGGTCGTTGCATTGCTGTAACCCGCTTCCGCCCGTAACAGGAATTTCCACCTTTCACCCGCCAGCAGGTTCCAGCGGCTCGAAACAAATACCTGGGTAAAATCATCATCAGATCCCCAGGCTTTATTGGAGGTAAACACCCAGGCCCTCTGATGATGACCGACCGTATTAAATCCGGAACCGCGAATCTCCGGCCAGTCCCAATCCATACCGATCAATAGGGATTTACCTCTATCATTCAATAGCTTGCTAAAAGGGCCTGCAACAGAAAGTGGCTGACCTCCGGTATCTGCGTTGGAGGTAAGTGAAAAATCACGCGTCTCGTTCAGGTACTGGATAAATACAGTTTCGAACAGCTGTTCATAGCCATCCCGCATGTTTCGCGCCTTAACCTTGCCAAGGCGCAACCAGTAGTCGTCCACTGATCCGCGCGCGATATCAAAGCGGTTTTCAATATCATCGGAAGCGGAAACTTCCAGCGCCTGCTTCTCAGATTGAAGTCCTAATGAGGCTATCCAGAACTGCCGGTCACCGGTTTTGCGCGGTAGGCGGTAATTGGCCGACAAGGCAAATTCATTGTCTTTCTGCTGCCAGCCAAACCGGATATCAAACTTATCGCCACGTGGGCTTAACAGGTGGCGACTCCAAAGCAGTTGAAGCCGTGCTTGCGTATCGGTTCCATATCCAACCAGCGCCTGGTAGGTGTTTTTCTTACGCGCTTCAAAATTGACTTCAAAATCAACACGCGGAGGATCGGCATCCAGTTCACGCCGCTCCACCACTTCGACACCATCAAAATAGCCCGAGCGCCACAAATCCAGCCTGAATTCACCCAGTAACCAGGCGTTGTAAGGATCCCCGCTTTTGAAACGCTGCAGTCCGTCAAGCAGACCCGGTTCCAATAAGTCCTGGTTGAACGTGACCTCACCCATTATTGCCTGGGGCCCGGTATCAAGGAGCAGTTCCAGCCACGCCAGATTAGCCACCGGATCGACTCGCATTACATGCCGTCTGAACCCGGCTCGCAGGTAACCCGACTCTTCCAGCAAAACGACGGCGGCCTGCTTGGCCTGGTCCCAGGCCTGTTGATTGAGTACACCGCCCTCTTTCAACGGAAACGCTTTGTACCACTCTTGCAAAGGAGCCAAAGCACTTCCCGGCCCGCTCAGATCGAGCACAAGTTTCTCAATGATCACCGGCGGGCCCGCTGCCACGTCCACGCTCAGCAACCATTTCCCGGCTCCCCGGGAGGTGATATCCACAGACACTTCCGGATTGAAGTAACCAAACGGCCGCATCGCCTTGACCACTGATGCTTCAGTGTCTTTGACCAATCGACGCCGCAACCTGCTGTTGAGTCTTGCGCCGCTGCCGATCCGGAATGCCGAAACGTGGTTATGAACATTTTCCGACATCGGCTCGCCGACACCGGTTACGACATATTCGATCTCATCGGCATACAGGCCACTCGAAAACAGCAGCAGGCAGAAGAACAGGATTTGTGAATAGCGGTTTAGCAGCATCCCAGATCACGGGTTGGTTTGACAGCGTATTATCGCACGCACTTGGGTCAGTTTCTGTCTATCAATGCCGATGGCTGGCGCCATGACTTCGATGCGCCAGGCTATGAAAGATCATGCCGATAATCAGGGGTTGAATGACGGACAATGTGTAACTACCCTCCAGGTCCAATACGCTCTCAGACAACGCGTAACCAGCTAAGGTTGCAAGCGAAACAAAAGCCAATATTCCCAGCGCGCCGCGTTTTCCGAAAACCGGTTGAACCATCATCCACAGCATCATGCCTACACCGAAACGGTGAATGACGATTGCCATTGAGAGATGACTGCCCGCAGCTCCGTCACTGACTGTCAAAATGGCGCCATCCAGCATCGCATGCAACGCGAGACCGACCAACGCCAGCACCAGGCTCACCAAATGAAACGTATGCGCTGCACGCTTGACCAGGTGTTCCAACAAACCCGGTAACAGGTAGCCGGTCAGAATCAGCACCAGCGACAACGGCCCGAGTTGCGACCATGATTCGGGTATCAAAAGAAAAGCCATCAACAGGATTAAAACGGCAATGATCGCAGAATCGAATGCCTTGGCGATGAAACCGCCCCCGCGCAGCCATTGGTACAAAAGCGGCCCGATAAATAAAGATACGATGGACAGAACTAGCACTTAATACCCCAAGCGAAATGGCAAGCCGCAACCTTAACGGACAAACCCGGCAATTACACGCTTTGAATTCATGTTGAACCCATGCAAGAATGCCCTCCGGCAAGGTGAATTGCTAAACTAAATATAAATTTGTCATACGCGGACATGAATTAACAGCACACGGCGATTGTTTTTAACAGCATGGAAACAGCTCAGATCAAGAAGATCATTGCAGATCAGTTTGCCAATCCGCAATCTGCCCTGGACCTGCAGAACCTGCTGCAGATCGTCGCCGAGCGGGCTGAAGTGGTGCCATCGCACGTGGACCTGGCGCACGGGTCGAGCTTCGTCTACAACTACATTGAGCAGGTACCCTATCTGCTGACCGTGGCCTGGACCTCAGCCAGGAATGTCGGCATCGAAACCGAGGTAAAAAGCATTCTCCACATGGTCGAATCTTATTGGATCGAGGATGACGACGTCATTCCCGACAGTATCGGCATATTCGGCATCATGGATGACGCTTACTGCTCACTGTTGTCGATGCAATCCATATCCGACCTGTACCGGATGCAAACCGGCAAGCACCTGTTTCCCGATGACCTGACAGCTGCCAATGCAATCATGCGTAAAATCATTGGTGAGCCCTATACCACTGAGCTCGATGAAATTGTCAGCCAGGCGGTTTCCGAAGCCGGTGTCGAAGCAGCGATCAAATTACTCGCGACCCCTGAGAAACAGCGCCTGCTGGACAGCGAGGCGACCATCTGGAACCACGGACCGGTCGGTGAGTTGCCGGTCAGCCAGTTGCGGGGTCTGGGCCTGATCGAGGACTCGTAACCCTCTCCCTTACCGAAGCGCGTTACAGGCTGGCAAAAGCCTCGCGGGTCAGGTTTCGAGGCTCGCCCCCGGTGACCAGCATATTGTCCTCGATACGAATACCGCCGTAAGGCGCAAGGGAATCAACCTTTTCCCAGTTGATAGCGGCAACGTCACCAGTCTCACGCCATTGCCGCAGCAGGGGCTCAATGAAATACAGGCCCGGCTCAATGGTCAGCACGTTGCCTTCCTCGAGTGTGCGGGTCAGACGCAAAAACGGATGGCCATCCGGCCTCGGGATCGGGGTGCCGTCAGCATCTGCGATCAGCCCGGCGACGTCATGCGTTTGCAGGCCCAGGAAATGTCCCAGCCCGTGAGGATAGAACACGGCGCTCAAACCACTGGCGACAGCATCTTCGGGTGACGTCCTGATGATATCGAAATCCTTTAATATCGTCGCGATGTCGGCATGCGCACGCAGGTGAAGGTCACGGTAATCCAGGCCTTCAACAACCGCTGTGCACAATTTCCTCTGCATGGTATCCATGGCCGTAATCAAGTCTGCAAATTCACCGTCCCGGGCAGAGTAAGTCCGCGTGATATCACAGGCATATCCATGCACCGTTGCGCCGGCATCAATCAGGAATGAACGGGATTCAGCCGGCGTCTCCTGTTCATGGGCCTGGTAATGCAATACTGCGCCATGATCGTTCAGGGCGACGATATTCCCATAGGGCAATTCGGCGTCAACCAACTCGATTGCCATGCAGTAGCGCTGATGAATGTCGTACTCGCTCGAACCTTCACGGAATGCCTGCTCGGCTGCCGTGTGGGCAATCGCACCAAGCCTTGCCGCCTCTGCCATGCAGGCAATTTCGTAAGGTGTTTTGCGGGTTCTTTCCAGGTGAATCCGGTTTAGCAATCGCTGCGGGTTAAGTTGCGCGGCATCGACCGCCTCGGCGAGACTCGCAGCATCGCCAATGCAGGCGGTGCGATGGTTTATGCCGGCCTGCTTCCAGGCGTCGGCATCCCGTACCGGCAGCACTTCAAATTCGTCCGCCCACCATGAAGCGGGATCGGCCGGCGGCAGGTACCAGTAGTCATCCGGCTGGTAATAGAAGAGTTTTGGACGCTTTCCGGGGCGGATTAAAAGGGCGCTGTCGTGCTGGGAGGTCAATGGCGCCCACCACAACAGGTGGGGATTGCAGCGGAACGGGTATTCATAATCATCCAGGAAACTGGCGAGCTTGCTGCCTGCGTGGATGAGAACCGCATCATAACCCTCGGCCCGGAGTGCTCTCTCCCAGCGCCGTTGCAACTCTGCAACGTGATTCTTATAACCTTCTATAACGGTTTTCCGTGCGCCCATGATGATTGCCTCTCAGTCCAATAAACTTGTTAAAATAACGGATTGTCATCCGTCGAAACCTGATCCAGAATAAAAACATGCCCAAAACAGAATCACTGCTACTGTACAACACCCTAAAACGCGAAAAACAGGTATTTGTGCCACAGGACCCGGAGCGGGTGACCATGTACGCCTGCGGCCCGACTGTTTACAACTATGCACACATTGGCAACGCCCGCCCGGCGGTCATATTTGACCTGTTGTTCAGGGTATTATCAAGTCTTTACCCAAAGGTCGTTTACGCACGCAACATCACCGATGTGGATGACAAGATCAATGCCTCGGCTGCCGAAGAAGGCGTCCCGATCGAGGTAATTTCGAGGCGCTACAGCGATGCCTACCACGAGGACATGGGCGCTCTCGGCGTTGGTCTGCCCAGCATAGAACCGAGGGCTACCGAACATATTCCGCAAATGATCGACATGATCGAACACCTGATTGCGAGCGGACATGCCTACGAGGTGGAAGGCCATGTTTTGTTCTCAGTCGAATCGTTCGACGCATACGGGGCCCTGTCGGGCCGTGATGTCAGCGAGATGTTGGCCGGGGCACGAATCGAAGTCGCTGATTTCAAACGCCACCCCGGAGATTTCGTATTGTGGAAGCCATCTGTGGACCCTCAACCCGGCTGGGACAGCCCATGGGGCTGGGGCAGGCCGGGATGGCATCTTGAATGCTCCGTCATGTCAGAGTACCACCTGGGTGAGACGATCGACATTCATGGCGGTGGCCAGGACCTGGTTTTTCCTCACCATGAGAATGAAATCGCACAGAGTGTCTGCGCGCACGGTGGTAAGACCTTTGCCCGGTACTGGATGCACAACGGTTTTGTCACCTTCAATAAGCGCAAGATGTCCAAATCGCTGGGTAACACGCTGGTTGTGCATGAATTGTTGAAACATACCAGGGGCGAAGTGCTGCGTTACCTGTTGCTAAGTGCACATTACCGGCAGCCACTGGACTGGTCGGAAGAAGCCCTGGCCCGCGTGCAACGTACCGTCGACAGGGTTTACGGTGTTATCCGTGATGCGGAAGCGAAGTTCGGACCGCTGAAAGCCGCATCTTCACCATCCGGGGAATTCATGTCGGCACTGTTGGATGACCTGAATACGCCTGAAGCCCTGGCGGAGCTCAACAGCGAAGCGCGTCGGCTAGCCAACGCGAAAGACATCGAAGATGCACGCATTTCCGCTGGCCGCTTGTTGGCCGCAGCTGCCCTGATCGGCCTGTTCCAGCAGGATCCGCAAAGCTGGCTGGCCGGTGATACCCAGGGCCTGGATGACGCATTGATCGACGCATTGATCGAAGAGCGGAACGCGTCCCGCGAACAGAAAAACTTCGCCCGCGCCGATGAAATCAGGGACCAGCTACAGGAAATGGGTATCGTGCTTGAAGATAGCGCTGATGGTACCCGTTGGCGCCGCAGCTAGGCCCCTTGTAAAGGACCAGCCATTCCCTGCGGGACGCGTCTTATAGCTAATACCTTCTCGTTTCGCTTAATCGCTGTTTGATACAAGACACTACACTGGATTGGAAGAGGAAGCCCGAAATGCATGACCCGCACAAGGCCCAGCAGGAGATTATCGATGACCTCAGCCTGTTTGATAACTGGCTGGATCGCTATCAGTACCTGATCGACCTGGGTAAAACCCTGGAACCTCTGACCGAGGAGGAAAAAACCGATGACATCCTGCTGCATGGTTGCCAATCGCAGGTTTGGTTGATCATTGAAGGCGATGCCGGCGCACTGTTCATCCGCGCCAACAGTGATGCAGCTATCGTATCGGGCCTGATTGCACTATTGATCAAGGTGTATTCCGGCGCTTCTGCCGAACAGATACTGAAATGTCAGCCGGAATTTATCTCGGCGATCGGCCTGCAACAACACCTTTCACCCACCCGTGCCAATGGCTTG
>JABDPJ010000021.1 GCA_013042835.1 Lysobacterales bacterium
CCACGATCCTTATCCTGCAAACATAAATAGTCTAGTTTGCCATGCCGGGGCGCGCGCTGAAACCGTTTTGCAGGTTAAAATGGGGTTTTTGTACATTGAGAAATAATCAAGATGACAAGTAGTGAAGAACTGATTCGACGCGCACGGGTGCATATCCCCGGCGGGGTCAACTCCCCGGTGCGGGCCTTCAACGGTGTTGGTGGCGACCCGGTATTTTTTGACCATGCCGAGGGTGCTTGCCTGTACGACGTTACGGGCCGCTCCTATATCGACTATTTCGGCTCATGGGGGCCGATGATCGCGGGTCATGCGAACCCGGAAATCATCGCGGCAGTGCAGCAGGCGGTGAGCAAAGGCCTGAGTTTCGGCGCGCCCGGACCCAACGAGGTGGTCATGGCTGAAAGGTTGTGTGAATTGATCGATGGCATGGACATGGTGCGTATGGTCAACTCGGGTACGGAGGCCACCATGAGCGCCATTCGCGTTGCCCGTGCGGCAACCGGCCGGGACCGAATTCTCAAGTTTGAGGGTTGTTATCACGGCCATGCCGACGCGTTTCTGGTCAAAGCCGGCAGCGGCGCATTGACCCTCGGTGTGCCCACTTCTCCCGGCGTCCCGCCGGCCTGCGCCGACCTGACCCTGACACTGCCGTACAACGACCTCGGTGCGGTAAAAGCATGTTTTGCCGAACAGGGCAGCGAAATTGCCTGCCTGATTGTCGAGCCCGTAGCTGGCAACATGAACTGCATACCGGCAGTGAATGGTTATTTGCAGGGCTTAAGGGAACTGTGCGACGAGCACGGCGTACTGTTGATTTTCGACGAGGTGATGACCGGATTCCGTGTCGCGCTGGGCGGGGCACAGGCCCTGTACGGGGTGACGCCCGACCTGTCGACTTTCGGCAAGGTGATCGGTGGTGGCATGCCGGTCGGGGCATTCGGCGGCAAACGCGAGTACATGGAATTGGTCGCTCCGTCGGGTCCGGTCTACCAGGCGGGAACGCTGTCCGGAAACCCGGTGGCCATGGCGGCCGGCCTGGCAACGCTTGACCAGATTACGAGGCCCGGGTTTTACACCGACCTCGGTCAAAAAACCCGCATGCTGACGGAAGGGATACAGGCTGAAGCCGATTTCTTCGGTGTGCCGTTTACTACCACGCAGGTGGGTGGAATGTTTGGCCTGTTTTTCAGTGGCGAAAAGAAGATCATCAACTTTGAGCAGGCGGGTGCTGTCGATATCGACATGTTCAAGCGCTTCTTCCATGAAATGCTGGACAGGGGAGTCTACCTGGCGCCATCAGCCTACGAAGCGGGTTTCGTGTCGACGGCACATAGCGAGGAACATATTGAAGCGACGATCAACGCCGCCAGGGAATCGTTCAGCGTGTGTGTTGGCTAGCAGTTGACTTGGGCGGCCGGGGCTTGACCCGGCTGCCGAGCCGGAAAAAGGGCCGCTCGAACAGAAAATAGCTGATCGCTGCCACCAGCACGACCAGCGTCATTGAAAGCAGGAATTTTGCCAGGCCATGCCAGCCTGCATAAAGTTCGCCCAATAGAAGCTGTGCCTGTTGCATCACCACGAAGTGCCACAGGTACAGGCTATAACTGATCAGCCCGAGGAAGTAGACCACCGGGTTGGCGAAAAGCAGGCTGCCGATCCGGCTGCCCCAATACAGGCTGATGACCATCAGTGAGAGCGGCACGCCGAGGAATGCCGGCGCTATCACCATGCTCCAGTGTCCGGACCAGTAGGCGGCGCCGTTCGGGAGCAGTACTTTCCAGAACCAGGCCATGGTCAGGGCCACGCTCGCCAGGAACATGGCGTCCAGCATCCATGGGCCAGGTCGCTTGATGGCGTTTAGGTTCAGCCACTGAACCAGCATGGCTGCCGATGCGCCCAACAGGAACTCCGGCAGCGAACCGGGTAAGTGGGATGCGGCAAGAAATACGGCGCCCTCCGATGCTGAAGCAAAGTAATCAGCCGCCCACAGCCGGTAGAGCATGCTCAGCAATATGCCTGACGACAACAGGGCAAGCCAGCGCCGGGGGCGCATGAAAGAAGCGATCAATGGCAACAGTAAATAGAAAGACAGTTCCACCGGCAGCGTCCACCAGATTCCGACGATGGGGCGCACCGGATCCCAGCCGATGTTGAAGAACATCAGCAGGTGAGCGAGCAGCGATACTCCATCCACCGGTTTCCAGGTAACAAACCAGGAACCTGCCAGCAGGATGATGGCCAACTGGGCATAGTAAGCAGGGAATACGCGTAAAATGCGTCTTTTGTAATACCTTTTAAGCGGTTGTTGAACTTTGCCGCTCAGCGTCGAGCGCGCGAATGGCAGGGACAGCAGGAAGCCGCTCAGCACGAAGAACATATCGACACCCGAAAACCCGAAACCTATGGGGAAATGCAGCACGCTGCCAATGACCGGGACGGACAGGTCAAGCCTGATTCCCGGGTTGAGTGAACCATAGTGAAAGGCGAAGACAAACAGGGCAGCGACGCCGCGCAACCCCGTCAGCGAGGCAACATAATCCCGGCTGCCTTCCCTGGTCTGATTCAACGTCCGCGCCGCCTGTTCCGGCACGGGCGGGTCAAAAGCATCGTTTTGTTTTCGAAAGTTTGCATTATCGGGCGCAGCATCAGGCATCCGGATGTTCAATCCCTTATTATAGCCGTGCGTGATTCTCAAAGAAGGACCAGCTGCCGTCAATGGAAACTGACTGGACACAGGATTTGCTCAACTGGCTGACTGCCAATCCCGGCTGGGCGGGATTTTGGGTGTTCGTCATGTCCTTCGTGGAGTCGCTGGCTTTTGTTGGTATCCTGGTTCCGGGCATCATTATCCTGTTTGGCCTCGGTGCCCTGATCAGCCTTGGTGAGATCAACGTGCTGCCCATTTGGCTGTGGGGCTCTCTCGGCGCGTTTACGGGCGACCTTGTCAGTTACGGCCTGGGCCATCGCTACCGCAGTCACCTGCCGGAGATGTGGCCATTCTCCCGTTTTCCACGGATGCTCGAAAGAGGCCGGGAGTATTTCCACGTGCATGGACCCAAGAGCGTCGCGATTGGCCGTTTTGTCGGGCCTCTCAGGCCGGTGATACCCGTCACTGCCGGTATGCTGGGCCTCGCCCCGCGCCGTTTCCTGCTGGTGGCCATTCCGGCCTGCATCCTGTGGACGCCAGCCTACCTGTTGCCCGGCATGTTGTTTGGCGCCTCGCTCGAGGTAGCGACCGAGTACGCCGGCCGCATGTCGTTGGTGCTGGTAATTGGTTTCGTCATTTTGTGGCTGACCTGGTGGGTGATCTGGACAGCCTACGAGTTGCTGGCCAGCCGCTCGGCTCGTTGGCTGCGGCATGTGATTCGCTGGCTGCGCAGGCACCCGATATTCAAACGTATCGCGGGCCCATTGCTGGATTCGACCCAGCCGGAAGTACTGTCAATTACCATGATGGGGCTGATCCTCGTGATGATTTTCTGGGGCATGGTGATTCTGCTGTTCCTGTCACCGTTCTCGGTCCACCCTCAGTCGATCGACCAGGCCGTGCAAAGCTATGCCCTGGCGTTAAGAAACCATATGGCTGACCCGCTGATGGTTGCACTGGCGCAGTTGTCGCGCCTGTGGGTGCTGATTCCAACCTCGATGGCAGTTTTGCTGTGGCTGGTCGGCGCGGGGCGTCAGAAAGCCGCTTTGCATTGGCTGGTCGCAATGGGCGGCGGGGTGGTTTTGCAACTCTTGCTCGCCTGGTCGTTGCGTTCGACACCCCTATTGAGCGAAGCGGGCGCGACAGCGCTGTACGACCCCAGCCCGGCACTGGTGCTGGCGACGGTGGTACTGGGCTATTTTGCCGTGATGACGGCGAGGGAGCTGAGGCGCCGCAAACGAAAATGGCCCTACGTGATTACTGCTCTGTTGCTGGTACTGTTGGTGCTGGCACGGTTGTACCTTGGCCTCGACTGGCTCAGTGGTGCGCTGATGGGAGTCGGGCTGGGGATGGCCTGGACCTTCGTGGTCGGTATTGCCTACCGGCAGCGCGCCATGCGCTCTTTTAACGGACTGGTTGCCAGCCTGATCTTTTTTGGCATGCTGGCCCTTACGTTCACTTGGCAGGTTGGACAGAACCTGGACACTGACCTCGCGGCGTTGAAGCTCCCCTTGCTGCAAAAAGAGATTACCGCCGGGAGTTGGTGGGAAGATGAATGGCAAACCCTGCCAAAAGAGCGAACCCATCTTAAATCCGTCGCAGCACGTACGTTCAATTTCCAGTTTGCGGGGCCGCTGGAAGAACTCAAGCAGTTATTGGTAGCGCATGGCTGGCAAGAGGGGGAGCCTGCCAACTGGCGCTGGCTGATACTGTCGATGAACCCGGAACCCACGGAGTACTTATTGCCGCCATTGAAAAGGGATTACCTGGGCCATGCCGATGACCTGTTGCTGCACAGGCTGGGCGGCGACCTGTCTGCACAGGAGACCATCCGGCTTTGGGATTCCGGGGTCAGGCTGAGCCCGTCGGGAACGCCGGTCTACCTGGGACAGGTCGCAGTTGAAGTGCTGGTGCAGCGGCTGAAGTTTTTCAGTTACTGGAGGGCCATACCCTCTGCGCAAACCAACATTGATTTATTACAGCGGGAGACAGCAGGATTGCAGGCCCGGCGGGTCAGTGATTCGATGCTGTTGCTGAAGAGCGTTCAGGTGGTTTCCGGCTCCTGAAAACGGGGTAGGACGTCGAGCAGCAATTGCAGCCGTTCCAGCGGCTCTTCAAGCTGCAACAGCATCTGTTTCTCGTTATTTTCCAGCGGCAACAATTCCGTCAGGCGGTAGCCCACCCAGCCAGCGTCCTGCAAATCGTCCGGCTTAAAGCCGGGATAGTTGTTGCCGAGTTGTTCCATGAACCGGCCGACAATCATCGCCAGCACGGAGAACTCCTCCGGCAGGTCAACCGGCGCCGGTTCGGCGAGAATTTCAATATCCGCCATCAACAGGCCGTTATCCCGCATGGTGGTTTTTTGTATCATGAATCTTTGCCGGCCCCTGGCAGCAATGCCCAGCAAGCCGTCTTCCAGGGTAGAGAAGTCATATATCTCTGCCGTGGTGCCGACCCGCAGGTGGGTCGCGGCCTGGCCGGAGCTTTCCGGGTTGTTGATCAGGCAGACACCAAAGCAGGTGCCGGACCCGGTGCACTCACTCACCATGTCGATATATCGTTGTTCAAATATCCTTAGTGGCAAATAGCCGCCGGGTAACAACACCGTGCTCAAGGGAAATAGCGGAATGTGGGTGCTGCTCATGAATCCATTAAAAAATTTGCGAGTCTGTGGGGGGCGGCTTCGAACCCGCCGTTGCTCATAAAGATGACATGGTCTCCAGGGTTCAGACTGCTTTGCAACTGCTGCAGCATGTCATCCACCCGGGTGACGATCTTGCAGCGGCCCGCCAATGGTGCGAGGGCAACCTGCGGGTCCCAGTCGATGCCTTCACCTGTCTTAAGCCACACGTAATCCGCTGCCATCAGGGCCGGCCCCAGTTCATCGGCGTGGACACCGGCGCGCATGGTATTGCTGCGCGGTTCCAATGCAACCAGGATTCGCGCGTTGCCGACCTTGCGGCGCAGGCCTTCAAGCGTGAGCCTGATCGCGGTCGGGTGGTGGGCGAAATCATCATAGACATGGATGTCGCGGGCCTCGGCAATCATCTCGAGGCGGCGTTTGACACCCTTGAATGTTTTCAACGCTTCGATCGCCGTGCTTGCCGGGACGCCTTCGGCGACGGCCGCCGCGATGGCCGTGCAGGCGTTCATGGCGTTGTGGCGACCACACTGGTCCCACGCGAGCGTGCCCAATACCTCGTGCCGGAAACTGAAGCGTAATTCGCTGGCATCAGGTTTGAGCATTTCAACCTGCCAGTCATTTTTATCATCGAAGGAGAAGCGTTGCAGATTGCTCCAGCAACCCCTGGCCAACACGCGTTCGAGACTCGCGTCGGCACCGTTGCTGATGATCGTGCCATTGCCCGGGATCGTGCGAATCAGGTGGTGGAACTGGGTCTCGATGGCGGTCAGGTCGGCAAAAATATCGGCATGGTCGTATTCAAGGTTGTTCAGGATGGCGACCTGCGGGCGGTAGTGCACGAACTTGGAACGCTTGTCGAAAAAAGCGGTGTCGTATTCATCCGCTTCGACGACGAAATAGTCCGAACCCTCGCGCGCGGAGACGTTGAAGTTCAGCGGCACCCCGCCAATCAGAAACCCCGGGTTGAGACCCGCGTATTCGAGGATCCAGGCCAGCATGCTCGAAGTGGTCGTTTTGCCATGGGTGCCGGCGACGGCGATGACCTTGCGGCCGCGCAGGTAATTCTCACCCAGCCAGCGTGGACCGGAGGTGAAGTTGAGCCCCGCGTTGAGCGCATACTCCACCGCCGGATTCCCGCGGCTCAGGGCGTTACCGATAATGACGAGGTCCGGCGTCTCGTGCATTGGCTCTTCGCTGTATCCTTCGTGCAGAATTATGCCTTCTTTTTCAAGCAGTGTACTCATGGGCGGGTAGGTGTGTTGATCCGCGCCGCTGACCTTGTGGCCGGCTCTGTGCGCCAGTAACGCGAGACCACCCATGAAAGTTCCGCAGGCGCCGAGGATATGAATTTTCATTAAATATTCAGTCTCAAGTCAAAAACCACATTTCAATCAAAACATAACTTGCCGCAAGTGTCAGCACGGTGATCAACATGCCCACGGGCAGCGGCACCGACAGCGCGTTGCGGTAAATATGCGCGTCAACAAAGAGGCTCCAGATAAAAACACCAAACCAGCAGAGTGCCAACAACGGTTGGTTTACCGTGGGGTCGGACTGTGTCAACAGGGCCCATGTGACCATGTTGAAAAAAATCCCGACACCCACCAGCGCACTGAGTGTTTGTGTAAACCTTTCCGGGTAACGGCGCCAGAGGAGTAGTCCGGTCAGAACGACGACCTGCAGACAAATCGCCACCAGGCTCTTGGCGGCAACGTCATCATCTTCCAGCTGTTGTCCGGTAACCACGTTTTGCACCAGGTATGCCGAGAGCAACAGCACCACCAAAGGCCAGGAGGCAGGCAAATCCTGAGGCCCGCTGCGCAGACGCAGCATATTGGCCAGGCTTGTTAAAATACTATGCACAGGAAAAGCCGTCGGACAGAGCCTTTACGCGGGACCGCAACTACGTGGCCTTCTGCTCAATCGTCACCGGGATTGAGGCTAAGGATGCTCAGTATGCGCTGCAGGATTTCTTCGATTGTCCCTTCGCCCAGTACGCGGGTAAGCAGGCCACGTTCGGCATAATAATCCGCCACGGGTGCAGTCTGCTCCTCATAAACCCGCAAGCGGTTACGCACGGTTTCCTCGGTATCATCGCTGCGGCCCTCTTCTTTCGCCCGCTTGGCGATTCGCGCAACGATGAGCTCCGGGTCGATATCAATATGGATCGCTTCGTCCGCAGGTTGGCCGATGCGTTCCAGCATGACATCCAGTGACTTTGCCTGGGCCACGTTGCGCGGGTAGCCATCAAGGATGAAACCTCCGGCAACATCTGCCTGGCCGAGCCTCTCCTCCAGCATTGCCGAGACGATCTCATCGGACACGAGTTCGCCTTTATCAATAATTGACTTGGCCCGTAAACCAAGCTCAGAGCCGCTTTTCACGGCGTCGCGCAGCAAGGCGCCCGTTGAGATATGCGGTAATCCCAAACGCTCAACAAGCAATGCAGCCTGGGTTCCTTTTCCAGAGCCCGGCGACCCTAAAATTACAATTCGCATTAGACGGTCCCCGTCCCTTAAAATAGGCGCTAACGCTAACCTCTCGTACCAGTCAAGTCAATGTAGATTGAAAGGATTTAAGGAAAATCATGAAAAAGAAGAACTTGCTTTACGCACAATCCGGCGGAGTTACTCCGGTCATCAATGCCACGGCCTGTGGCTTGATAGAGGAAGCGCGTCAGAATAAAGACCGCCTCGGGAAGGTGTATGCGGGTAAGGACGGCATTATTGGAATCCTCAACGAGGAACTGATAGACACCAGCAAAGAGCGCAAATCCGATATCGCGGCCCTGCGCCACACACCGGGCGGCGGGTTTGGTTCATGCCGCTTCAAACTGAAGGGCATTGATGAAAACCGTGCGCAATATGAACGCCTGATCGAGGTCTTCAAGGCCCATGATATCGGTTACTTTTTTTACAATGGCGGTGGCGACTCCGCTGACACGGCGTACAAGGTTTCCCAGATTGGTAAAAAGCTGGGCTTCCCGGTGCAGTGCATCGGCGTACCCAAGACCATCGATAACGACCTGCCGATTACCGACAACTGCCCCGGTTTTGGTTCAGTGGCCAAATATGTCGCCGTTTCAATCATGGAGGCAAGCCTGGATGTCGAGTCCATGGCCTCCAGTTCCACCAAGGTTTTCGTTCTCGAAGTCATGGGCCGCCATGCCGGCTGGATAGCGGCTGCCGGCGGACTCGCACAGCGTGAGAGAGGCGACCCGCCTCACATTATCCTGTTTCCTGAGCTGCCGCTGGATGAAGAATCGCTGCTGAAGAAAGTCGACAAAACGGTCAAGACCCGCGGCTATTGCTCAATCGTCGTTTCCGAGGGTGTGCGCGACAAGGAAGGACGGTTCCTTGCCGACTCAGGCGTTCGCGACGCCTTTGGCCACGCCCAACTGGGCGGGGTGGCGCCGGTGATTGCCAACATGATCAGCAACTCACTGGGTTACAAGAACCATTGGGCCGTGTCCGACTACCTGCAACGATCCGCCCGCCATGTCGCTTCGAAGAACGATGTTGACCAGGCTTATGCCATGGGCAAGGCGGCCGTGCAGCTTGCCTTGCAGGGCAAATCCGGCGTCATGCCGATCGTGGTCCGGACCTCGGACAAGCCGTATCGCTGGAAAGTCGGCGAAGCACAGCTGGCCAGGGTGGCTAACCGTGAAAAGATGATGCCTCGGCGCTTTATCACCAAGGACGGGTACGGTATTACCGCAGCTGCGCGGCGCTACCTGGAGCCCCTGATACACGGCGAGGACTACCCGCCCTATGGCCGTGACGGCCTACCAAAGTATGTTCGCTTGAAAAACCTGCTGGTGCCCAGGAAACTGGCGCCATTCGAGCCCGGATCATAGCTTTTCGCAGCCGAAGTCAAATAAGAGGAATTGCCATGCGTTATGTTTTTTTGCTTGGCTGCGCGCTGCTGTTTATTACCAGCCCTGCACGGGCGGGTGATGAAATGGAGCTGCAGCTTCAGAACCGTTTGCAAGCCCATATCGAGTTTCTAGCTGATGACGTGATGCGCGGCCGGCAGACGGGCAGCCGTGGTTACATTACTGCCGCCAACTACGTGGCCAGCCAGTTTCGGCAAATGGGCCTGTTACCTGCGGGGAACGAGGGCAGTTACTTTCAGCAGGTACCCCTGCGGCGTGCTTTGCAGGAATCCGGGTCTGCTGAAATGATTCTCAAGCAGGCCGGCGAAACGACAAAGCTGGTTTTCGTGGAGGAATTTTACATGGGTCCCTCGCTTGGCCGCGCCACCACGGAACTCGAAGCCGGGCTGGTGTTCGCGGGTTACGGTATCGAGGCTGCTGAACTTGGCCACAATGATTTCGCCAATCTCGATGTCAAGGGCAAAGTGGTCGTCACCTTTGCGGGCCAGCCGCATGGATTTCCGAGTGAAGAAGGGGCGCACTTTGCCTCGAGAACCGAGCGGGCCAAGGCCGCCGTGCGGCACGGTGCGATAGGGCTTCTGAGCATTCATACGCCCAGGTCGGCAAAGCGATACCAGTGGGACAGGCTGCGCAGCAGGGTCGGCTCGCCTTCGATGGGCTGGATTAACGGCGCTGGCAAGGTCCACGGTGTTTTCGACCAGATACAGGCGGGCGGTATGATACGGCACACAGCGGCGGACCCGCTTTTCAGAAATGCCCCCGTAGACCTGCCAACACTGCTCGAGTTTGATGAGAGCGGACAGCCATTGCCGGGGTTTGCTCTTGAAGGTGCTGTCGAGATGCGTCAGCGCAGCAGTCATGAGAACATCAGCAGCCCGAACGTGGTGGCTGTCTTGCCAGGTTCCGACCCGTTACTCGCAAATGAATATGTACTCTATATTGCGCATCTTGATCATATTGGTGAATTACATGCGGATGGACTTGAAGAGGGCCAGGCCGACCCGATCAACAACGGAGCACTGGATAATGCTTCGGGGGTATCGGTAATGCTGGAAACAGCCCGCCTGCTAACGCAAGGCCAGCCACCGCGGCGCTCCGTATTGTTCATTGCCGTTACCGCGGAGGAAAAGGGTTTGGTTGGCTCAGAGTATTTCGCCATGAATCCAACCGTTCCAATAGCCTCCATTGTCAGTGCGGTCAACCTGGATATGCCCCTGTTGCTGTTTGACTTTGCCGATGTCATTGCCTTTGGCGCCCAACATTCAGAGCTTGGCGATGCGGTGCGCGCCGCGGCTCGCGATTTTGCTATTGAACTGACGCCCGATCCTTTTCCGGAACAGAACATCTTCGTTCGCAGCGACCACTACCGGTTAGTGCAACAAGGTATTCCTTCGGTGTACCTGGTGACGGGGGTGAAGTCCAGGGATGAAGACGTTGATACCGGGTTAATAACTTCAGGTTTTCTCCAGAAGCACTATCACAAACCCAGTGATGACCTGAATCTGCCTATCCACTATGGAGCGGCGGCAAGGTTTACGCGCATCAATGCGAGGATCGGTGAACTGATCGCCAATGAGCCGGACCGGCCAGACTGGCACGAGGGTGATTTTTTCGGCCGGACTTTTGCCCGCTAGCCTGCAAAATGCACGGGCCGGGCGCCGGACCACCGGCCCGCGAATTATCAGGCCGTATGTCAATGATTCCGGCTCATTTATTGAGCCTGTTGTGATATAGTTCCGCCGATAAAATTTATCATTTCATTCTTGGGAGAGAAAACACCATGTCGGGAATAACACTCACCGT
>JABDPJ010000023.1 GCA_013042835.1 Lysobacterales bacterium
ATCACGACCAGGGCCAACATAACTTTCGGCCACTCGATAACCCGTTCAAGCAAGCGCCGGTAGTGCTCGCGAAGCCACATGAAAAATTGATCAACCTTTGCCGGCAGACCGGCGCGCAATTCACGTCCGCGCAGAATCTTGGAACAGAGCATGGGTGTCAAGGTCAGCGCGACGAGACTGGAGAAAAGAACGGCTGCAGCGAGCGTAATACCGAATTCACGAAACAGGCGGCCAACGTCTCCCTCGATATAGGACAGGGGTACAAATACCGCGATCAGCACCAGGGTCGTGGCGATAACGGCAAAACCGATTTCCTTCGAGCCATCAAGTGCGGCCAGCAGGGGTTTTTGCCCCTCCTCAATACGCCGGTAAATGTTCTCCAGCACCACGATGGCGTCATCCACCACCAGGCCAATGGCAAGGACAAGCCCGAGAAGCGTCAGGATGTTGACGGTGTAACCCATCGCCCCCATGACGATAAAGGTGGACACCACGGAAATAGGCACCACGATGGCGGGTATCAGCGTGGCCCTGAAAGAACCCAGGAAGAAGTAGATAACGACGAGGACCAGCACCAGCGCGACCACCAATGCCTTGTAGACCTCGTTCATCGACGCCTCGATAAACTCGGCACGGTCATAATTGACGCTCAGGACCATGCCCTCAGGCAATTCATCAGCCACGGCCAGGACTTCATCCCTGACCGCTCTCGAAACCAGCACGCTGTTGGCCTTCGACAGTTGTTCAATGGCCAGCGAGACCGCTGATTCGCCATTCGCGCGGGCGATACTGCGTTCGTTCTCAGCACCGATACGCACATCCGCTACCTCGCCGAGGCGCACCAGTTGCCCGTCTGCGCCACGTCCGACGACAAGGCTTTTGAAATCACCCTCGGTATTGAAGCCGGTATCGGTACGCAGCGTAAACTCACGCGACTCCGACTCCAGGCGGCCAGCGGGCAGTTCCACGTTTTCGGACCGCAAGGCATTTTCGATATCGAGCACCGTCAGGCCCCGAGCAGCCAGTGACTGCCGGTCAAGCCATATACGCATGGCATAACGGCGTGCGCCCGAAATATTGACCCGTGCGACGCCTTGCACGGTTGAGAATCTGTCTACCAGGTAACGGTCTGCATAATCCGTAATTTCCAGGCCGTTCATCCGGTCAGAAGTGAGGTTCAGGAACATGACCGCCTGGGTCGAGTTGTCGGCCTTGGCGATCTCAGGCGGATCGGCCTCGGTCGGCAACTGGTCGAGAACCCGAGACACCCGGTCCCGGATATCATTTGCCGCCGCGTCAACATCACGGTCCAGGTCGAATTCGATGCGGATATCCGAGCGTTCGTCACGGCTGCTGGATGTCAGTTTGACGATACCTTCAATGCCGGCAACCCGGTCTTCAATGACCTGTGTCACCTTGGTTTCCACGACCTCGGCGGAGGCTCCGCGGTAACGGGTATCAATCGATACCACCGGTGACTCGACATCGGGGTACTGCCGGACCGGCAGGTTCATCATCGCAGCCAGACCCAGTATGACGAGCAGCAGGGAAATGACCGAAGCGAATACCGGTCGCCGTACCGATTGATCGGAAAGAATCATCGAGCTGTCTCCGCAGCATTCAACAGCGTCACCGGCTGACCGTCGCGGGCCATTTGTGTACCCTCCACGATTACCCGCTCGCCGGGTTCGAGGCCGGCCAGAATTTCAACTTCGCCCGGCTGGCGCCTGCCGGTTTTAACGAGGCGTTGTTCAACGATATTGTCGGCGCCGACCACCAGCACGGTCTGCGTGCTGCGTTCCGGCACCAGCGCCTGTTCAGGAACCATCAGCGCTTCGATGTCTTCTTTCAGCAGGGTCACTGTCAGGAACATGCCCGCTCGCAGGCGACCTTGCTCGTTTGGAATCTTCGAGCGGACCATGACGGTCCGGCTGACCGGGTCTACGCGGGAGTCGACCGCTGTAACGATGCCCTCAAATTGCCTGTCGGGCCATGCGGCACTGCGTGCCAGCACGCTTAGTCCCTCCTCGATCCGGGACAGGAAAATTTCAGGCACATCGAAATCCAGCTTTATTGAGCTGGTATCGTCCAGCGTGGTGATGACGGTGGACGGCGTCACCAGGCTGCCCACACTGACCCGGCGCAGGCCGAGCCGGCCCGAAAACGGCGCAGTAATAACCGTGTCCTCAACGCGTGCCTCGGCCGCCGCTACAGCAGCCCGGTCGGCCTCCCGCTGGGCTTCAAGCTGCTGCAACTGGGATTCAGCCACGGCGTTCGTCCTGAATAACTCCGCGGATCGACGGTACTGGCTTTCGGAATCAACCAGCCGGGCGCGCGCCGAAGCAAGTTCGGCCAGAGGCTCAACATTCTCCAGTTCCACCAAGCGGGCGCCGGCATCGACAAACTGTCCCTCTTCAAAGCTGATCGAGGTCAGCCTGGCGGTTATTTCAGGGTGAATTTCTATGGCTTCGTTAGCGGAGGCATTGCCGAGTGCCTCAACTGCCAGGGGAAAAGACTTGACGGTCGCTTCGGCCACAAAAACGCCGGGCGCCCGGGGTCCTTGCGCCGCCGCGGGCAGTGAGACTGCCATTGCCAACAAGGCAGAAATAACGAACTTGTTCATAATCGGTCACATTGAAGTCTGGTTAGAATCGAAGCACGGCATTATACATTATTTATACAATAACGTATAACTTTTTTTACTAGAGGGATTTTCTTCCATTTTTATAACCAAATTTAAGCGATTTTATTTTAAATAACTTTTTTTATCAATCACTTATAATTATTAACATTCTAATTTAATATGTTCTATTTTTAGTTTCAGGCTGCCTGAAAGACAAAATAACCCAGAATATGACACCTGGAATACAATACATGTATAAGATAAATTGATTGACTATTCACCAAGAAACTACGGGGATACAACTATCTTCCAGGCACAGTTCACGGCCACCAGGTGCTGGGGTCAGACCCACCTCTTGAAGCGGAACAGTAATAGAATGACCGCGGTAATGATGAGCATCAGAACCACCAGTATCCAGAATGCCCATTCGTTAACCAGTCCGGGTAGGCCGGCAACATTCATGCCCATCAGCCCGGTCAGGAAAGAAAGCGGCAGGAATATCGCGGCGACGATGGACAGCACCAGCATCCTGGCATTCTGTTCATGCGCAACAATGCTGAGAAATTCTTCCTGGGCCACCATCGCCCGCTCACGGACGAGATCAATATCTTCAAGGACCAGGGTCACGTGGTTCGCCTGCTCGCTGAACCTGGCCCTGTCATCCTCATTAAATAGCGGACCCGTGATCCTCGACAGGCGATCGAGGGCTTCCCGCTGCGGTGCGAGATAACGCCTGATTCTTGCTGTCTGACGCCTGGCAATGCTGAATGGGCTATTGCGGGCGATCACCGCGGAATCATTAAGCTCATTTTCCGCAGCGTCCAGAACCTCTTCGATTTTTTCAGTCGCCTCAGTTATGAAATCACCCAGGCGCTCAACCAGCGTGTTGACAAATTCACCCACAGTCTGCGGGCCCTTCCCGGCTTCAATCTTTTTGCTGATCTCATTAAGTGAGATCAAATGGCGGCGACTGCTGCTAATGATCCGGTTTTTCTCAACCCACAACCGCACGGAAACCATGTCTTCCATATCAGACCCCGGGTTCAGATTAACGCCCCTCAAGATCAACAACACACCGTTATCGGTCTGTAATGCGCGTGGCCGGCTATCCACATTAAGCAAGGCGTCTGCAACGATGTCCGGGACACCGCTTTCATGCCGGAGCCAGCGGGCATCATCCGCATCGGTAAAATCAAGGTGCTTCCAGTCAAACGAAGTTTTCATGCGTCTCTCGCCATCACTTCAATGGGTGTCTTTGCATACAGGTGGACATCCCTCTGCGGGAACGCGATGACGATGCCCTCATCATTCAGATATTGCTCAATCCTGTAGCGGATATCACTGCGGATCATCCTGAGCTCACGCTCGCCGCCGCCATGGCACCAGAAAAAAACTTCGAAGATCAATGCATTGTCACCAAAATCCTCAAAGACAACAATTGGTTTAGGATCCTGCAAAGTGTCTGGCTGCTCAACCGTTGCCTGCATTATCAGTTCGGAAACCCGCCGGACCGGTGATCCATAAACGACACCGACTCGTACCGTGGTCCTGAAATTCCGATCGACCAGCGTCCAGTTAACCACAACGCGCTCCAGCATCTGGCTGTTGGGCACCATCAGGTGCACACCATCGACCCGCCTGATACGGGTTGAACGGTTGCCGATTTCTTCAACGACACCGCGGTGGGCATCGATTTCAACGAAGTCACCAATACGCACCGGGCGCTCGGACATCAGTATCCAGCCGCTGATCAGGTTATTGATAATCGCCTGGGCGCCAAAACCGATACCGATGGCGACACCGCCACTGATGAAAGCCAGCGCGGTGACGGGAATGCGCAACATTCCCAGTGTGGTAATGAACAGCACGATCAGGAGACCGTAAAAAACAATGCGCTGAACAGTCTGGGCAACGTTTGGATCAACTTTTGCCTTGATCAACTGACGCCCGACGAGCCGCTGTAAATACCAGGTGAGTACCAAACCGACAACAATCAGTAAAATGGTCAAAATGACCTGGCTGACCGTGATTTGCGATCCCGTGCTCAGGGTAACAAGTGGATAATTCCAATAGCTGGCAATGTCATTCATGCGCGATCCTGATTGTTTCGCAAAATAATAACACTGAACGGTTCGCGCCGGTGAACCCTGGCCAGCGAACTTGTGACCCGCAACAGTCCCGACGCAGCGCAACGGCCATGATTGCAGACATACAGTCAGAGAAATTCCGCAGTGCACCAGGTTGCCCCGTCCGTTGTTGGGATTATTGAAAAAGAGGCTTAAAATATGCCTGCACAGACAACCACCCGCCACAGGAGTAACGCCCACATGAAAGCCCTGGTCAAACGCGAAGCCGGCAAGGGGATCTGGATGCAGGATGTTCCGTTGCCCGAGGTCGGTATGAACGATGTGCTGATACAGGTCAAACGCACGGCGATTTGTGGAACTGACCTGCACATTTACCTGTGGAATGAATGGGCCGCAAAAACGATACCCGTACCGATGGTCATCGGGCATGAGTTCGTTGGCGAGATCGTCGAGGTTGGCAAGAATGTCAATGATTTTCATCCGGGCCAGCTCGTGTCCGGCGAAGGCCACGTGGTGTGCGGCCGCTGCCGCAATTGCATGGCCGGCAGACGCCACCTGTGTGCACATACATCGGGGGTCGGCGTTAACCGCCCGGGCGCCTTTGCAGAATACATCTCACTGCCGATGTCCAATGTCTGGGAGCACCGGCGCGGTATCGACCTGGACATTGCCTCGATATTCGATCCTTTTGGCAATGCGGTCCACACTGCACTGCAGTTTGACCTGCTGGGTGAAGACGTCCTGATCACCGGCGCCGGACCCATCGGTTGCATGGCAGCTGCCGTGTGCCAGCATGCCGGCGCTCGCAACGTCGTGATCACCGACCTCAGTGACTACCGGCTGGAGCTGGCATCAGCACTGGGCGCCACGCACACGGTCAACATCACGCGTGAATCCTTAGAGGAGGTTCAAGGCGAGTTGCACATGAGCGAGGGCTTTGACGTGGCACTGGAAATGTCCGGTTCACCTGCCGCCTTTCAAAATATCCTCGACAACCTCTGCCACGGCGGCAAGGTAGCGGTACTGGGCATCCCGGACAAGGACTATTCCATCGACTGGGAAAAGATCATTTTCAACATGATCACCATCCGCGGTGTTTACGGCAGGGAAATGTACGAAACCTGGTACAAGATGTCCGTCTTCATCGAAAGTGGCCTGGACCTGAACCCGATCATTACGCACCGCCTGCCGATTGATGAATTCCAGCAAGGGTTTGACGCCATGGAAAGCGGCAACGCGGGCAAGGTGGTTTTGGACTGGACCAGCTAGCGTATCGACGGTCGTTATCCCCGTAAAACTGCGCTGATTGCCTGCAACAGCAGGCGGCCATATTCAGCCAGGTGGTGGAATCAACCCTAGAGTTCCATCGCCAACTCGACACGCTTGTCGAGCTTGTCACCGCCGGTGACGAGCGAGGCAAAAATGGTGACTACCACGGACGCCGCCATGACGAAGATGTACCAGGGGATTCCGCCCGGCCAGTCGAAACTCAAGAACCCGAACTTTTTGCCAAGCTCGATACTGACGCCGCCAACCGTAGTTGCCAGCGCGGTCAGCATGCCCAACATGACACCGCGGCCACTGGCGCCCTTCCACAGCAGGCCGATGATGAAAATCGGAAAAGTCGCGGCGGCCAGTGTGCCGAAACCATAGGTGCCCAGAATGGCCACCATGTCTCCGCTGACCACGGCAAAGGCAATGGCGAGGATACCCATCAGCGACATCGCTATACGGGAAATGGCCATTTGCCGCTGCGGGGCAATGCTGAGACCGAGTGAACCGGGCAGGTCGCGGGAAACGATATTGCCGGCCAGCGACAGGAACAGGCTCGATGTCGACAGCGCGGCAGCGAGTACTGCCGGGTAGACAAACAGCTGCGCGACTATACCCAGGTAGTCCGCGACCTTGAAAACCGCCTTGTCGGCATCGGTGATGGTAACCGTGCCGTTCGCCACCAGGTAGATGGCGCAATAACCAACCGCCATGACCATCATGCCGGCGACCATGTTGGTGCAGGTGGCGTAGATCGACAACTGCGGCATGTCGCGTGGATCACGCAGCATCATCATGCGAGTCAGCACCTGCGGCTGGCACATGATACCCAGCGTGGGTAACAGCACCCAGGCAAAGGAATAAGAGCCCGGCAAACTGCCCCAGGCCGTCATCGCATTCGGATCAAGGCCGGCCGCCGCACCCCTGGATCCGGAAATCGCCTCGAGCACCGGCCCGAAACCTCCGGTCACGGTGAAAAATGAAACGATGAAAATCAGGCCAGCGACGACGATCACCAGGCCCTGGAAAGCCTGCGTCAGAATACCGCCGATTTCGCCGCTGAGGACGGTGTATGCAATAAGGATCGTGAATATCACGACACTTATAACAACCTTGTTCCAATCAAACAGGTTCTCAAACAGCTTGGCGCAAGCCTCGACCTGGGCGGATAAATACATTGCGCAACCGAGAAACAGCATGATCGACAACATCAGCTTGATCCCACGGTGATGATTGAAACGCAGGTCGGACAGGTCACCGAGACTGGCGACCGTGCCAATTTCGGCCATTCCGCGGACC
>JABDPJ010000025.1 GCA_013042835.1 Lysobacterales bacterium
GCTACCCAGTCCCTGGTCAGGCCATAGCGGAGAACACGAATGCCGCCCGCGTTGGTGGCAATGTTTCCGCCGACCTGTGACGACCCCTCGGAGGCGAAACTGACCGGATAGTACAGATTATTCTGCGAGGCAAATTCCTGCACCGCCTGGGTCACCACTCCTGGCTCCACCGTCAGGGTCCGGTCGACGGCATCAAAATTCTTGATCCGCCGCATGCGATCAAACGACACAACGACTTCACCATTAGCCGCAAGCGCGCCACCGCTCAGGCCGGTGCGACCGCCGGACGGCACGAGGGCAACCCGGTGTTCAATCGCCACCCCCACCAGTTGCCTGACCTCTTCGATAGAGCGCGGAAACAACACGGCTGCCGGGTCCGGCGCACGGAAACGGGTCCAGTCGCATCCGTGGCTCTCAAGGATCGCTTTTTCATGACTGATTTCCAGGCCCGGGCAATGGGTTTGAAAAATCTCCAGCCGTTTATTTTTCTGTTGCTCTTGCATGCAATATTACCGGTTGATCTCAGGGGTGCCTGACGCGACAATGAAGCTTAATACATTACTCGGATGTATGGTTGAATCACATGGTCAATTCTGAACGAAGTTACTCACTGGACAAAGAAAAAATCAAGTTTCTTTTGCTCGAAGGCATTCACCCAATGGCGCGGGAGGTTATAGAAAACGCCGGCTACACCAACATCACGGAGAAAAAGGGCGCACTTACGCCCGAAGCTCTGCGCCAGGCACTGAAAGGCGTGCATTTCGTCGGTATTCGTTCGCGCACCCAACTGGATGCCGCCGCCCTTGAGGCAGCCGACCGTCTGACGGCCATTGGCTGCTTCTGCATCGGCACTAACCAGGTTGACCTGCAAAGGGCGGAACGTGTGGGGACCCCTGTATTCAACGCACCCTTTGCCAATACCCGCAGCGTGGCTGAGCTGTCGCTGGCGGAAATCATCATGCTGATGCGCAGAATCCCCGAGAAGAACGCTGCCGCGCACCGGGGTGAATGGCTCAAATCAGCCAGCGGTTCCACAGAGATACGCGGCAAGACATTGGGCATCGTGGGATACGGCCACATTGGTTCGCAGCTGGGCATCATTGCTGAAAGCATGGGCATGCGGGTGATTTTCCAGGATATTGAAAACAAATTACCGTTGGGCAATGCCGAGGAACGGCCGGACCTCGATACCCTGTTGAATGAGGCCGACGTGGTTTCACTGCACGTGCCGGACACGGAAGACACGCGCAATCTCATGTCTGCGAAAGCTATTGGGAAGATGCGCACGGGCAGCTACCTGATCAACGCCTCGCGTGGCACGGTTGTGGACATCGAGGCGCTCAGCGAGGGCCTGAAATCGGGCCATATCGCCGGTGCAGCCATCGATGTTTTTCCACGCGAACCCAAGTCCAATGAGGACCGTTTTGAATCCCCGCTGCTCGGGCTGGATAACGTCCTGCTGACACCGCATATCGGCGGCAGCACGCTGGAGGCACAGAAGAATATTGCCGTAGAAGTAGCCAGCAAACTGGTACGCTACAGCGACAATGGCTCAACCCGCTCGGCGGTCAATTTCCCACAGGTCTCATTGCCTGATCATGGCGATACCCGCCGCATCATGCACATACATCATAATGAACCGGGCGTTCTGAAAAGCATCAACCAGGTCTTTTTCAAACACGAGGTCAATATCGCTGCGCAATATTTACAGACCGATGGTGATATCGGTTACGTCGTCATGGATATCGAATCCGAAGACGCCACCGGGCTGATGCAGGAACTGGCCAAAATACCAGCAACGGTCCGAACCAGAATTTTGCACTGACTATATGAATTCAACTGATTGGAGTATGCTTTTAACTAACTGACATCAGTCGTTAAGTTCAAGGCAGGATATCCAATGATTGTAAAAACCCGCTGTGCTATCGCCACATTGCTGGTCAGTCTCTTGTTTACCAGTTCCCCGGCATTGGCTGCCCGGGACACCAAGCCGCCGAAGCTTTTCGACGATGCGGGTGAAATGAACGTAACGCTCAGCGCGCCATTACGCACGATTCGACGCAATGTCAAAGATGATACCCTCTATCCTGCGCAGCTCACCTACACAGCAGCAGACGGACAACGACATACCATCGATGTTCAAGTGGCGCCAAGGGGAATCAGCCGCCGCTTGCGCGTGTGCAAATTTCCGCCTTTAAAGGTGCACTTCGACAAGAAAGCAATGAAGGGCACGATGTTCAGGGGCAATAAATCCCTGAAGCTGGTGACGTATTGCGATACGAACAGCAAGTATCAACAATACTACGTCAAGGAATTTCTGATTTACCGGATTTACAACCTGCTCAGCGATTACAGTTTCCGCGCCAGGCCCATGATGATCGAGTACAGCGATAGCGAGAGGGATAGCGATTCATTCAGTCGTTTTGGTTTTTTTATCGAGGATATCGATGACGTTGCCAAACGCAATGACCTCGAGAAACTGACCATTCCCAAAGTCCCCTACTCCCAGCTTGATCCGGTAACCAGCAGCAGGTTTTCATTGTTTCAGCTCATGATCGGCAACCTCGATTGGGCGGCCACCAGCGGGCCTGACAAGGACAAGTGTTGCCATAACTCCAGGCTGATTGGTGCCGGTAACGATGAAATCCCGAAGTATGGCGTACCCTATGACTTTGATTCAACCGGACTGGTAAACGCTCACTATGCTGCGCCGCCTGACGGTCTGAAAATGCGCAATATCAAGCAGAGGCTTTATCGCGGGTTCTGTGCTTTCAATGACGAATTGCCCGCAACGGTCAAGCTGTTTAATGAGAAAAAGCCCGAAATCGTTGCACTGTTCGAATCCAACAAGCACCTGACCGACCGCACGCGTCGCAGTGCCCTCAAATATATTGAAGATTTCTACGAAACAATCAACGATCCGAAACAGTTCAAACGGGACGTCATTGACAAGTGCCGGGGGAAGCAATAACCGCTTCGCCGTCCTCGCTTTCCACATCGGTCAATTCGCCGGTCGCCTCGGGCGGGGGCGCCAGCAAAATGGCCAGTCGCTGTTTGAGTTGCGCGTTGTTCGCGTCTGCCTCAATCACCGCGCGCAGATATTCCACGCGTTCGTCATTACGCCCGGGCAGCGGGATTTTCAGGTCGTCATAGATCGCAAATACACCTTCCGGAGTTAATTCCAACAGTCCTTTGTGCGCACCGTAATAAGCGGCGATGCCGGTATCGTTGGCAATCACCCGCTGGTCAAATCGTGGCCAGACGACGCCGCCGGTCGGTGAATGACCGATAACGATCCGCTTGATACCATAACGGTTGAGAATATTGTCGAGCGTCTGGCTGTAAATTTCGTCCGACTCGTCTTCATTTGCCAACCCCCTGTACCACAAGGGCCCGAGCGGGTCGTTTACAATGGTTATGACGGCAGGATCGTGATTTGCCATCGCCACCATGACCTGTTCGGTCAGGGATTGCAGGCTGTCTTTACAGTACTTGGCGCTGATTCCGCCGTGCAGGAAAATGGTGTCATTGATACGGATGGCCACTTTGTTGTCCTTGACCCATTTGCCATAGTCACCGTTAAGAGACCAGGCCTGGCGGTGCTCAACCCAACCCAGCGGAACCTGTTTTTCCCATTCCAGGCGATAGGCCTCGAGATCCAGTTCCTCGAACTCCGGAACGTTGGTGCGCATCCACTCGACCTGCCGTTGCCACTGCAGTTCCTGGAAACGGGCTGAATTTCTGCCGGCAAATGCCTTGTATTCGCCATCCGAAACGTAACGCAGGTCACCGACAACATTCATTGCCTCGTGATTGCCGATGAGCATGTGAATATAACCACCTTTCTTTCTGGCCTGCTTTGCCAGCTTGACCAGGTGATCAATAATCTTCCGGCTGTCCGGGCCGCGATCCGTGATATCACCGGTTTGTACCAGGTGAGTTTTTCCACCGACCCATCTACCTCTCTCGTCGATCAGACCCGCCGACTTCATGACTGCAATATATTGCTCGTAGTCGCCGTGCAGGTCACCAATGGCGACGACCCGCTCGACGCCGGTCCAGTAGTAGTCATCGACCTTTTTCGCCTTGGCCTGGGCCAGTCCGGCGGCCAGCAAAAACGACAATAGAAAAAGTTGAAAGTACTTCATAAAAAAATCCAAAAATGTTCAGGCGCTACTCAAATATGCCCTTGTCTTTCTGTTGGGATTTGATTTTTTCAAGCTCCCGTGGGCTCTGGCGCATATAGGTCTTTGAATCATCCGAACGGCCATAGTTCAATTCCCAAAGTATCAGGAAGGTGTAATTGAAAATTGCAGACATCATCGCGGCGACCAAAAGCATGCCTACACCGCAGGACAGGCCGACGCCGACGGCCATGAATATAAACAGGGAATCTGCCGTGCTTTTCAATGAGTAACGATAACGGACACCGGCGACTACGCCCGCGAGACTGAAAGCCATTGCCAGGCTGTTGTGTACGATCAGCACAATTCCGGTAACCGCAATCGGCAGCACCAGTATGGTTTCCAGTAGTGACTGGTCCATCTTGGCCTTGCTGCGTATGGCAATATAGGTCCAGGATACCGGCACCATCAGGGCGACCGCGCCGACGATTGCCATTGCCAGCCACAACAGCCCGCCAACCTCGTCCGTGACATTGGAAGCATGTATGACAATGCCACCAATGTCGCTCTCCTGCTCCTGGTTGAATAACGTCTCGACAACACCAAGCGGCAGATAACGATGCAGGTCGGGCACCAGTTGGTAACCCCCCCAGACCAGTGCCGCGAAGGTACCGTAAAACAGGTTCAATCTAAGTAGTAGTCGCATATCTATCCCTTTGCCCGGGGTCAGCCAAGCCAACCCCGGTATTTCCGGCATACCCGTTTAACCAACGCCAATGAACGCGCGATCGGGAGGCAGTTCAATTGGTCTTGCTTCTGGAGCCTTTCTCACCACCGCGTTAACAGCACCATACCTGTGTTTGCGGACTTTTTGTACTTTTTCATTGGTGCCGTCAACCGGGCACAGGCGGCAAGTATCGCAAATTTTCTTTCGCAAATGGGGTTCAAGCGGGTGGCAGCAACCTGGCCCTGATCACGTGTTCAGTGTGGTTGATTGCATCCATGACTCCATCGCCCGGCGCATTTTCAACGTCAATGATGCTGTAGGCAAAATCACCCCGGCTGAGGTTCACCATGTCAATAACGTTCAGATCATGATCCGCCAGCACCGTTAAAACGTGACCGAGGACCTTGGGGACATTTTCATTGCAAAAGGTAATGCGGTAGCCACCATTACGGGCCATCTGGGTGTCAGGGTAATTGACGGAATTACGCACGTTGCCATTTTCGAGGAAATCCATCAGCTGCTCCGCGGCCATGATGGCGCAGTTTTCCTCGGCTTCCTGCGTGCTTGCTCCGATGTGAGGCAACAACAAGGCGTCTTTCCGGCCCAGTAATTGCGGGTGGGGAAAATCGCTGATATACGCACCCAAATGGCCACTGTCCAGCGCGCCGATCACGGCCGGCAAGTCGACGATTTCATCGCGGGCAAAATTTAGCAGGCGCGCACCGGGCTTGCAGCGGGCCAGGACTTCTTCATTGATCAGGCCGAGTGTCGGCGGGATGGCCGGAACATGCAGGGTTATGAAATCCGAGACACCGACCAGGGCCTGCAAGCTGTCTACTTTTTGTACGCGACTGGATAGCCGCCAGGCGGACTCGATAGAAATAGCAGGATCGAAACCTGCAACTTTCATACCAAGTTCCAGCGCCATATTCGCGACCATCGCCCCGATCGCACCAAGCCCGACCACTCCCAGGGTCATGCCGGTAATTTCGGAGCCGGCAAAACGCTTCTTGTTCGTTTCCAGTAATTTGTGCATTTCGGCGCCATCATCGATTTCGTCGAGTGTCTGAACGTAGCTCATACCACCGAAGATATCCCGGGAACCAAGCAGCAGCGCCGCCGCCACCAACTCCTTGACTGCATTGGCATTCGCGCCGGGCGTATTGAATACAACGACACCTTGCCGCGCATATTCTTCTACGGGAATATTGTTTACCCCCGCGCCCGCACGGGCCACGGCAATAATGCTGTTCTCAATGGCTTCGCCATGCAGTTTGTGACTGCGGAGCATTAAAGCATCCACGGGAGCCAGTTCCGGGCCGACCTGGTATTTATCCACCGGGAAGCGATCCAGGCCCTTGGCAGCCAGATTATTGATAGTTCGAATTCTGTACATTTTCTGATTTGCTCGGTGCCGCCCGTCGCAGACAGGCCAAAAGCAGGATTGTACGTCAATCTGCGCCTCCTTGGCTTGGGAATATCGTGATACCTGCCAATGTTTTGGACTCTGTAGCATAATACTGCCTGTTTGCACCCTGTTGTCTTTACCCGGAGTACGCACGCCATGATCTTCCGCCAGTTTGTCCATTTTCTTTCGACCGCAGCGCTGGTGATGACCTGGGGCCTGAGCGCCGCCAGTGCGGACACGCCTGTGGCAACCGTTGAGGGCCTGCAATTGGTTGAAGATTCAAAGCTGGCCACCGTCTATGCCGAGCCGGGTGTCAGCCTGGGCCAGTACCGAAGGATATTTCTCTATGACCCGTATATCGCATTCAGAAAAGACTGGAAAAAAGAACAGAACAGTAAAAACACTCCTTCAATCAATGATCTGGACATGGCGAAAATAAAAATTGAGCTTTCCACGTTGTTTCAGGAAGTATTCGCAGAAACCCTGGAGAACGCCGGATATGAACTGGTCAGCGAACGCGCCGAAGATGTTCTGCTGGTCAAGCCCGCCATCATCAACCTCGACATTGTCGCACCTGACACAGGGTCTGGCGGCAATTCACATAGCTACACAGAAACCGCCGGTGAAATGACACTGTACATGGAGCTATATGATTCAGTGACCGATGACCTGATAGCCAAGGCCATCGATCGCCAGAAAGACCGGCAAACCGGCTACATTCGTTGGCAAAACCGCATTCGCAACAGGGCGGCGGCGGAGCGGATTCTGCAATCCTGGGCGAATGTACTCAAAGAAGGGCTCGATGATGCGCGAAGTGTACGATAAGCCCCTCAGAATGATGGAGGGGTAAACGCTCTCGCACCCCGCCTTCTCACTGCTGGTTACTTTTGTCCCCCGCAATTACCTGTAATCAGCCAGCACCTCGGCCAGGTCCTCGTCGAAAACAATATCTTCGATGAGCTTGTCCATTGCCTTGCTCATCACCTCGGTCCATGTTTTCTCCAGGCCCCCGGCAGTCTTTTCCCTGTAGTTTCCGGAATACGTTGATTGGTAAACGGTCTCATTGCTTGCCGCATCGACAAATTCCAGGGTGGATTGAATGTCACCAATGAATTCCACCGTCCAGAAATTCATGTCAGTTTCAAACCAGAACCGGTCCACCGTGCCGACGATTTTTAACTGGCCGTTTTCAACAACCGAGTGCCCGTTGTCCTGGATCGCATCGATAATAGCGTTCTCGACAATCACATCCACGTCCTCCTCTGACGTGATATCCGCGGTGTTCACTCCATAACCATTTTTCTTCCAGCCGATACGCGCCTTGTCCAGCCGCGCATCCTCCAACTGGGGCGAAAGGAAACTTAAACCCTCCGCTTCGCTGATTGGCCCGGTGATGTCGGCTTCAGAGTCATGTGCAACCTTCAGGGTTGAGTCGGTAAAAGCGCAGGCCTGGACCAACAGAATAACTATCAAGATGACTATCTTCTTCACGCGTTCTACTCCTTCATGCTGTAAATGAGCTTATTGGCCAACCTTTTTGCCGCCTTTTTGAGCGTTGCTTCCAACTCGGCATTGACGGGTGAATCTTCCTGTAGCAGCTCATCAAACGGGTGCTGATTTCTGTTGGTTATGTAATAGGGTTCCTTCTGCGCAGCTTTTTGTTCGTTTCGGCTTGTTCCTGAAAAGCTGGCTTCGAATGTAATGAAAGCCGACACCAGGCGACTCGACGTATTGACCATTTTGAAACCAAATTTATCAGGGTAGATTTTCAGAACAATGCCTTTGCCAATGTCCCTGGTTTCCTCCACCCAGATCGCTTCATAGCCTTCAGCAACCAGTTTCTCATTCAGGGTGTCAAGGAATTGCTCTTTCCAGCTTTCTCTATTGATCAGGGGGCGCAGCTGATCCTCTTTTTCTGAATCCTTGCCTTTTTCTATGCCCGACTGGATACCAGCCCCGATCACTCCGGCGATCGCGGCACCGGTGGCATTGGACAACGCCCGGTGATAGACAACTTCGAAATTACCCTCGCCGACAACATCGATAAATACGGTATTCGGGCCGGCATCAGAGTACGGCGCTGCGAGAATAAACAACGCACTTAACAGGAACTGGCTGAACTTCACCGACATGATTGCTCCCCGGTATGCAATGAGCCATGATACATTTTGCTCCGTCTCTTCAGAGTATAGGCGTGTTTTACCCTCTCAGGGTTTGATGCAACGCAGCGATGTGCGCCGGACCGACTTCACAACAGCCGCCGATAATGCTGGCTCCCGCCTTCCGCCATGCGGCGGCATACTCAGAATAAGCCCGCGGTGTGACATCGGTCCTTGGCGGCGGGATGGATTCATCGCCATGAAAATCCCACTTATCCGGTATCGGGGTGAATGCATTGGCATAGGCGCCTACCGGCACTGTGCTCAATGAAACCAGGGCCGGCAACGCCCTGGTGATCGCTTCTGGTGGCGAGCAATTTAGCAACACCGCCCTGATACCCGAATCGGCAATATCCGCCCAGGCCTCGGCAATGGGTTCTCCACTGCGCAGATTGGCTGCGCCGGAGTCCGCTATCGACCATGACAGCCAGACCGGAATACCGGTTGACATCGCAGCGCTCACTGCAGCCCGCGCTTCTGTAATACACGACAACGTTTCGCAGATAAACAGGTCGACATGGGGCGCCAGGAACTCAGCCTGTTCGCGATAAAGTGCTTCGGTCTTTGCATAGGACTGCACCAGGTCGGGGCGATAACTGCCGTATTGTGGTCCCATGGAGCCGGCAATCAATACCTGTCTGCCACTCTTGTCCCTCGCGCGTTGCGCCAGTTGCGCAGCCAGTCGATTCATTTCACCCAGCCGGTCAAGCAGGCCTTCGGGTTCAAAATTATTGCGGATACACGCATAGGAGTTGGTGGTGATGATGTCCGCGCCGGCCTGGATATAATCCTCATGCACAGCCTGCACAGCTTCGGGGTGATCAAAGAGGGCTTTCGCCGACCATAAAACACCCTGGCCCGAAGCGTTCCGGTTGATCAGCTCCTGACCCATGCCACCGTCGAGCAGTATTAACCCGCCGGGCAGCTTGTCAAAGACCTTATTCACCGTGTTACCCGCATACAGCCGCGGTCAGCTGAACAGCACGAATGGAATCACGTCGACGATATCACCATGTTGGATATCCACATTGGGTTTCTGCACAGCGAGGGCGTCTCCCCAACTGGTCGAATACAGCACACCGCTGCTTTGGCTATCAAACATTTCCGCGCCATCAGAGCCCATGCGCACGCGCAGGTATTCCTGCCGGAAACTGCTCTTTTTATCGAATAGCGCCACCTGCTTCAGCGGCACCACTTCCTGCTGACCGGCGCCCTGGCAGGCGAACAGGAATGGTCGCGCGATGACCAGCGCAGTTACCAGTGCCGACACCGGATTTCCCGGCAGGCCAAGAAATGGCGTACCCAGCACTTCGCCAAAAGCGAAAGGCTTGCCCGGCTTGATGGCGACGCGCCACAGATCAATAAAGCCGAGTGATTCAACCACGGCTTTGACGTGGTCTTCCTCGCCGACGGAAACGCCGCCTGTCGTCATGATGACGTCAGCATTTCGACTCGCTGCAGCCATGACGTCGCTGATAATGTCCGGGTCATCCGCCGTGATTCCGTGATCGACCACTGCAAAACCCCAACTCTCAAGCAATGACTGCAGCATGTAGCGATTGGAATTGTAGATCTGGCCGGGTTTAAGCTCATGGCCCGGCTCAACGAGTTCTTCGCCAGTGGATACGATAGCCACTTTCAGGCGCGCCCTGACATCGACTTCCGCGATACCCAGCGAAGCGATCAGACCCAGATCCTGGGGCCGCAGGCGGTGGCCTGCTCTTAACACCGTGGCGCCTTTACAGATATCCTGGCCCTTCGGCCTGATATTGCCGCCGGGCTCGCGGATTTCACTCATCCATACCGAGCTACCATCCGTCCTGCATTTTTCCTGCATGACAACACTGTCCGCCCCGGGCGGAACTTCTGCCCCGGTAAATATACGCGCCGCCGTCCCCTTCTTCAGCGGTAACGGCGGGTTGCCGGCAGTTATCCGCTGGCTGATTTCAAGCCCGTGGTCAGGCCCCTGCCAGTCTTCGCTCAACAGGGCATAGCCGTCCATGGCGCTGTTGTCCGCCGGTGGGACATTGATTGCAGAGACAATATCAGCGGCCAGAATACGCCCCAGGCATTGACCAATTTTCACGGTCTCTGTCTGCGCCAGCACGGACTGGTTCCTGGCCAGCCTTGCATTGGCCTGCTCAAGGCTGATCATACTCATCGTAACTGCGCGCCCGAGCGGGTGTGCGCGACAAAATTACATGGCCTGTGCCGGCTGTCCAGCTGCTCTTTGAGTATCCTTTCCCAACCCGTTCGGCAGGCGCCGGTCGAACCGGGCAGGCAGAAAACGAGGGTTTGATTGGCCAGCCCGGCCACCGCCCTGGACTGGACCGTAGACGTGCCGATTTCCTCGTAGGACAATTGGCGGAACAGCTCACCAAAGCCTTCGATAGGCTGATCAAACAGGGGCTTCAATGCTTCGGGGGTCGAGTCACGCGCGGTTAAGCCGGTGCCGCCGGTAGAAATAATGACATCTACCCACTGGTCCGCTATCCAGTTGGATACGATGGCGCGGCTCGCGTAAATGTCATCCTTGCATAATTCGCGCGCGGCAAGATGGTGACCCGCAGACTTGAGGGAATCCACCAGCAACTGACCCGATGTATCCGTCTCGGTGGTACGCGAATCCGAGAGGGTCAGGATGGCAATATTCAGGGGTATGAATTCAGCTTCTTTATGCAATGTGTTGTACCTTTTCCAATCTTCCAAATTAATTTCATAATCCAATCATGCGCCCGTGCGGTCAAGCCATAACGTGGCAGCTTCCAGGTCTGCCGGCGTATTGATATTGAAAAATGGCGACGGCTCGGTGGGGATCCACTCGACAACTGTATGCGGCATCAGGCTCAGCATTTGCTTCAAACCGCCCAGCCCCCTGTCCAGCACGGCCTCGCGAATCAACGGTAAGTGGCTACCCTGCCACAGTGTGAACGTCGGTTGCAGAACGCCCTGGTAAGACACTACCACCGGCTTTGTTCTATCGTCCTGACCTGCGTCAAGCAATACTTGCACCAGGTTGTCCGGCACGAACGGCGCGTCACAAGGGCACAGTACCAGGCCACCATCAAAACCCGCGCCCGAGAGATGCTCCAGTGCTGAATACAAGCCGCCCAGAGGGCCACTGAAGCGTGGCACCAAATCGGCAATTACCGGTAATCCGTAATCGTTAAAGTCGTCAGTTGCAGTCTCAGAACTGAGTAGCAATGGCTCCACGCCGGGCCTCAATATATCGATCACACGGGCCAGCAATGTCCGTCCACCCAATTCAAGAAAAGCCTTGCGCTTGACGCCCATGCGGCGGGATTGTCCGCCGGCAAGAATGACGCCAGCCGGCTTACCGGTGTTCATCTGCATATGGCACGCACACTGACATTCCCCGACGTTGTCTGTTGATTAAAAGTTTTCAGGCAATTTACCCCCATTGCCCCGCATAAACAAATATAATCCCACCCGCGAATCACTTATCAAAACCGGGCCGGATGTTTCAATCATACGAACAGATTTTCAGCAAGCGCGCCGACGCCTATCAAAAGGCGATGGAATTGTATCCTGAAGCCCGTCAGCGCGAATTTCAGCTGGCGCTGGAGCGTGCGGGCATGAATGCTGCGGAAGTGGTCTGCGATGCTCCGTCCGGTGGCGGCTATCTGCGCGCCTACCTGCCCAGTGACACCAGGCGCTATCTCGCCGTGGAAACCGCGCCGGATTTCACCGGGCATTGTCCGCTTGGTGAGCGTGACAGTATCATTCATTCGCCACTGGATAATATCGCGATTGAAGACAACAGCGTGGATGTCTGCATCAACCTTGCAGGCTCGCACCACCTAGAGGACAAGTCCCGCTTTTTTCGTGAAGCCACGCGGATTTTGAAACCAGGCGGACGCCTGCTGCTGGCCGATGCTGAAAAAGGCACGCGGGTTGACCGGTTTCTGAATGAATTTGTCGGCCGCTACAACAGCATGGGACACGAGGGTATCTTCCTTGACGAATCAACTGCTGCAGAGATAACAGCCTGTGGGCTTGAGGTTCACAGCGATGAACTCATCGATATCACCTGGACATTCGAAACCAGGGACGATAGCGGCATCTTCTGTAAACTGCTTTTCGGCATCGACCTCGCCTCGCCGGCGGACGTCCTTGCCGGCACGGAAGAAATTCTCGGTTACATGCCGGGGCCCGGAAAAGTCAATTTAGCCTGGAACCTGCGCTATATCGTTGCAATCAAGAGCTGATGTTCCAGCTCCGTCGTTTAAACACAGCTACAAAGGAATTGTTTTGATCACTATTTCTG
>JABDPJ010000029.1 GCA_013042835.1 Lysobacterales bacterium
GGTCCGACATGTGTACATCCCGCGCCCTAAAACCTGCCAGATCAAATGCCGCAGCCATTTCAACCTGTCCGTTGACACCCTGTTCCCGCAAAATGGCGACCGCTGGCCTGGCAGCGCCAATGATCGCCGGCGCAGCAGGATTCTGCAGCGGGTCAAAGTTCACCCTCGGCTGCAAGCAGGGTTGCTCCCAGTCCAGTGCACGGTTGAACTCCTCCCGCGCGCAGTCGGGATGGTCACGCAAACGCTGAACTTCATAACTGGTTTCGTTCCACGCCTGGTGAAGTTTGCACAGATCGCTTTCAAGGCGGTTACGCCCGCCAGCATCGAGCCGGATCATGTGCCCTTTCACGGGTCTGCCGAGATCCCGAACCAGTCGCTCCAGGCCATGTTCCGCCAGGCAATCCAGCACGTCCTGCAATTGCGACTCGGCAACCTGGATCACCGCGCCAGGTTCTTCCGCGAACAGGCGCGCACGCAGGGTGTCAGGATCAGCAAACGACGGTTCTGCAAAGGACAATTCAAGCCCGCAACGGCCGGCGAACGCCATTTCGCAGAGCGCCGTGATCAACCCGCCGTCGGAACGGTCGTGATAGGCAAGAACCTGGCCGCGCCGGATAAGCTCCTGCATGGCGGCAAACAGGTTCGCGAGGTCGCTGGCATTGTCCAGGTCCGGAACCTCGTCACTGAAAACGCCGTTAACCTGTTCCAGGGAGGATCCACCGAGGCGGTCAGCACCGCCACCGAGGTCTATCAGCAACAGGCGGCTGGCCCCGGCGCCGGTTTGTAACTGTGGCGTCAGTGCCTTGCGGGCATCGTTGACGGGTGCAAATGCCGAAATCACCAGTGAAACCGGCGCCAGCATATGCCTCGGCTGCTGGTTATCGACCCAATCTGTCTTCAATGAAAGTGAGTCCTTGCCAACGGGAATGGCAATCCCCAACTCGGGGCACAGTTCCATGCCGACGGCCTCGACTGCCTGGTAGAGCGCAGCATCCTGCCCGTCCTCACCGGCAGCCGCCATCCAGTTGGCGGACAAGCGGACTTCGCCGAGGCTGGCGATCGGCGCGCTGGCGATGTTGGTTATGGCCTCGGCGACCGCCATCCTGGCCGCTGCGGGGCTGTTGACAACCGCCAATGGCGTACGCTCCCCCACCGCCATCGCCTCACCGGCAAAGCCATGAAAACTGTGCAATGTAACTGCCGCATCGGCCACCGGAACCTGCCAAGGGCCCACCATCTGGTCACGTGCAACCAATCCTCCAACGGAACGGTCGCCAATGGTGATCAGGAATGACTTGCCGGCAACAGCCGGAAACCGCAGAACACTGAACAGGTCATCCTCCAGGGAAGCGCCATAGTGCGGGACCTTATCTGCTTCAACGCTCGTGGAAACCGCATCACGGTGCATTTTGGGCGTTTTCCCGAGCAGCACATCCATGGGCAGGTCAACCGGCTGTTGCTTCAACAACGTATCGTTCACCTGCAGGGTGCGCTCTGCCGTTACCGTTCCCAGCACGGCATATGGACAGCGCTCGCGTTGGCACAGCGACTCGAATTCCTGCAGGCGTTCGCGCTCGATACCGAGCACATAGCGTTCCTGCGATTCGTTGCACCAGATTTCCATCGGGCTCATCGCGCCATCCGCACTGGGAATTTCACGTAACTCAAGCCGGCCGCCGCGTTCGCTGTCATTCAATAGTTCGGGCAGTGCATTGGACAGGCCACCCGCGCCGCAATCGTGAATGGAAACGATCGGGTTGTCGTCGCCGAGGGCGCAACAGCGGTCGATGACTTCCTGGCAACGCCGTTGCATTTCGGGGTTGCCGCGCTGTACCGAGGCAAAGTCCAGTTCTTCGCAGCCCTGGCCGCTACCGACCGACGAGGCCGCGCCACCACCAAGGCCAATCAACATGGCTGGTCCACCCAGGACGATGACCGCCGCACCTTCAGACAGCCGTAACTTGTCGACATGGCCGATGCGGATGTTGCCATAACCGCCAGCCAGCATGATGGGCTTGTGATAACCCCACAGCCTGCCGCCAACGCTCTGCTCGAATGTGCGGAAATAACCCGCCAGCGCCGGACGGCCAAATTCGTTATTGAACGACGCCGCACCGACCGGACCCTCGATCATGATATCCAACGCACTGGCAATGCGGTCGGGCTTGCCAGAGTTCTCCTCCCAACCCCGGGGCCTTTGCGGCAAATGCAGGTTGGAGACAGAAAACCCGGTCAGGCCGGCCTTGGGGCGGGCGCCCCGTCCGGTTGCGGCCTCGTCACGGATCTCCCCGCCGGAGCCGGTCGCGGCGCCCGGAAATGGCGAAATTGCAGTGGGGTGGTTATGGGTTTCTACCTTGATTTGGATGCCTACGTCTTCATCCAGCCAGTCATATTCATGGCTGCCGGCTTGCGGAAAGAACCGCTTGCTGCGGCGCCCTTTTATGACTGCCGAATTATCATGGTATGCGGATAAAACGCCTTGCGGGTTGTGCGCGTGGGTGTTTCTGATCATGGCGAACAATGAGCGCTTCCTGGGCTCGCCATCCAGCGTCCAGCTTGCATTGAATATCTTGTGACGGCAGTGTTCCGAGTTGGCCTGGGCAAACATCATCAGTTCCGCATCCGTCGGGTTGCGGCCAAGCTGTTCATAGGCCGCTATCAGGTAGTCAATCTCGGATGCCGACAAAGCCAGGCCAAGTTCGCGGTTCGCCTTTTCAAGGGCTGTCCGTGGATTCGTGGAAAGATCCGCAAACCCCAGCGTCCTCGGCGGATGGTGATCAAAGATTTTCCTCGCCTCCTGCAGGCTGCCGAGCACCGTTTGCGTCATGCGGTCGTGGATAAGTGGAGTAATGCTGGTCAGCAACGGAGGCAGAATCCCTTCCGGGGGCAGGTGAAATAGAACACCACGTTCAATCCGGCTGACCATGTCCATGCCACAGCGGTGAGCGATGTCGGTCGCTTTGCTGGACCACGGTGATTGCGTTCCCAGGCGCGGCACGACCAGCAGCATACCGGAAGGCTCTACTTCCGCGGCGACCTGCGCCTGGAGCAAGGCTTCGAGACGCTCCAGGTTTTCGGGTGAAAGGCTGGACGGGCTCTCGATGAAATAGATGAACTGCGCCGTGAATGAAACCTCCTGCCCGGCACACCTGCGCAAGCCATCAACAAGCTTTTCCCTGTGAAATTCTGAAAAGGCTGGGCCCCCAAGCAGGCAGGTGAACTCAGTCAAGGTGTCGCTCCCGTTTTTGCAGCCGATAGTATAACGGCTGGCCCGACTTTTACAGAGTCATAAATCCAATTGGTGCGGTGAACGTGAGGTTGAAATACGGCCGACAACGCAGGCCTCAACCCGACTCGCAAGATAGGTAGTTGCTCTCAGTGCGGCAATTGCCGCCCAGTCTATTCCGCCGGCTCTTTTAATGAATCCAGCCGCGCACGCAACTGGGCGGGCGGCATGTATCCTGGAATCAGGGTGCCGTCCGTGGTGACCAGTGCCGGGGTTCCGGTAACACCGACTTCGCGGCCAAGATCATATTGTTCCGCGATGGGATTGGG
>JABDPJ010000036.1 GCA_013042835.1 Lysobacterales bacterium
GACTTTGCCAGCCGGTTAACCTGGCCCCGCAAATGGACGATCGCTGCGCCATTTTTGCCTTCGGTACGCCAACGCACGCGGCATGCCTGGCACTTCGCGAGAGCGGATGCGAATTGCACTGGCAGGGATCGTTCCACCAAGCCTGTGCCAACCCCGGCGATAATCGAGTCGCCCAAGGCCAGCAAGTGGACGGTCTCACCATCGCCACAAACGCCGCTTCTTTCGCCCGAAGCCTCTGGCAGCCGGGTCGCAGTGCGCCGCAACCTTAGTCCCTGGAGCGCAGCGACCGGCAGGGATAACCAGAACCCGACACGGCGAATCAGCTGATTTCTCATGGGAGAGTGTAGTTCACCCACACGCCCACGTTGCGCCCCGGGGCATCAATGCCCGAGGCATGTTCCCGGTAGTCCTTGTCAGCCAGGTTTTCCAGCCTGAGGCCCAGCTGCAATGAATCCGTTGCCTGCCAGTCCAGCAACAGGTTCAGTGTGCCCCAGCCGGCCGTGCCCGCAGGGTTGATACGGGGGTCCCTGACATCCCTTGGGCTCAACCGGTCCTGTTGACTGGCAAACAGGATATATGGCTCCATTCGCCACTCTTCATTGAAAAAATACTCAAGTCCCACCTTTCCGGCGAGTGGCGGTATACGGTCAGCCGGAAACGCCAGGCCGCTGTCGTCCTTTTCCTTGCCGTGGGTGTAATTGACAACCGCGAACAGGCTCAGGTTGTCATGGATCGCCCAGTAAGTGCCGGCTTCAAGTCCGTATATCTCGACATTGTTACGGTTTTCACTGCGCACGATGTCGCGGCCATCCGGGGTCTGATCACCGGTGTAGACGGAGGTGATCTTGTTTGAATAGTCGAGATAGAAGGCGAACACCTCCAGTTCCAGGCGCGATGTCTCCATCTTGAAACCGAAGTCGTAACTCCAGACCGTTTCCGGATCGAGTTCCGTATTGACGATATTGAAGCGGTTGCCCGGGCGTGGTCCCAGCGTGGCAAGGTCGAATATATTAGGTGGGCGAAACCCCCGACCGACGTTTGCCACCAGCTTAAAATCCGGCCTGATTGCGTAAACAGCGTGAAAATCACCAGTAAAATCAGACGGTTTCAAGGAAACTTCCGCGTAGTCGTCAGCGCCTGGCAGGCTGATGTCAAACCAGCTGTAGCGCAAGCCGGCGGTCAGGTCGAAGCGGTCTGTGCTCAGCCATTCCCCGGAGAGGTACACTGCCGCACTGTCCATGGAGGAGCCGTCAGGAAACCGGCTTCGCACTTCGGTTTGTATGTCCTCAGCTTCCTGCTGCGAAAAACGTTCGCTGTCGACCGTATCCGTATAATATTCCGCACCCCAGACCATCTGCAGCCCTGAAGCCAGGCTTGAATTGAACTGTAGAGTGATGCCGTCCAGCGTGCTGCTGTTGTTCTCTGTCCGAATCGCGGTGCTGCCGAAATTCTGGGTAAGCCGGTCATCGGTAATCACCTGGCGCGCGGCGTGGATTTCGAGTTGATCAAACCAGCTACTTTGACTTTCCAGGCGATAACGGGCATGGATGAAACTGCGCCGGTTGGGCTCGAAAAGGTATTGCTCGGATGATGGCTCCTCTTGTCCGAAACCTGGCACAAGTTCGTCGTAGCGGGGCGTGGAGGGTTGTTCCATGACCTGGGCGGACAGCATCAGGCTGGAGCGCTCGCTGGTGTCCATGATGAATTTCAGGTCGGCTGCCCTGGATTTATAGCCGGAAGGGGAGAGGGTGTCTCCACTACCTGAAGTACGTGAGGAGTGATCCTGGTAACTGGCACCGCCGGTGAAACCCAGGCCCTGCTTGCCTCCCCGGGTGCGGGCGCTGAGCACCCAGCCGTCATCGACGCTGTCAAAACTTCCGTAAAGCCGGCTTTCCTGGCGCCATTCGGCCTGGTCGTAAACGGGTTCATGAGTGAGGATGTTCAGCACACCGCCCATGGCATCGGCCCCGTACAATGATCCCTGGGCGCCGCGCACAACTTCAACCCGTTGGGTGGCAAAAGAATCGACCAGGCCCAGGTACTGGTTGGGCGCATTGCGGAAAAAGGCATTGTTCAGGCGCATACCATCGACCATGTGCAGAACCTGAGACCCCTTAAGCCCGCGAATGATGGGGATTCCCTGGCCCGGCGTGGTTTGCTGGAAAAAAGCGCCCGGCTGGCCGCGCAGCATCTCGGCTATCACGTCGGGCGCGAGTTCCAGGATGGTTTTTTCATCAATGGCGGTCACCGCTGCAGCAATATCTATGTCGCGCTGGTTCGTGCGGGTCGCGGTAACATGGACTTGCTCCTGTATTTCTTCCTCGTACAGGTTTTCGCCACTGTGTTCGTCAGCAAAAAGCGCGTTATGGAACAATAATAATAAAATGGGCGGAGCCAACGGCCCCGCCCGTAAAAAATCTCTCATTTAAATACGTCGAATAAAAAGTGGAAACAGGCGCTATTTTGCCACAAAAACGATACATGTTGGCAATAACCGCAATCCGTCCGGCAATAACATGGCTTTGCTGACTGGCAGGGAAGGGCAAAGACGTGAGCAACTTTCTGAAATAAAAAAAAAGTGTCCAGTTTCCTGCTGAAAACAGAAATCAAAGTAAAACTGGCTAATCTGCATGAGGTGATTAGTGTAAATGGGTCGGTAAATTAACCTGCGATCAGTCCATCTGCTCCAATAAAATGCTTTTTTACTTTTAAATATAAAGTAAAATCTTCAAATAAACTTGACAGGCGCATGATTTTTATCAGATACTTTAAAAAATAGAGTTAAAAGTGCGTATGAAATATCAATTTGACAAGATAATCAGCGCTCCATGCCGTTTGGGCATTCTTGCAACGTTGGTGCCCGGCGAGCCGGTCTCTTTCAGTGCATTAAAGGATGCAACCAGTCTTTCAGATGGCAACCTTCACGCACAGACGCGCAAGCTTAAAGACGCAGGTTACATAGAAATAAACAAGATCAGGAAGGGAAAGCGGCTTGTAACCGAGTTTCGTATCACTGCGCTCGGGCGCGAACGCCTTCAGCTATATATTATGAAGTTACAGAAGATCCTGGACGTGGAAACGGTTGCAAAACGCAACGTTCCCCGCGCCAGGAAACCAGATGACTCGGCGGTTTGGACATGAAAAACCCTAAAAGAATTGCAATTGGCGCAGATCACGGTGGTTTTGAGCTTAAATCCGTATTGGCGGCGCACCTGCGTAAAGCAGGCTACCAGGTTGAAGATCTCGGAACTTCATCCCGTGAAGCTGTTGATTACCCAGTTTTTGCCCGAGCGGTCGCCGAGGCGGTGGCGCAGGGCCGTGCCGATGCCGGAATCATCATCGATGGTGCGGGAATCGGCTCATGCATGGTGGCCAACAAGATACCCGGCGTGCGCGCCGCAGTGGCCAACACCCTTCAGACCGCCCGCCACAGCCGTGAACACAACGATGCCAATGTCCTGACCC
>JABDPJ010000038.1 GCA_013042835.1 Lysobacterales bacterium
AGAAGGATCGTTCCAGTCGTGACCACTCCGACCGGCGCCGCGCGTCTTCAGATAGTGATTCGAAAGGTCCATCTGAAAAGACAGACTCGGCTGAAAAGGCAGACTCGGCTGAAAAGGCAGACTCAGCTGAAAAGGCAGACTCAGCTAAAAAGGCAGACTCATCTGAAAAAGCAGAAGCGTCTGCTGAAAAAGAAAAGGCGAAATCAAAGCCTGAAGATACCACTGCAGCTCCGGTTGAGCCTGTCGCTGCAGAAGAAACCGAAACCAAACCGGAAGCGGGAGAATAATCATGGCACGTCAACAATTTCGTCGCAGAAAATTTTGCCGTTTTACGGCTGAGGGGATTGCCGAGATCGATTACAAGGATCTCAATATCCTGAAACAGTATGTGGGTGAGTCCGGTAAAATCGTGCCAAGCCGCATTACCGGAACCAAGGCCAAGTACCAGCGCCAGTTGGCGACCGCCGTAAAGCGGGCGCGCTTCCTGGCTTTGTTGCCTTATACAGATAACCACTGATAACCCGGGAGAACAATTATGGATCTTATTCTGCTTGAAAAAGTACAGAACCTGGGTGACCTTGGCGACCTGGTGAAGGTCAAGTCCGGTTATGGCCGCAATTACCTGGTACCCCAGGGCATGGCGGCACCGGCAACCAAGGAAAACCTGGCGCAGTTCGAAGCGCGCAGGGCCGAATTGGAAGCTGCCGCGAAAGACAAACTCGGCCAGGCCCAGGCCCGGCATACCGGTTTGGATGAACTGGCCGTTGAAATTACCGCCAACGCCAGTGAGGAAGGCAGCCTGTACGGCTCCATCGGACCGCGTGAAATCGCCAACGCCGTCTCCGCTCTTGGTCATGAACTCGAAAAGAGTGAAGTCATCATGGGTGAAGGCCCGCTCAGGCACGTCGGTGAATTTGACGTGCTGGTGCAGTTGCACTCCGATGTTGAAGCTACTTTGAAGGTCACCATCCATCCGGAATAAGCCTTCTTGCGTTAGTCCGGATAGTCAAGGCAGCGATGCTCTGATATGCTGAACTGCGAACCGTCGATGGATGGTTCGCAGTTTTTTTTGTTCCACTATTTGATAAGACCCTTTCATGGCTGCACCAAACCTAGCGATCGTTGAAACCCCAAAAGTACCGCCACACTCGCTGGAGGCAGAGCAGTCTGTGCTGGGCGGACTCATGTTGAGCGCCACCGCGTGGGACCAGGTCGCCGATAAAATCAGTGAAGAAGATTTTTACCGGGAGGACCACCGCCTGTTGTTCAGGGCAATCCAGGAACTGCATGAAAACAGCCGTCCCTGCGATGCAGTCACGGTCAGCGAGTGGTTCGAATCGCACGGTAAGGTCGACCAGGTGGATGGTGGCAATTATATTTCCCAGCTCGCCAACAATACTCCGAGCGCTGCCAATGTTGGTGCTTATGCGGATATCGTGCGTGAGAAGAGCATTCTGCGCAGTCTTATCGATGTCGGCGCACAGATCACCACCAGCGCCTTCTCTTCCGACGGTCGCGAAAGCAAGACCCTGCTGGAAGAGGCGGAACGACTCGTATTTGCCATCGCTGACAAGGGAACCCGCGGCGGCAAGGGATTTGTATCTGTTCAGGACAGCCTCAAAGAGGCCATGTCCAAGATCGAAGAACTCAACGCGTTCGAGGGAGACATCACCGGAATTCCAACAGGTTACGGTGATTTTGATCGCCTGACAGCCGGTTTGCAGCCGTCCGACCTCATTATCGTGGCCGGCAGGCCGGCCATGGGTAAAACCACTTTCGCCATGAATGTTGCCGAGCACGCGGCTATCAAACATGGCAAGTCGGTGGCCGTGTTCAGCATGGAGATGGCGTCATTGCAGTTGGTCATGCGCATGTTTTCGTCGGTGGGTCAGATTGAACAGAACCGAATCCGGACCGGCACTTTGGATGATATGGACTGGCCGAAGTTGACCTCGGCAATGAACCTGCTGCACAAAAGCAAGATATTTATCGATGATACCCCGGCACTTTCTCCCGCTGAACTGCGTGCCCGGGCACGCAGGTTAAAGCGCGAGCACGATGTCGACCTGATTGTCGTGGACTACCTGCAGTTGATGTCCGTGCCAGATAGCAGGGAAAATCGCGCAACCGAAATCGCTGAAATTTCGCGGTCACTGAAGACCATTGCCAAGGAACTGAATGTGCCGGTCATTGCATTGTCGCAGTTGAACCGGGCGCTCGAACAACGTCCTAACAAACGGCCGTTAATGGCTGATCTCAGGGAGTCAGGAGCGATTGAACAGGACGCCGATCTGATCGTGTTTATCTACAGGGACGAGGTCTACAATCCGGAGACCAGCGAAAAAGGCAAAGCTGAGATCATCATTGGAAAACACCGTAACGGGTCGACCGGTACAGTGAATTTAGCGTTCCAGGGTCCGTGGTTGCGGTTCGTCAACCTGGCGCCAGAAAGCGCATATCAATACGATCATTGACAGCGCACCCGCGCTATATTCAATTCACTCTTCGTGCTCGGTTAGCTCGTATTTGCGCAGGTAGCCGCGTAACTGGTGGTAGGTCATTCCAAGGAATTCAGCGGTTTTTTTCTGGTTAAACCGGCATTGCTCCATGGCGTTCTTGATGCGCCGGATTTCTTCGTCCTGGATGGCTTGTTTGAAATCATAAGGTTTGTCCGGCAGTTGCTCTGGCGCCTGATTTTCCTGCGTGGTTTGCCTCACCGGCCGCCAGGGTGAATCGAAAGGATCAAAAACAATGTCGACAATTGGTTCGTTATCATCCTGGCAGGCGTAGATTGCCCGTTCCACTACATTTTTCAATTCACGTACGTTACCCGGCCAGGGGTAATTCAAAAGCTCTTTTTGTGCACCTTCGCTAAAACCATTGAACAGTTCCTGGCCCAGCTCAATGGCCATTTTTACGGCAAAATGATTGGCCAGCGTGAGAATGTCGCCAGGACGTTCGCGCAATGGGGGCAGGGTGATGACATCAAAAGCGAGGCGATCGAGAAGGTCAGCCCGAAACTCGTTCTTGGCAGCGAGTGCCGGCAGGTCTTCGTTGGTTGCACCAATGATGCGGACATTGGTACGGATAGTTTCACTGCCGCCGACGCGCTCGAATTCCCCGTATTCAATCACGCGCAGGATCTTTTCCTGCACGCCGGAGGATGTGCTGGATAGCTCATCCAGGAACAGGCTGCCTTCATTGGCGCGTTCAAAACGCCCCAACCGGCGCTTCGCAGCACCGGTAAATGAACCGGCCTCATGACCGAAAAGCTCTGTTTCGAGCAGGGACTCCGCCAGGGCGGCACAGTTCATTTTTACAAACGGAAAGTCCCATCGCCCTGACAGAAAGTGAATCCGGGCAGCGATCAGTTCCTTGCCCGTTCCGCGTTCCCCGATCACCAGCACCGGCCGGTTGAGCGGGGCGACGCGCGAAACATGCTCAAGAACTTCGAGGAATGCGGGAGACTCACCGATGAGTTGCTGATCCTGCGGTTTACGCATTTTATAAATCTCAACCTGATGTAGTCCTGACCAGTTGCTATTGTAAGCAATCTCTTTATTCTTGTCTTAGGCTGTAGGTCACGGCTCTGATCTGTTAAAAGAACCGTATCAAATAGGAACCCGGTGTGGCGAAAACAAAAATAACTTTTTTCTGTACTGCTTGTGGCAGTGAGTTGGCCAAGTGGGCCGGGCAGTGCCCGGATTGCAAAGCCTGGAACACTGTCGAAGAATTTCGCCAGGCCGCAGTAGCCGGAGTTCCCCGCGGCAGCGGCTACGCTGGGACCACCAATCAGCAGGTCACGGAACTCGCATCCGTGTCGGAGCAGAAGGTCGCGAGAATCGATATTGGCATTTCTGAACTGGACCGGGTCCTGGGCGGAGGTATCGTACCGGGTTCGGTAGTATTGATTGGCGGTGACCCCGGTATCGGCAAATCAACGTTGCTGTTGCAAGTGCTGGCCGGATTGCTGGGTAAGTTGAAGTGCCTGTATGTCAGCGGCGAAGAATCATTGCAGCAGATCAACATGCGCGCCAAGCGCCTGGGGCTGGACGTGGGGCCGTTACGCTGTCTTACCGAAACCAACGTTGAACAGATTCTGAACGTGGCGCAAAAAGAGCAACCGGGCCTGGTGGTGGTTGATTCCATCCAGACGTTGCACTCGGAACTGGTGCAGTCCGCGCCGGGCTCGGTGACGCAGGTCAGGGAAACCGCCGCCGGCCTGGTTCGCTATGCCAAGCAAATGAATTGCGCCATGGTGCTGGTCGGGCATGTCACCAAGGACGGATCCCTCGCCGGTCCCCGCATCCTGGAACACATGGTGGATGCGGTCCTGTACTTCCAGAGCGATGAGGGCAGCCGGTACCGGGTAATCCGTGCTTTCAAAAACCGTTTTGGCGCGGTTAATGAGCTGGGCGTATTTGCGATGACGGGGCTTGGACTCAAAGAAGTCAGCAACCCGTCCGCGATATTCCTTTCCGGCCACTCCGAGACAGCCGCAGGCAGCGCGATCACCGTTATCAGGGAAGGCACCCGTCCGATGCTGCTCGAGTTGCAGGCCCTGGTCGACGAGAGTCACCTGGCCAATCCGCGGCGGGTCACCATTGGCCTTGACCATAGCCGCCTCGCCATGTTGCTGGCAGTGCTCCACCGCCATGGCGGTATCAGCCTCGGTGACCAGGACGTTTTTGCCAATGTCGTAGGCGGTATGCGTATTACTGAAACCGGCTCTGACCTGCCGCTGCTCCTTGCTGTGCTGTCCAGTTTTCGGGATCGCGTCTTACCCGAAAAAACCGTGATATTTGGTGAAGTGGGGTTGTCGGGTGAAGTGCGGCCGGTTTATAACGGAGAAGAGCGACTGAAGGAAGCAGCCGGCCTGGGTTTCAGCCGCGCGATCATACCAAAGGCCAACCGGCCCAGACAGCCTGTCGAGGGCTTGAGCATCAATGCTGTCAGCAATCTTAATGAAGCTATCGGGGCCGCTTTTTAGTCACGATCCCGAGTGGTTTTGCGCAAACCGGGTTGCAGGCCAAGCCATCGTTTGAATAACCGGTGCAAAGGTTTTTCCAGCCAGAAACGACAGGCTGCCGGCAGCCAGCCAAGCCGGTCCCGGGCCAACCGACCGCCTGGTAAGCCACCAGGGAAGCAAGGCGCCGCGAAAAAACTCAAGCAATAAGGGCGAGTTCAGAAACTGGATGTTGTGCAGCATAAATCAGGAATCTTGGATGCGGTCTGGTTTGATCAGCACTTTATGGACAACATTATCGCGGATATCAACGATCGTCATGACATGATTGCCGATCCTGATAGCACATTTTCCTTCTGGAATAAGTTCCAGTTCTTCAATTAATAGGCCGCCCAGAGTCCGCGCCTCGTCAAACGGCAAGTCCCAGTTGAGGCGCCGATTGAGCGTACGTACGCTGGTTGAGCCGTCGACCAGGTAGCTGCCATCATCGAGGCGGCGCATTGCGCGGGACCGGCCGCGGCCTTCCGGTGTGAACTCACCGACTATCTCCTCGAGGATATCATCCAGTGTAACCAGCCCTTGGATGTCCCCGTATTCGTCAACCACCAGTGCCATGCGCCGTTCCTTGCCCTGGAATTCCAGCAGTTGGCGGGTCAGAGAGGTGCCCTCCGGAACAAAGTATGGGCGCCGCACTGAGCGCTTTAAGTCTTCAAAGTTCAGGCCACCGGCGGAGAGCTTGGAAATGATGGTGCGGATGTGCAACAGGCCAACAACGTTGTCGAGACTTTCTCTATACACAGGCAAGCGCGTGTAAACCGTTTGAGTCAACTGGTTGAGGATATCCTCCCAGTCATCGTCGAGGTCAATGCCGGTAATCTCCCCGCGTGGCACCATCACGTCCTCTATCGAGGCCTGTTCCAGGTCGAGGATGTTGACCAGCATGCGTTGATGGTCGTCAGAGATATGTCCGCCCTCGTTGACCAGCGTTCTCAGTTCGTCCCGGTTCAGGCGCTCAAGTGCAACAACGTCGGTTTTGACACCAAACGGTTTCAGCAGCAGATTTGCCACCCCATTGACCAGGATGACAAAGGGATTGAGTAGCTTCAGCAGCACAACCAGCACGTATGATGCGGGGAAAGCCACCCGTTCCGGGTGCAGGGCCGCCAGTGTCTTGGGCGCAACTTCAGCAAATATCAGCACGATGACGGTCATCACCAGGGTTGATATCCAGATACCGTTATCACCAAACATCCGCATTGCGATAACAGTGGCAATGGATGCCGCCAGGATGTTCACCATGTTGTTGCCGAGCAGAATCAAGCCGATCAGGCGGTCCGGCCTGGTCAGAAGTTTTTGCGCTATGCGCGCACCCCGGTGCCCACCGTTGGCCAGGTGTTTGAGACGATACCGGTTGATGGCCATCAGGCCGGTTTCCGAACTTGAAAAAAAGCCGGAAAGAATGATCAACACAAAAAGTGCCGTGTAGAGAGTGCCTATCGGTATGTCTTCCAAGTCCGTTCTAACTTCCTGTGTGGTTGACGAAATGCACTGTCAGAGGTGCCAACTGCGTTGCAGAATGATCTCCAGTACCAGCTTGCTGCCAAAATAGGACAGCAAGAGTAACGCAATACCGGCGAGTGTCATACGCACGGCGACGCGCCCCCGCCAGCCCCGTTTCCAGCGGCCCCACAGTAGCAAGGCGAATATCAACCAGGCGAAAATTGATAATATGGTTTTGTGCGCAAGGTGCTGACCAAAAAGGTCATTGACGTAAACCAGTCCTGTCAGCAAGGCGACGGTCAGAATGACGAAGCCGGCCTGGATCAGGTGAAACAAAACGGCTTCAAGGGTGTCCAGCGCTGGTAGCGACTGGACCAGTTTATTGAAGCTGTGCTTGCGTAACAGGCGGTCTATCAACTCGATAAACAGGGCGTAGACACCGGCGATGCTCAATACACCGAAAGCCACCACGGAAGTTATGATATGCGCCGTGATGTGTCCCGAGCCCTGGGTGATTTCCAGTTGGGGCGCATAAATTGTCCCTTCGGCAATCAGGATCAGTACCGAAATCGGCAGAACCACCAGGCTGGCGTCAAACAGGCTGTTTTTGAAAGGCACCGAGCTGAGCGGTATGGCGATGGTCACCAGCGCGCAAAGCGACAGGATGTTCAGTAAGCTGACTTGGGGTGCGGTGATTACCAACCAGTGCTGACTTTGCGCCCACACGTGGAATAACAGACCTACAAATGCAGCCAGAATTGCCAGTGCACGCTTCCTGCTGGAGCTTTCAGCGACTGCCATATAAAGAAGAATTACGGCTACCAGGTAGCAGGCTGCGGTAACTAAAAGAATCTTGTCATGCATAGCTAATTCTGTGCTGTTTAATAATTCTCAGCCGCTATAATACCCGAGTGCTGAATCCCGGAGTAAATAATGTTTGACAACTTGACCCAAAGATTGACCCAGACCATGCAAAAACTGCGTGGCAAAGGGCGCCTGACCGAAGAGAGCATCAGGGAAACCTTGCGGGAAGTCCGCATAGCTTTGCTCGAAGCCGATGTTGCATTGCCGGTTGTGCAGTCCTTTATCGGCCAGGTCAAGGAAAGAGCGCTGGGTCAGGAGGTCATCAGCAGTCTGCAGCCGGGCCAGGCTTTCGTCAAGATCGTCCACGATGAACTGGTGCAGGTCATGGGCGAGGAGAATGAAGCGCTTGACCTGAAGGCCAGTCCACCGGTCGTTGTGTTGCTGGCGGGCCTGCAGGGCTCCGGTAAAACCACGACCACGGCTAAACTTGCAAAACACCTCAAAGAACAATCCAAAAAGAACGTCATGGTGGTCAGCTGTGACGTCTACCGGCCTGCAGCCATTGATCAGTTGGAAACGCTCGCCGAACAGGTCGATGTGCAGTTTTTTCCTTCAACGGCCGCTGATCAGCCTGTTGAGATCGCCAAGCGGGCCCTGGCGGAAGCGAGTAAACAATTCGTTGATGTGCTGCTGGTAGACACGGCCGGCCGTTTACATATCGATGCAGACATGATGTCCGAGATTCGCCAGCTGCATGCCGCTGTCGGGCCTCACGAAACGCTTTTTGTGGTTGACAGCATGACCGGTCAGGACGCTGCCAATACGGCACAGGCGTTCAACGAGGCGCTGCCTCTCACCGGTGTGGTCCTGACCAAGACCGATGGCGATGCTCGTGGCGGTGCCGCATTGTCTGTCAGGCAGATTACCGGCAAGCCGATCAAGTTCGTCGGCACCGGCGAGAAGACCGACGCGCTCCAGCCCTTCCACCCGGAACGCGTAGCGTCACGTATCCTGGGCATGGGCGATGTGTTGTCCCTGGTCGAAGATGTCC
>JABDPJ010000039.1 GCA_013042835.1 Lysobacterales bacterium
CGCTACACCGGTAATCTGGATATTACCGTTGGAGACCCGGACGTCAAGCCGTTTTCTTTCGATGGAGCAGAACTGTACCTGGACCTGGAATATGACCGTCTTGATGACCGCTTCCTGCCCACGCGAGGCATGTATTCCAATTTGAAATATACCGATTCGACAGAGGGTCTCGGCGCAGACCTGGATTTCGATCAACTGGAGTTTTCAATTTTTGGCAGCCATACCATCGGACGACATAATTTCATGCTCGGTGGCCGCTACAACACGAGTCTTGATAAAGATATTCCGATATATGGCTTATATACGGGCGGGGGCTTCCTGAACATGTCGGGATTTGAAGCCAATTCACTGATTGGGCCGCATTTTGGCATGCTCCTTGCCGGTTATCGCTACCAGGTCGCACAAAGCGGTTTTCTACCCGGTTATGTCGGAACCACGCTGGAATATGGCAATGCAGTTGAAGATCGTGAGGATATATTTTCAGATGGTCTCATCAACGGCAGCGTTTACTTTTCCTACAGTACACCGCTTGGCCCGGTCTACATCGGCTTGGGCTGGAGCGAAGAGCGCAGTGCTATTTATTTCCTCAGCCTCGGCAACATCTTTGGCCCGCAGAGTTTAGGCCGCAGATGACTCAGCTCTTGTAACGGGCTTCTAGCGCCGCCACTGCGGGCAGGGTCTTGCCTTCTACATACTCCAGGAATGCGCCACCACCCGTGGATATATAACTGACGCCATCTTTCACATCGAACTGGTCAATCGCGGCCAGTGTATCGCCACCACCGGCAATACTGAAAGCGTGCGAAACTTCAATCGCATCGGCAATTGCACGCGTACCTGCAGCAAAATTCTTGAACTCGAAAACCCCGACTGGACCATTCCATATCACCGTGCCGGCATTCTGTATCATGGTGGCGTATTTTGCCGCCGTCAGCGGACCTATGTCGAGAATCATCTCGTCATCTCCCACCTGATCTACCAACCGTGTATGTGCTCTTGCTTCCTTTGAAAATGAGTCTGCGACGACCACATCCTTGGGAATAGGAATCTCGCCACCCTTTTTATGCGCCAGACGAATCAGTCTTTGCGCCTCGTGGATAAGATTCGGCTCATAAAGCGACTTGCCAACCGGATAACCGCTGGCGGCGATAAAGGTATTGGCGATCCCGCCGCCGACGATGAGTTCATCGACCTTGGACATCAGCGCTTCGAGCACCGTCAACTTGGTGGAAACCTTGGAGCCACCCACGATGGCGAGCGTTGGCCGCTCCGGTTCATCAAGAGCCCTGCCAAGTTCTGCCAACTCGCGGCTGAGCAACGGCCCGGCACAGGCTGTTGGAGCAAAGCGGATCACTCCCTCTGTCGAGGCCTGGGCGCGGTGAGCGGTGCCAAACGCATCCATGACGAAAATATCGCACAAAGCAGCCATCGACCTGGCCAGCGCTTCGTCATTGCCTTTCTCACCGGAATTGAACCGCACGTTCTCGCACAACACCACTTCACCCGGTTTGATATCCACCCCATCGAGCCATTCTTTTTGTAGCTTGACCGGGCGCTTGATCAAACCGGAGAGGTGCTCAGCCACGGGCGCCATGGAAAACTCGTCGCTGTATTCACCTTCAACCGGCCGACCAAGGTGTGACAACAGGATCACGGCGGCGCCGCGATTCAATGCCAGCTGGATAGTAGGTAGGGCCGCACGCAGACGTGCATCCGATGTCACCCTGCCCGCCTCAAGCGGAACGTTAAAATCCTCGCGAATCATGACGCGTTTACCGTTCAGGTCGAGTTCGTCCATACGCAGGAATGACATTTCGGATCTCCTAGTATCTGTTTAAAACATCAAGCATTCATTAACGCAAGCGTGGTATCGAGCATACGGCAGCTGAAGCCCCACTCGTTGTCATACCAACTTAGTACTTTGACCATCTTTCCTTCCATGACCCTGGTCAATCCAGCATCATAAATGGAGGAACGCGGATCGTGATTAAAATCAATGGACACCAACGGCGCATCGTTGTAGCCAAGGATGCCCTTCAGACTGCCTTCAGAAGCAGCTTTAACGGCCGCATTGACTTCCTCGACAGTTGTCGCACGGCTGGCGTTAAAGGTCAGGTCAACGACGGACACATTAATAGTCGGCACGCGCATGGAGAAGCCATCCAGCTTGCCATTCAATTCAGGCAACACCATGCCCACAGCGGCTGCCGCTCCGGTCTTGGTCGGAATCTGGCTCATGGTGGCCGAGCGTGCGCGACGCAGGTCACTGTGAAGCACATCGGTCAACACCTGGTCATTGGTATATGCGTGAATGGTGGTCATCAGGCCATGCTCAATACCCACGCTCTCATGCAACACCTTGGCCAGCGGCGCCAGGCAGTTGGTTGTGCATGAAGCGTTTGAAATGACAACATCACTGGCCTTCAGGGTATCGTGGTTGACGCCGTATACGACGGTATTGTCAACGTTCTGGCCGGGAGCCGAAACGATAACTTTCTTCGCGCCAGCGGTTACATGCGCTCCCGCAGTTTCTTTGCTGCGGAACAATCCGGTGCATTCCATAACGAGATCAACACCCAGTTCCGCCCAGGGCAGTTTTGCCGGGTCACGCTCTGCGAATACCTTGACGCGGTCCCCGTTAACCACCAGGTCACCACCATCCACACTGACGGTTCCCGGGAACTTGCCATGCGCGGTATCGTACTGTGTCAGATGGGCATTGCTGTTGGCATCGCCGAGATCATTGATGGCCACGATGCTGATCTCGTCGGTACGGTCCAATTCATACAATGCCCGCATGACGTTGCGGCCGATGCGGCCATAGCCATTAATTGCAACTTTTACTGTCATTTCATAACTCCTTGTTGTTCAGTCAGTCGTCTTCGAGCAGGGTCTTCACCGCTTTGCAGACGTTGTTAAGTGTCAAACCATAAAACTCGAATAATTCGTTTGCCGGCGCTGAAGCGCCAAAGCTTTCAATGCCGAGGATGCTTCCATGATCGCCCACAAATGGATACCAGTAATGACCAACGCCGGCCTCGACAGCCACCCTGGCCTTACAATCCGGTGGCAGGACAGAATCGCGGTAAAGCTGCTCCTGGGCCATGAAACGCCCCGGATTGGGCATGGAAACAACCCGCACATTGATATTGTGTCCGGAGAGTTCTTCCGCGGCATCCATCACCAGGCCGACTTCTGACCCGGTTGCTATAAGAATCGCGTCTAAGGGCCCATCGGCCTCCTTCAGGACATATCCGCCGCGGTCAATATCCGCCAACTGGGCGTCGTCGCGCTGCTGGTGCGGCAGGTTCTGGCGCGTGAAAATCAATGCGCTTGGTGTTGTATTCTCTTCAATTGCACATTTCCAGGCGACCGCAGTTTCTACAGTATCACATGGACGCCAGACACTGAGGTTGGGAATCAGTCGTAAACTGGAGACATGTTCTACCGGCTGATGCGTGGGGCCATCCTCACCCAGCCCGATCGAATCATGGGTATAAACATGTATATTATGCGCCGGAATGAGGGCGGACATGCGTACCGCATTGCGTGCGTAATCCGAGAAGACCAGGAACGTTGCATTGTAGGGAACGAATCCACCATGCAAGCCCAGGCCGTTGCAGATCGCAGCCATACCAAATTCACGCACACCGAAATAGATGTAGTTGCCATCGGCTGTACCGTCGTTGACATCCACGCTCTGCTTCCAGATCGTATTGTTTGAGCCCGCCAGGTCTGCGGAGCCTCCGATCAGTTCCGGCAACAGGGGACCAAACGCATCCAGTGCGATTTGCGATGCCTTACGCGTCGCCACCGTTGCACCCGCCTCCTGCAGGTCGGCAATAATATTTTCAGTGGCCTGCTGCCAATTCTCTGGCAGGTCGCCATTGAACCTGCGGCTGAACTCCTCTGCCAGCTCAGGATAATCAGCCCGGTAAGCGGCAAATCGTTCGTCCCATTCAGATTCGAAGCCCTGCCCCTTGGCTTTCGCGTCCCAGGCTGCATAAATCTCGCCGGGGATCTCAAAAGGCGGATGGCTCCACCCCAGTGCTTCACGCGTCGCTGCGATTTCATCGTCTCCAAGCGGAGAGCCGTGGGTAGCTGACGTGCCCTGCTTGTTTGGCGAGCCAAAGCCGATCACTGTCCTGCAACAAATCAGTGTCGGGCGCCCGGTTTCCGCCCGGGCGGTCTCCACCGCCTGCTTGATCTCCAGCGGATCGTGTCCATCCACATCGCGGATCACCTGCCAGCCGTACGCTTCAAAACGCGCAGGCGTGTCATCGGTAAACCAACCCTGGACTTCACCATCAATGGAAATTCCGTTGTCGTCCCAGAAAGCGATGAGCTTGCCCAGTCCCATGGTTCCCGCCAGCGCGCAGGCCTCGTGTGAGACACCTTCCATCAGGCAACCGTCACCCATGAACACCCAGGTAAAGTGATCGACGATCTGGTGGTCGCCGCGGTTGAATCGATTGGCGAGTACTTTTTCCGCCAGTGCCATGCCGACAGCATTGGCGATGCCCTGGCCCAAAGGCCCGGTGGTGGTTTCAACACCGGGGGTTTCACCGGCTTCAGGATGGCCGGCTGTTTTGGAGTGCAACTGTCGAAAGTCCTGCAGCTCCGACATCGGCAGGTCATAGCCGCTCAGGTGCAATACGGAGTACAGCAACATCGAAGCATGCCCGTTGGACAGCACGAAACGGTCACGGTCGCACCAATCAGGATTGGCCGGATTGTGTTTCAGATAGTCATTCCAGAGTACTTCTGCCATGTCAGCCATGCCCATCGGAGCACCGGGATGACCTGAGTTAGCTTTCTGAATGGAGTCCATGGACAAAGCACGGACGGCGTTTGCGAGTTCACGTCGAGTTGACATTGGGATTTCCTGAGCCTGGGTTATTGAATAGCCGAACAGCAATATCACACGCCGCGGCCGTTAAGAAATCAGTCTGTAATTTTCTCAAATGAAGCCATGCTTAAGCAAGAGCCAACACGAAAATGTCGGCTCTTTTTAATGGTTAGTTGACAAAAATCATAAAGCGCCGGCTTTTACCAGCCTGCCTGCTTTGTAGTCCGCCCAGTACTCGTTCAATTCCCGTTTGACAACCGGCAGCAGGAAGTAACATCCAAGCAGGTTGGGAAAAGCCATTGCAAAAATCATCGCATCTGAGAAATCGATCACAGCGCCCAGTTGCATGGATGAGCCTACAACCACGAAAAACAGGAATAATACCTTGTAACTAAGGTCCGTCAACTTGTTTTCCCCGAACAGGAAAGTCCATGCTTTCAAACCGTAATACGACCATGAAATCATGGTGGAGAATGCAAACAGCAGAACGGCGACAGTCAGAACATAGGGGAACCAGGTGAACGTGGTTTCAAAGGCTTTCGACGTGAGTTGGACGCCGGCACTTGGATCTACAGACGGGTCCCAAGTGCCCGTGATGATGATGACCAGCGCCGTAATCGTACAAACGACAATGGTATCGACGAAAGGCTCGTACAACGCGACAAAACCTTCCGTAACGGGACGGTTGGTCTTCACAGCGGAATGTGCAATGGCTGCTGAACCAACCCCGGCCTCGTTAGAAAACGCCGCGCGCTTAAAGCCCTGGAACAGCACGCCAATAACTCCCCCGGAAATTCCTTCCGGTGAAAAAGCACCATTGAAAATCGCCAGGAATGCCGCGGGAACCGCTGAAAAGTTCATGAGGATGATCGCCAGGCCGGCAATCACGTAAATAACCGCCATGAAGGGAACGATTTTAGATGTTACCCGGGCGATACCCCTGATACCACCCATGATAACCAGGCCCACCAGGGTCGCTATAATCAATCCAAATAACCAACCCTTGTCGGCCAGCCAGCCAGCGTCACCGCCAGTGACATTGACCAATTGCGCGAAGCTCTGGTTGGCCTGGAACATATTGCCGCCACCGAATGAACCACCCACGCAGAATATGGCAAATAACACCGCCAGTACTTTACCCAGCCTGGCGAAGTTGGCGCCTTTTTCAGCCAATCCCCTGGTCAGGTAGTACATCGGCCCACCGGAGACCGTGCCATCGGGCAGCTCTCTACGGTACTTAACGCCCAGCGTACATTCGGTGAACTTGGATGACATGCCAAGGAACCCCGCCAATATCATCCAGAACGTCGCACCGGGACCACCCAGAGAAACGGCTACTGCAACACCGGCAATATTGCCGAGACCGACGGTCCCGGACAAAGCGGTCGCCAGGGCCTGGAAATGCGTAACTTCGCCAGCGGACTTCGGATCGTGGTAATCACCCCGCACCAACTGAAAGCCGTGTTTGAAAGCGCGCAGGTTAATAAAATTGAAATAGAAAGTGAAAATGGTTGCCGCGATGATCAACCAGACCAACACGAATGGAATTTGGACACCTGCGACGGGAAATGAGGAAAATACGGCCCCGGCGACCGCATCGGCGAACGGTTTGACAGCCAGGTTGATTTTCTCATCAATACCCGGTTCCTGTGCAAGCGCAGAAAAACTGGCCAACATGCTAACCAGGGTGGTTAATCCCACTCTTAATTTTGTCATTATGATCTCCGCTTGGATAGGTGTTTCAGGGCACCACCGTGACGGCACATTCAGCGCCCTGAACCAGGTGGCTGCCCACACTGCCAAAGACATGCGCCTTGAGCTTCGATGTGCCCTGCCGACCAACTATGATATTGGTAACGTCATTTTCTTTCGCAAGTATTTGCAGCGTCTCGGCAACATCACCGTGACGAACGAGCCCGACAACATCAAGGCCCTCGGACTTCAGCCTGGAGACGATCGGGTCAATGATCTCTGAATAGGCGCGCTTGAGTTCTTCCTCACGCCGCTTGTGACGCTCCATGTTTTCCTGGACCGTGGAAAAAGAGAACGGTGACCACTCGATAACATAGGCAACGTATAACCGCGCGCCCGATTTCCCGGCATGCTCCGCCGCGTATTCCACGGCCCTGCCGCCACAATTGCTGCCGTCAACCCCTACCATCAATACCGAACTCATTTGTTATTCTCCGTCATGCAATCGCCGCCAGTCTAACTCAACGGCAGCAAAAACCAGCAGCGACTATAGCACCTTACTCGTTGCAATGAGGGCAATTGGCGTTAAAAGGAACGCACAACCCGCGGTCACTCGTCCATGCGCCATTTGATTGAGCAGCCCATTGAAGGTATCTGGTGCTCAGGACCTTTACCCGTTTCTGCAACCTGCTTCATGGCCTCAAATAGCTCCCGCCGCTGTGTGCCATCTTCGGATTTCGGGCCGGCGGCATCCAGACGTCCGCGGTACTGCAGTTCCAGGTCCGCATTGTAACCAAAGAAGTCTGGCGTACAGACAGCGTCATATGCCCTTGCGACCTCCTGGGTCTCATCGAGCAAATAGGGGAAAGGAAACTCGAACTCCTGTGAAATTTTCAGCATATTTTCCACTGAGTCTTCCGGGTAAGCCACGGTATCATTTGGCATGATAGCGACACTATTGACGCCGAAGCCCATCAACTCCCGTGTATCACGCACCAGTTTCTTTCGTATCGCTTTGACATAGGGGCAATGATTACTGATAAACATGATCAACAGGCCCTTTTCACCCTTGCATTTGTCAAGGGTCCACAATTGCTGATCAACGTTCGGAAGTGAGAAATCAATCGCCTTTTTTCCGAATTCGCATACCGGTGTTTCTAAACTAACCATAATTTCTTCCCAAATCGGCAAAACACTGAGTATATCAGGCAATCCGGCCAGTCTGGAGCAGCAAAAGTTTCTCTTTTTTGCTATGCTTAAGTAGAACTAATTCGCCAGTCAGGGTTCTATAGAAGTCGTAACCCAGGGGATAGACTGTCGGTGAGGACAACCGTGAAACAACAAGGCACATTCACATTCAGGCGTACGGGCAGCCGGTTGGCTGTACTGGCGGCGTGCCTATGCCCCGTGCTTTCCTTTGCCAATGATCCGGCAACCGGGCTGTTCGACAATAACCAACCCCTGGATAATGACCAGCCCCTGGTCGTATTGCCTTCGCAACAGGCACCACTGGCGACCGGCCTCTCTTTTGATCTCGGCGGATCCGAAAAGCGTAAGCTTGAATTGCGGCTTGCAGAGCCACTGACACTTGATTTCAACAACACGACCCGGAAATCAGCTTCCGGCGTCGGCTCCGTGTTTCTCGATAGCAGCCTGCACATGCGCCTGAATGACAACCTGGATATCACCACCAGCCTTGGTGCGGGAAGAAGCCAGGCATCATTCCAGCCGCTTGGCAGCATCCACTGCCAGAACGGTGTCCTTGAACAAGGTTCCTACCGGGCCTCGGATTGCCACTTCATCAACCAGGCGAATGTTTTGAAACAGGACCAGGTTGCCCTCGGCTTGCGCTATGGCAAGAATAATTTCAACTCTGCTTTCAGCATGTTCCGGCATGAGGCCCGCATGGGGCAACAAGGGGTACTGGCTAACGACGCGGGCATGACATCGCCCATTTTGGGTGGTGCAATGCCGGTACCCGGCTTCGCCGACCCGCTGACAGCCTGGTCGGGCGCCGGCCAGCCACTCAACTATCTGAGCGGTGAAACCTCCGGCCTGGACATGGAGTTCCAGGTAGGTTTCACCATGGACAGTGCTGGCGCTATTCAGCTTGGACTGCAGTTGACACGAGTTTTGGATGCATCCTACGAAGCTACCTCTGCTTACTCACCCAACCTGCAAAACTGGACCATTGCGAACCCGTTTGACAGCGCAAGGGTTAACTTCGATTGGAGCAAGGGCAACTTCAGCGGTGGTATCCAGGGTTTTTACCGTGAACAGGTCCAGTTTCTGAACCGCGGAGAGCTAGACAGCTCTACCTCTTTCGATGTCCACTTCACCTGGCGCGCCCCCTGGAATGCCAACCTCAGCGTGGGAACCAGCAATATACTGGGAGCCGGGAGCGAGGATAACGGCAAGACAGACAGCGGCTTGCAGGACCCGTTCGAAGCCGTTTATGGCCGTATCCCTTACGTTCGGTATCAACAGGACCTTTGATTTTCTAAGCCGTAATCAGTTGAAAGTCAAGCTTGTGGCGAGCCGGAAATACATCATCAGTGCACAGGGTAGTCCAAAGCACATATCACAACCGGAATAGTTAAATGAAAAGACTGTTGCTTCTTTTTTTCGCGATTTCAATTAGTTTTGCCGCTTTAGCTGCTGACAGTTTCTCTACATTCGAAGAGCGCATGTCCGGCAAGGAATTCAAAGCGGCCGGGCTGGACAAGCTGACCGCTGACGAACTCGCGGCCCTTAATGACTGGGCACGGCGCCACTCGGTAGCCACCCTGGAAAATGCATCAAGCGGCAAGGCCGACGGGGCAAGTAGCGCGGTTTCAGATGACATGCGGGGGTTTGAAGACCAGCCGGAAGATGAACTCGATAAAATCGTCAATGGCACCATCGAGGGCACATTCAACGGCTCAACCGGCAAGGGAGCTTTATTCAAACTGACCAACGGCATGATCTGGCAACAGACCGAAAAAGACAGTTTTTATGTCGAACCGGTTGAAAATGCCAAGGTCACGATTGAAAAGAGCATGATGGGCCGGTGGTATTTATCGCTGGTAGGTCAGAAAAAGAAGGTAAGAGTGGAGCGCATCCAGTAGGCGCAGGCGTCGCGTGATCTGTCGCCTCAAGGAGTCACACTGAGCGCAGCCGGAGCCTCAGGTATTAAGCTTCCTCAAGGCCGCTTTAAACTTGTATAGATATACCCGGATGACCAGGTAGAAAGCTGCCCCGACAGTAAAAAGAATGTAGGGCCCGGCAGACGCCCGGTACTGAAAACCACCCGTAGCCGCCAGGTACCAGCCGAAGGCGCCGATCAACAGGGTCAGCGCGGCGTAACTGGCCATTTTCAATTGGTACACACGATCTCTTAATTTGCGGCGACGCAGTTCTCTGAGCCTTTCCTCGGCGACTTCGTCACGCTGAAAACCGCAGTGCGGACACACGTCCGACTGACTGGATATGTTTTTATCGCAACTGGGGCACGAAATGATAGCCATGATTCTGTTTTACCATCTGCTCAATATTCTGATTCAACCAAAAAAACTCAGCTCAGCGCGCAAGCCACCGCTTTCCCTGTTTTCAAAACGTATGGACCAGCCATATAACTCACACAGACGTTTGACGATGGCGAGACCCAGGCCCGACCCTGTGCCCGAAACACCCTCGCCACGATAGTGTCGTTTCATTACCTGTGATAATTCTTCCTCCGGTATACCCGTTCCGGTATCTTCCACCAGAACCCGGCCGCTGCCGATCGTGCATACCACCTCACCGGACGGCGTATAGCGGATTGCATTGCTGATCAGGTTACCCACGGCCACGGCAATGACCGATTCCGGAGCGATTACGCTGACCTTGTCCTCTGAAACAATTCTAAGTTCCAGTGGCTTATTGTCCAGTAACGGTTCATGCAAATGTATGAGTTTGTCAACGATCTTGCATACATCCTGGGCATCGCTGTCCTGATTTACACCCTGTTCGGCCCGAACGAGATGCAGCAGGGCGGTAGTAATATCGCTTGATTGCCGGGCTGCACGGGCAATGCGCAATATCCTCAGCCTGGTTTTTTCCGGCAGGTTCTGCTGCGCCAGCAACAACTCTGTCGCGCCCGAAATTACCGCCAGTGGCGTCCTCAGCTCGTGACTCACATCGGCGTTGAATTCCCTGTCCCTTTCAACCAGGTGATGGACACGCTCGGCATAGGCATCCAGCGCCGCCGCCAACTGGCCGACTTCATCATCGGGAAACCACCTGGCCAGGCCCGGCGAAGGCGTCTCTTCACCCAACTGGCTCAGTCTCTCGGCCAGGTCCGTCACGGGTTTCATGACCCTTCGGGAAGACCATAGCCCAAGTGCCAGCGACAACATGGAAAACACAATGACGGCGGTCACCAGTGACCAGACGAGCCGGTTGGTCAGACGTTGGTTTTCTGATATGTCATAGATCAGGAACGCCCATAAATCTTCGTCTTTGCGCACGGCGGCCTTGAAGTAACCTTCGGTGGTTTCAACTTCATGCACACCCGTGTCGAGATTTCTGATTTTCGCTGTAACACTTTGATTGGGGTCCCCGGGTCGGGTAATGAACCCCTGGATGCGGGTATGAAACGGTTCTAACCGCGTAGGGTCCTGACGCAATTGAACCAGGTAATCATCAAGCTCCTGTTTCAGCGTTGAACCAATAAGCTCGTCTTCCAGCGTGCGTTGCAGCAAAAGCGTACTGATCGCAAACAAGCCACTGAGCAAGGTCCCGAACAGCAGAAAGGACAGTATGATACGGCTGCGTAGCCTACGTCTGTACAGCATTTGACTCCAACAACCGGTAGCCGATACCGTGGCGGGTCTGGATCATTTTGGTGCCAAATGGCTTGTCGATGGCTGATCTCAACGAATGAATGTGCACCCGCAGGCTGTCACTGTCAGGCATTTCTTCACCCCAGACTTCTTTTTCGAGCTCGGCCCGGGTAACCACGTTGGGTGATGCCTCCATCAAACAGCGCAGGAGTTTTAAACCGATCGGATTGAGGTCGATTTCCCTGCCGTTGCGGGTAACGGTCAGGGTATCAACGTTGAATTGCAGATCGCCGATCTGAATTTCCTTGCTGGCCCGCCGGATACCCCGTGTGGTCAGAACCTCGAGCCTGACTTCGACTTCCTGCAACTCGAACGGTTTGACAAGGTAATCATCGGCCCCGGTTTCAAAACCGGCAAGCTTGTCTTCGAGGCGGTCTCTTGCCGTCAACATCAATACCGGTGTACTTTTGCCGGCCTCCTGGCGCAACTTGCGGCAAACTTCCAGTCCATCCATGCCCGGCAATGCCAGGTCGAGAACAATGGCATCAAAATCGTTGACGATGGCCAGGTGCAAACCGGTAATGCCATCACCGGCAAAATCCACGGTATGACCTTTTTCATCCAGGTAATCACCTATATTGGCAGCGATATCCGGGTTGTCTTCGATAATTAAAATACGCACATTCGGTACCTGTTCGTGTCAGTCGTAAATGAAAAGGCCCAGGCCAATGATGTTACCACCGCGCCTGGGCCCGAAACGCCCCGTCAATCATATTCACAGCAGGAGTCGCTGTACCCGGCACGACCAGTTGCTAACCCATGGTGCCAAGCGTTGTCTAGTGTAGGCCCGCTCACGTTAAAAATCAGTTAATCAAAATAGAATTTTCCGTTAAGGCAATTCGCAGGCCGCCCTTATGAATGCTAGATATCCAGGAGGTCGACATCCTTGAGGTTTTCTGCAAGCGTATCGGCATCGCCACCCTCTGACATTTTCACGGCCAGTCGGACTTCATTGGCGGAGTCGGCATGCCTGATGGCCTCATCGTAGGTTATCTTGCCCTCCTGGTACATGCCGAAAAGACATTGATCAAAGGTGATCATTCCATGGTGGTTGGATTCACCCATGATCTTCTTTAATTCATTAATCTCCCCGTTGCGGATTCTCTCCTGCACCAATGGCGTAGCCAGCAGTACCTCGACTGCAGCCCAGCGACGGGTCTGATCGGCGGAGGGAATCAATTGTTGGGCGACGATTGCCCGCATGTTGAAGGACAGATCGAGCAGCACCTGTTCTTTTGCCTCTTCGGGGAAGAAATGCAAAATACGATCTAGCGTCTGGTTGGCGTTATTTGCGTGAAGCGTGCAGAGCACCAGGTGACCGGTTTCTGCAAAAGTAATGGCGTACTCCATGGTCTCACGCGTACGAACCTCACCAATCATGATGACATCGGGCGCCTGCCTCAGCGTATTGCGAAGCGCGACTTCAAATGAATCCGTGTCTATGCCGACTTCACGTTGGGTAACGAGACTCTTGCCATGAAAATGCACGTACTCGATCGGGTCTTCTACGGAAATAATGTGACCACTCATCCGCTTGTTGCGGTAACCAAGCATGGCTGCCAACGAGGTGGATTTACCCGTACCTGTCGCGCCCACAAACAGGACAATTCCGCGCTTGGCCAGCGAGAGATCCGTCAGCAGATCTGGCAAGCCGAGGTCCTCAAAAGTCGGGATGACGGTTTCAATGCGCCGGCAGACCATGCCAACCTGCCCCTGCTGGTAAAACGCGCTCACGCGAAAACGCACTTCCTCGCCCAGGGCGATGGCGAATTGGCACTCCAGGGTCTCGTCGAACTCCCTGGCCTGCTTTTTCGTCATGATGCCATAAACAATTTCCCTGACTTCTTCCGGCAACAACACTTCGGTTGAAATTGCGCGGATCCTGCCATTGACCTTGATACACGGAGGTGCGTCCGATGTGACGAACAGATCCGACCCCTTCTCTTCATGAACCTCATTTAACCAGCCCTCTACAACACTCATTTCCGCACCTCCAAATTACAATTTCTGACCCGCCGGTCAAGTAAGGAATGAGGCATCCCCTACATGAACAACTTACGGTCCACAGCCTTTCTGGCCGCCTCCTGACGGGCAACGATACCTCTGCTGACCAGACCCTCGAGATACTGGTCGAGGGTGTGCATGCCGACATTCTGACCGGTCTGGATCGCAGAGTACATTTGCGCCACCTTGTCCTCACGTATCAGGTTTCTGATGGCGGGCGTCGCCAGCATGATTTCATGGGCGGCAATACGCCCTCCTCCGATGCGCTTCATCAGGGTCTGCGCAATGACCGCACGCAACGACTCCGACAGCATCGAACGCACCATGGATTTTTCACCTGCCGGGAAGACGTCAATAATACGGTCAATCGTTTTGGCTGCTGAACTCGTATGCAGGGTCGCAAACACCAGGTGGCCGGTTTCTGCCGCAGTCAGGGCCAGGCGGATAGTTTCGATATCACGCATTTCACCGACCAGGATAATATCCGGATCCTCACGCAGTGCAGACCGCAAAGCCTGGTTGAAGCCGTGTGTATCACGGTGAATTTCACGCTGATTGATCAGAGATTTTTTCGACTGGTGAACGAATTCAATGGGGTCTTCAATGGTCAGGATATGCCCGGCAATTTGAGAGTTCAGATGATCAATCATGGCGGCCAGGGTCGTTGACTTACCGGAACCGGTCGGGCCGGTAACCAGCACGAGGCCGCGCGGAACATTGATAATATCCTTGAAAGACGGTGGCGCTCCAATGTCTTCCAGGGTCCAGACTGCAGCGGGAATGGTACGAAAAGCCCCGCCGACGCCACGGTCCTGGTGAAAACAGTTGACACGGAAACGGGCAAGCCCCGGAACGGCGTAAGAGAAATCCACCTCGAGGTTGGCTTCGAAATCACGTCGCTGATGATCGCTCATCGTGCTATAAAGCAATTCGGTCAACTGTTGGTTATCCAGAGCGGGTAGATTCAAACGACGCAGGTCGCCGTCCACGCGAATCATGGGTGGCAGTGCCGACGACAGGTGAAGATCGGAAGCCTTGTTTTTTACAGCAAAGGCAAGCAACTCGGCAATATCCATTAAACCCTCCTTACAGGGATACTGGTCGCGTTACAATACATTATGACTGAATATCAGAAAAATGCTTGAAACCCTGTCCCTGGTATTCATAGCAACAACCCTTACCATAGACAATGCACACGCGCGCTGCAACATGAATAAATCACTAAAAAGACTGAAGCTTGTACGACAAAGAATAGAAAATGCCTGTCTTGCCTCCGGCAGACCACCGGATGATGTGTCCCTGCTTGCGGTCAGCAAACGACATTCAGCTGAAAAAGTCATTGCATTAAATAGCTTAGGCGTGTCCGCTTTTGGTGAAAACCAGCTGCAGGAAGCACTCGCCAAATTGGGTGAATTGCCCGACCTCGATTTGCAATGGCATTTTATCGGTACAATTCAATCCAACAAAACCCGGGCGATTGCCGAGAATTTCGACTGGGTGCAAAGCGTCGACAGGCAAAAAATTCTTAAACGACTGTCAACACAGCGACCGGAGCATGTGGCTCCACTCAACGTATGCCTGCAGGTCAATATCGACCGGGAGCCTCAAAAAACAGGGGCACGCCCCGAGGACATCCCGGAACTGGCCGATTTTGCCGACACACTGGATAACATAAGGCTCAGGGGGTTGATGGCACTGCCAAAGTTAACGACTATTCCAGCGGAGCAACATGACAGTTTTCGCCGTGTGCGGGAGTTGTTTGAAGCTCTCAAAGCCGCGGGGCATGCCGTCGATACGCTTTCCATGGGGATGTCAGCTGACCTTGAGATAGCCATCGATGAAGGTAGTACCATGGTGCGTATTGGAACCGATTTGTTCGGCAAAAGACCAGAATGAAATATATTCAGAAGGACAAGATATGAGAATTGCATTTATAGGTGGGGGCAACATGGCGAGCGCCCTGATCAGCAGCCTGTTCGCTTCACGTCACATCGTTGACCGTGTACAGGTGGCGGACCCCGGCGAAGGTGTCAGGGAGCGCCTGCAAAAACGCTGGCCGGTGCACTGTTTTGAGACCGCCGCCGAGGCCATCCAGGGAATGGATGCCGTCGTCCTGGCGGTCAAGCCCCAGGTTCTGCCGGTGGTGCTGGATGAGATCGGCAGCCTGATCAACAGTGAGCAACTGGTTATCTCGATCGTGGCCGGCATTCATACCAACCAGATTGCGGATAAACTCGAATCCGACTCGCCGATCGTGCGCACGATGCCGAATACCCCGGCCCTGATCGGCCTCGGCATAACCGGGATGTACGCCCGTGTAAACTGTAGCCTTGCACAGCGGGAATTGGCCCAAAACCTCATGGAATCCGCCGGCAAGGTGGTTTGGCTGGACAAGGAAAGTTTACTGGATGTCGTCACCGCGCTATCAGGCAGCGGGCCGGCGTATTTCTTTTACCTTATTGAATGTTTACGAAATGCCGGCGCCCAACTGGGATTGCCCGCCGAGATTGCGGCCAAGCTGGCTTTGCACACCGCCCATGGCGCCTGCGCCATGGCAGTCCAAAGCGATAGCGATGTGATTGAGCTCCGTGAGCAGGTGACCACCCCTGGAGGGACCACGGAAGCTGCCATGGACATGCTCGATATGGGTCATTTTGAGCACCTGATCGATTTAGCCATCCGGGCAGCCACGGAGCGGGGTCATCAACTGGCCAATGACGAGGTTTGGGAATGAACTTTTCAGGTGCGCTGATCTATCTTGTCAGCACGCTGACGGACCTCTATGTCTGCGCCATTTTGCTGCGGCTGTTACTACAGTGGGTCAGGGCCGATTTCTACAACCCCCTGAGCCAGTTTCTGATCAAGATAACGGACCCGGTGCTGGTCCCGGCACGTCGAATCATTCCTTCCATCGGCAAGCTGGATACGGCATCGGTGGTGGTCATGCTGTTGCTGGAACTGCTGCAACTCGTGGTGATCAGCCTGCTCAGCAAAACGGATTACGGCTTCCAGTTCCTGCTCTTATTCGCGATTCAGAAACTATTGATCATATTGCTGTTGACCTATTTCGTGCTGATCATTGCCCGGGTACTGATCAGCTGGCTGGCAGCGCAATCCAGGCACCCGTTGATTCCATTGATATACCAATTGACTGATCCGGTATTGCGGCCTTTTGGCAGATTGGTGCCACCGCTGGGCGGCGTTGACCTTTCGCCGCTGTTCGCACTGATAGCTTTGCGCTTTCTATTGCTGTTGCTGGGTTGGTGATAACAGTGCGGTTTGCAAACCGCGGAGACTGACTTGTTATTTTTGCCCGAGCAAGGCACCGTAGCCGGCACGAAAGTCCGGATAGGTCAGGCTGAATCCGCTCTCACGTAACCTGCGGTTACTGACACGCTTGCCACGATTTCCCTGCCCATCAATCAGTCCGGTTGGTGCCGGTTTTCCCTGCGCTTTAGCCAGCCACTCAACGACCTCGTAACGGGGCGCAGGCAAATCATCACTCACGACGTAGATAGTGTCCGGATGGTCGAGGTAAAGCAGGTGCTGCAGCGCCGCCGCAGCATCGTCACGGTGTATCCGGTTGGTGAAGAAAACCGGAGTTTGCTGAATCTCAACACCCCCGGACGCGGCCAGCCTGATCAGCCTTTCTCGGCCGGGGCCGTAGATTCCTGATATGCGGGCAATGACAAGATTGCCGGTACAGTTCGAAGCCTGCTGTTCCATCCTCAACAGGACCTTACCGTTGAAACCGGTCGGATCAGGCGCGGTCAACTCATCGACGTGACCGCCGTTCGACTCGCCATATACCGCGGTGCTGGAAACGATGAGTGTTCGCTCGGGAATACGCCTCAGGCTGGCCCATAGATTTTGCCAACCGTCGATGAAAATCGCCTCGTAACCGGCCTGGTCACGACTGGCCGGTGTCGGCAGGAAGACCAGCGTGTCGATCTCTTCCGGAAGATTTCCAATGGTTTCAGGGCGGGTCAGATCAGCCTGTACCGGTTGCACACCCTCGGGCAACGTCGATGTATCCCGCTTCAGCCCGAATACAATGTGGCCATCCTCAAGCAAGGCTGACGCGAGCTTGCTGCCGACATCACCACAGCCGGCTATCAGGACCTTCATCAGGCGGCTTCCGGCTCCGGGTCTGGGGGACGCGGTCCGGCCCCCGGCAGAGTTCGCAGCCAGATCAACCAGACAACCAGCGCGTCGAGAATAATCAGCGCCTGCCAAAGGTAAAGATGGAACCACTCAAATGCCGTGTAGTTCCACTGACCCAGGTAATAGAGGCTGATGATACGTACTAGGTTGAGTAGCTGGATGGCAAAAAACCCGGCAATAAAACCAATTATTTTGTGTTTGAAAGGCGCCGGAAACGCAAAGATGGCAGCAAACAGTATGATGACGGCTTCAAGCCCATTGCAGCCCCGCTCGATGCGAACACCAAACCCTGAAGCCTTGTCACGGATCACGTTGCCCATGGCAATGACGTTGTCATCAAAAGCCTTCACAATCCAGACGCTGATATCCGCGATCAGCGATGTAAATGGAATGATGACGTACTTTTCCGCTGGCTGTAGAATCTCAAGCGTGAACAGCCCGATCAGCAGTACTGAAAATATGATAAAAAATCGAAGCATAGAATCCCTAACCATTCCTGTTTGTCGAACCGGGGCAATGTTACCCAAAGCCATGCTGGCTTGCACGCCGTTTATTCGGAAAATAGATTCCAGATGAGCAAAGTTAATCAGAATATTTTTCTGATCGGCCCCATGGGATCGGGTAAAACTTCCATTGGCAAGCACCTGGCAAGAATTCTCGGGCTCGATTTTTACGACTGTGATCACGAGCTGGAGCGCTTGACAGGTGCCAGCGTTAACCTGATTTTCGACCTCGAAGGGGAAGCGGGGTTCCGCGTGAGGGAAACCAATCTCCTGGAACAGTTGACTGAAAAGCACAAGGTACTGATTGCCACAGGTGGCGGTACTGTTTGCAAAGCAGAGAACCGGGCCATGCTGCGTTCAAGGGGTTTTGTCGTTTACCTGAAAACCAGTGTTGACAATCAGCTCAGGCGCCTGAGCCACGACAAGAGCCGGCCTCTTTTGCAGGCGGAAGACCGCGCACAACGTTTGCTGGATTTGGCCAGGGTACGCAATCCGCTGTATGAAGAGACTGCCGACCTGGTCTTCAGAACCCGCAACTCCAGTGTTCAGTCGACAGCAAAGATGCTGGCCAGGACGATACTGGAACAGCTTGACCCACTCACGCCGGAGGATTCGCATGCAGACTGTTAATGTCCGTTTGGCGGAACGCAGTTACGAGGTATTCATAGGTTCGGATATGCTTGGCCAGCCTCATGCCGCATTCAATATCGGCAGTGGAGCCACAGCCCTGGTTGTCACGAATGATACCGTCGCGCCGCTATACATGGACAAGCTCATCAAGTCGCTGGCAGGTGTGAATGTACACAGCCTGGTTTTGCCGGACGGCGAAACTTACAAAACGCAGGAGAGCTGGTCCAAGATTATTGATGCGCTGATAGAGGTGCGCGCAACGCGGGATGCAACGGTAATCACTTTAGGGGGTGGCGTGATTGGCGATATGGGAGGTTTTGCTGCGGCCAGTTACATGCGGGGCATCAATTTCATCCAGGTGCCGACGACCTTGCTGGCCCAGGTGGATGCTTCGGTCGGCGGCAAGACCGGTTTTAATCACCCGTCGGGAAAAAATCTGGTCGGCGCTTTTCACCAGCCTGCCTCGGTGCTGGTTGATATCCGCACACTGGACACACTACCCGACCGCGAATTTTCAGCCGGGCTGTCAGAGGTGGTCAAGATTGCAGCCATCCGCGACGCGGAATTCCTGAGTTGGCTCGAGGAACATGCCCGGGCAATCATGGCGCGAGAGCCCGGGTCACTGACCGGCATGATCAAGCGCAGCATCGAGAACAAGGCAGCCGTGGTTGCCGAGGATGAACGCGAGGCCGGCGTCAGGGCACTTTTGAATTTTGGCCACAGTTTCGCCCATGCCGTGGAAACACTCACCGGCTACCGCCAATTCCTGCATGGCGAGGCTGTCGCCATGGGTATGATGGTCGCGAGCCGCTTGAGTGAACGCAGGGGCTTGTGTGAGGCCGGCTTCAGCGAGCGGCTGGGCAACCTGCTGACGTTATTCGACCTGCCGCTCATGTTGCCGGGAAACCTCGATGTGGACGACATCCTGGAAACCATGAAACTCGACAAGAAAGTGATCGCAGGTTCAGTCAGGTTGATATTGGTGAAATCAGCCGGGCAGGGGCTTATCGACAGCGCCTCTGATAAACTGCAGATCAAGACGGCAATCGAAGCCTGCCAGGCAACTGACTAAAAGCGAAAGATCCCGGAACAACCGGGGTTTGTTGCATCTATCCTGAAGGAAAAGTATGAATTCAGCTTTAAGAAATGATCTATATATCAGGGCACTACTGCGCCAACCGACTGAACGAACCCCGATTTGGGTGATGCGCCAGGCCGGGCGCTACCTGCCGGAATACCGGCAATTGCGCGCGGAGGCAGGCAGTTTCATGAACCTGTGCACCAATCCCGAACTTGCCTGCGAGGTAACAATGCAGCCCCTGCGGCGGTTTCCGCTGGATGCTGCGATCCTGTTTTCGGATATCCTGACGATTCCCGATGCGATGGGTCTCGGCCTTTGGTTCGAAACGGGCGAAGGGCCGAAATTCAAACGTCCAGTAA
>JABDPJ010000057.1 GCA_013042835.1 Lysobacterales bacterium
CGAAGAAGTGGTTATTCAGCACGCCGGGCGTTTCCGTGAAGACACCATGACTGGCTCCATTGGTATTGGCATCCAGTACACGCATGCCGCCTACCAAAGCAGTCATCTCGGGAACCGTCAACGTCAGCTGATCTGCCTTGTCGACCAGCATTTCAGTCGGCGTACGGTAGCTCTTGGCTGCATTGAAGTAGTTCCGGAACGCATCGGCCGCGGGCTCCAGCAGAGCAAATGAATTGACGTCTGTATGTTCCTGGGTCGCGTCACCACGGCCCGGCGCAAACGGCACTTCAACCGTCACGCCTGCTTTCCCGGCCGCTTGCTCAATCGCTGCTGCGCCACCGAGAACGATCAGGTCAGCCAGTGAAATCTTGCGATCTGATGACTTGTTGAAGTCTTCATGGATACCCCGGAGAACGTCCAGAACCTTGGCGGTTTCAGCAGGGTTGTTGACTTCCCAGTCCTTCTGGGGCGCCAACTGGATGCGCGCACCATTGGTACCGCCACGCATGTCTGAAGCGCGATAGCTTGCTGCGGAGGCCCAGGCAGTACGGACCAGCTCTGATGTCGACAGGCCAGAGTCCAGGATCTGCTTTTTGAGCGACTCGACATCCCTGGCGTTAACCAGTGGATAGTCAACTGCCGGCACAGGATCCTGCCAGATGAGTTCTTCAGCGGGAACGTCGTCACCCAGGTAGCGGGTGCGCGGACCCATATCGCGGTGCGTCAACTTGTACCATGCCTTGGCAAAGGCCAGGCGAAACTCTTCCGGATCGGCGAGAAACCGTTCCGCAATCTTGCGATATTCAGGATCGTATTTCAGCGCGAGGTCGGCCGTGGTCATCACCGGCGGGTTTTTCTTGCCCTCAACGTGGGCATCCGGGACTGTCGTGTGCAGCGCCTCGTCCTCGGGTATCCACTGGATAGCGCCTGCAGGACTGCGGGTCTGTACCCACTCGTTGTTCAGCAGGTTGGACAGGTAAAGCGTGGTCCATTGCGTCGGCATTTGTGTCCAGGCACCCTCAAGACCACTGGTAATCGTGTCTTCTGCGTTACCTTTACCACATTTGTTTTTCCATCCGAGGCCCTGCTTTTCAATGGCTGCAGCACCCGGCTCAGGTCCCATGCAGTCGGCTGGCTTGCGCGCGCCATGCATTTTTCCGAAGGTGTGACCACCGGCAACGAGTGCAACTGTTTCTTCGTCGTTCATTGCCATGCGCCCGAAAGCAACGCGGATGTTCCGGGCCGAACCCATTGGATCAGGCTTGCCCTTGGGACCTTCAGGATTCACGTAGATAAGGCCCATGTGGGTTGCACCCAGGGGACGCCTCAATTCGCCTTTGACATCCTCCCGATCGCTAGCCAGCATTTCAACTTCAGGGCCCCAGTACACCAGGTCAGGTTCCCAGTCGTCTGTTCGACCACCGGCAAATCCGTAAATTTCGAAACCCATGTTCTCCATGCCAACGGTGCCGGCAAGAATCATGAGATCAGCCCACGACAGCGCCTCGCCGTACTTCTGCTTTAACGGCCAGAGCAGGCGACGGGCCTTGTCGAGGTTGCCGTTGTCCGGCCAGCTGTTGAGCGGGTCGAAACGCATCTGGCCACCGTCACCACCACCGCGGCCGTCGAGCGTACGGTAAGTGCCCGCACTATGCCACGACAGGCGGATGAAGAATGGCCCATAATTACCAAAGTCTGCGGGCCACCAATCCTGCGAAGTGGTCAACAACTCGTTCAAATCCTTTTTGACCGCATCCATGTCGAGATCTTCGAACGCTTTGGCGTAGCTGAAGTCTTCGCCGAGGGGATTTGAGCGTGCGTCATGGTCACGCAGTGATGACAGATCGAGTTGATCAGGCCACCAGAACTGGTTTGATTTGGGTTGATTCTCAGCCGCTGTTCCAGAGCCCATTGCTCCACCCGGCTTGGTCATTTCCTGGCTGAGTACGGTATTAGAAACGGTGAGAGACACCATTCCAACGACCACTGTGCTCAGTATCAGATTGCGTGCTTTCATAAAGTACCTCCTGATGATTTTCATTTTCGCAAACAGCATTATGTCTCCGTGAGCTGTCCGCGCAACAGATCAAGGCTTGCTGAACCTGCGTTGCGCACTACCTGCCGCATATTGCTTTGACCAGGGATGATAAAGGTTTGCGTTGACCGCGATGCTACTGCATGGGTGTTTATAGGTAAAATTGTTTGATTGTATGAGCATGATAGCTTTTCGCTATTGATATCAATCCATCTATTACCACGGCTCTGTACCGTGAAGGTTTGTTGAACCGGTTCAGCCGAGCATTCGACCTACTCCGAAATACCCAGTACAAATCGAACCCGGAAAATGAATCAATCGATAAATCCGATGTATGATTCAAACCATGAGACATCTTAATTATAGTCATTTACTTTACTTTCACACGGTCGCCAGGGAAGGCAGCATTACCAAGGCGTCGGCAACGTTGCACATCACCCCGCAAACCATCAGTGGTCAATTGAGGTTGCTCGAAGAATCCATTGGCAAACCGTTATTCGACCGCGTTGGCCGCGGCCTGGTGCTGACCGAGACTGGCCAGGCCGTGAACAAGTACGCCGAGGCGATCTTCTCTCTCGGCGTGGAGTTATCCCAATGGCTGGCCGGCAATGCGGGTGCGCCGGGAGGCACGCTGAATGTCGGTATCGTCAATTCGATCCCCAAACTGATCGCCCACGAGATTTTGCACCCTGCCCTGGACGTGTACCCCCCGGTAAAAATGGTCTGCAAGGAAGACACGCTGCAGGGCCTGCTGGGCGATTTAGCCGTGCACAAACTTGACCTCGTGTTATCCGACCGGCAAATACCAATTGGCTTCAACGTCAAGGCATTCAATCATCAGCTTGGCGAGAGCGCTATCTCGTTCTATGCTTCTGAAGAATTGGCAAAGCATTACGGGGGTGATTTTCCCGCCGCGCTGGATGGCGCGCCGATGCTGATGCCATTGTCCGGCAGCGCATTGCGCCAGAACCTCGACAGTTGGTTTGACGAGGCAGGTATCGTACCCAGGATTGTGGCCGAATTCGATGACAGCGCCCTGCTGAAGGCATTCGGAGAGTCGGGGGCTGGAATATTTGCCGCCCCGGACGCGATCAAGCAACAACTGCAGCATACGTACCATGTTCACAAAATGGGCTCAGCCGACCCGGTCAAGGAAGCCTACTACGCTATTTCCCCGGAACGCGTGCTCAAGCAGCCCGCGATTTTGCAAATCACTCAAACCGCACGCAATCGCCTGTTGAAGTTGGCTTAAGAGCTCTCGCCTGGTTAATTAACAGATCGGTAAAACCGATGTTTTACCTCGAAAAGTTCGACTGTTACGAAGTAAATAGTTGCTTAAAATAGACGCTCGACTGCACACAGGAGAAGCGTTGATGAGAACGATGATTCATTCACAGGGTATTTCCATAACAGATGCCATTCGCAACCACCTCGAGCGTCGGCTCACCACTTCGCTGCGCCGGTTTGAGCAACGGATTTCATTCGTGGAAGTCTACATCAGGGACCTTAACGGCTCCGACAAAGGCGGCGAAGACAAGCGGGTGTTGCTCAAGGTGCATGTGCCGGGCCTTAGCGCTGTGGTTGTGGAAAACGCTTCGGATGACCTTTATAAATCGATCAGCGTGGCTGCAAGGCGGGCCAAGCGGGCATTGAAGCGGGCGCTCCGCCGGCAGCAGCGTATTGAGCGAAAGCAATTCCTGCAAAAGGAACTCGAT
>JABDPJ010000063.1 GCA_013042835.1 Lysobacterales bacterium
CCATGGCGCTGTCACGCTCCCATAGCTCGCTGAGAGTCGTTTGATTCGCTGCCAGCGTTTGTGACAGCAAACAGCTAAGAATCAGGGCACCCAATGCGCAGCTTTTTTTCATGGTCATTCCTGATTAAAACACCATCGTACGAAATTTACCCGGCTCAATCATGTGTGAGAAGTAACCGCAGCGGAGCGCGCAGCCCCGTAAAGGTTTGAAAACGCCCGGGATCAGGAGTTCAGTCTACGGGCTTGGTTGCCCTGAGCGCGCTGAAACCGGTGGCATTGAAAACATTGGTGTATCCCATCGATTCCAGTTCAGCCCTGGCCTTGCCGGCCCGGTTGCCGCTGCGGCAGTAAAACACCACCTGCCGCTGCTTGTCTTCACCGATGGCGAATTTGAGGGCATCGGTCTTGTCCCACGGAATATTGAGAGCGCCGTCGATGTGGCCTTCATCAAATTCTTCTTTCGAGCGCACATCGATCAGCAAAGCGCCGTTGTCCAGCATTGGCCAGGCTTTTTCCGCGACCTCGGGGTCGCCGCCACCTGCCATGACCGGGTTGATCAACCAGACCAGCAAAATAACCAGGAAGACATAGATGATCTGGGTGGTTTTGCGATATTTTTGCATTGGTGTTCCTGTTTGAATTCTGCTGGCCGTATTTTACACAGTAAGTGACGGTTTGCATTGGTTAAATCTACCGGGTTTCCTGCCGGCCACTGTTTACCCATTGCCACAACATTATGCTATGTTGCCCGAGCGAACCGAATACGGAAGATTATTATGACTGCATACGACAATATCAGTGTCGAGGAGTACGCTGGCGGTGTAACCGTCATCGACGCCGATTTTCACCGTGAACACATGGCCGGTTGCTACCTGGTGGAGGCCGGCTCCGAGGTGGCATTCATCGAGGTGGGAACCAACTCGAGTACGCCCCGGTTGATGAAGGTGATGGAGGCGCGCGGGTGGAAACCCGAGGACGTCAGCCATGTCATCGTCACGCACGTTCACCTGGACCACGCCGGCGGTGCGGGCAGCCTGATGCAGTTGCTGCCCGAGGCCACATTGTTGGCGCACCCTTATGGCGCCCGCCACATGATCGACCCCGCCAGGCTGGAAGCTGGAGCGCGCGGTGTTTACGGCGACGAGATGTTTGACCGGGTGTACGGTCAGCTGATTCCCGTTGACGAATCCCGCGTGCGTATTATGGAGGACGGCGATGAACTGACGCTGGGTAACCGGCAACTGCATTTTATCGATACACCCGGCCACGCACGCCACCATTTCTGTGTTCATGACAGCCTCACCAATGGCTGGTTTACCGGCGATACCTTTGGCCTGTCCTACCGTGAATTCGATACTGAAAAGGGCGCCTTCCTGTTTCCGACCACGACCCCGGTGCAGTTTGATCCCGAACCATTGAAGCAATCCGTCAGAAGGCTGGTGGCCAATGAGCCGGACTGCATGTACCTGACCCATTACGGCCGTGTGAAAGACGTTCAGCGACTGGCAAAAAAGATGATCGAGGGTGTCGATAAGCTGGCTGGTTTTGGCGAAAAGTACAACGATTCACCATCGCGCACGCAGAAAATTGAAGCCGCCATGACAGAGTGGCTGATGGGCGGCTTGCGTGACCACGGCGTGAAGCTCACGGATGAGGAATGCCTGCACCTGCTGCGCGCGGACGTTAAGCTCAATACGGCAGGAATTGAATTCTGGCTGGATCACCGCAAGCCCTGAGGACTCGCGCGGCTATCGCCTGATCACGGACCAGGCCTCCAGCTTGTCGGCATAGCGCTTGGCGGCGTAGGCGGGACTGGTGGAGGGCAGCGTCGTGTATTCAAACCGGCCGCCGAGGCCGGGCGCCACTCTCTTCATGAATAGTCCGGCAGCCTTTTGCCCGTTGAAATACACCCGATTGATACGCGGGTGCTGTTTGAAAAATCTTTCAAAGTCGTTGATGACGAGGCCGTCCGCCGCGATGGCGGAATCCAGGCTGCCCGGGCGCCGGCAGGATTTGACCACGTCCCACAACGCAATGTGGTTGTCAGCCAGCAGTTGCAGGCGCGCACGGTAGTCCATTTCGAGCCCCGGCGCGAACAGGTCGCCCATGATCTTCCAGAAGGCATTGTGCGGATAGGCGTAGTATTGCGTTGCTTCCAGCGATGCGACGCCCGGCATTGAACCAAGTATCAGCAAGCGTGCATCCGGCTCTGCGACCGGTGCGAATCCTGTCAAGATATCCATTGATGCAAGGCTAAGTTGATCCGTCGTGGCTGGCAAGGTGACTTTGGGGCTATTTTAAAATTGCCTTGCAGGGATTATGCTGCATCTGAGTCAGGGTGGAGTTTGGTATGAGCGATGCAGGCAAATCAAAACGCGGTGAGTTGTTGCACAACGCCGTTGTCTTTCAACTCAAATTGATGGTCGACGGGTTACGGGACCTCGTATTGTTGCCGATCTCGTTGATTGCCACGCTGGTGGGGCTTCTCAGGGGTGGTGATGAACCGGAACGTGAATTTCTCCAGGTCATTCACGTCGGCCGTCAATCCGAGCAATGGATCAACCTGTTCGGCAACCACGAGGTTTCAGAGGATGACCACGCCGCCGCCTCGATCGATTCGCTGTTCTCGAAGGTGGAAGACACGGTCAGGCAGCAATACAAGAGTGGTGGAATCAGCGAGCGCGTGCAGTCGGAGATTGAAAACGTCCTGAAGATTGCGCAGGAAAAGGCCCTGCAAAAGCACCGCCATGAACAAGCGGATAAATAGCGTCATTACACAGGCTTCGAGCCCGGTTAAAAGGTTACTGCCAAAGGGCTTTTAGTAAGTGCCGGTAATGTACTGGTTCAGCTGTTCGACTTCTTCCTGTTTTTCATCCAGCATTTTTTTCACCAGGTCGCCAATCGACACGATGCCGAGCAGCTTGCCATCCTCGACCACGGGAAGGTGGCGGCAACGGCAGGTGGTCATGGTTTCCATGCACTTCTGAACGGTATCGTCCGGGTCGGCCGAAATCACCGGCGAGGTCATGACGTCACCAACGATCGTTTCCTGCGAAGATAGCTGTTTCAGAGCAATTTTCTGCAGGTAGTCACGCTCGGTGAATATGCCGGAAATGGTGCCCTCTTTCTGCACCAGGATGGCTCCGATATTTACCTGTGCCATCAGGTTGATGGCATCAAAAACGGTCTCCGTGACATCCACGGATAGAACCATACCGCCCTTATTTTCAAGAATTTCAGAGACTGTTGACATTATTTTAAACCGGGTTTGAACTGATGTATTAAGTCTAGTCCAGATTATTGTTTTTTCAACGTGAACTTTGGAATTAGTTGTCCTGCTGATCCCGGGAATCGGATACAACCGTGTATTCAGCCTCGATGACACGGCCGGATTCCTGCGCAGGATCCACATGATCGGCTGGCTTGAAACCGGCGCCCATGTCTGCGCCGCTCTTGCGGATCTGCCGTTTGATCCATGCGACCCGTAACCAGATGGCAATGCCAAGCACCAGGGCGGCGCCGGCGACGATCACCAGGGCCACTACGCTGACCATGAAAGCGCCCACCAGCACGCAGGCTGCAACAATGGCTGCAACTATCCTGCTCAGGAGGCTTGGCGGCGGTGGGCTGATGTAATACGTCATGAAAGAGAGGGTTCCGTTATTTGGATGATATGCCTGCGTATATTGGGCCAAAAACTGGTCTTGGCAAGTTTAGCGTGTAAGTGGCGGGTAAAATCTTGAGCTGTGCTCAGAAAATCAGGTTGACCATCGTCAGCATGACGGCCAGGAATATGACTGACATGCCACTGCCCACCCGCACAAAATCCGCCACCTTGTAACCGCCCGGGCCGATGATCAGGGCATTGACCTGGTGGGTTGGCAGAATGAATGCATTTGACGTGGAAAGGGCCACGATGAGCGCATACATCGTCGGGTTGGCGCCGGTTGTCAACGCGATGCTGATGGCGATGGGCACCAGTATGGTCGTGGCGCCGACATTGGACATGACGAGGCTGAACACGGTCGCCAGCACGGCGATGACGAGCTGGACGGCGATGTCGGGCATATTGCCAAGCAGCACCATGGCTTTCTGGGCAATCCAGGCGGCCGTGCCGGTCAACTCCATCGCCAGACCGATAGGTATCAGGCTGGCAACCAGGAAGACGGTTTTCCAGCTGACGGCATTGTAGGCTTCATCAATGCTCAGCACATTGGTCAGTATCATGCCGAGCGCGCCGACCAGCAGCGCGATCGACAGCCTGAAGTCGGTGAACATGATCATGCCGATCGAAATGGCGAAAAAAACCAGCGCATGGGCGACTTTCTGGGGCCGCTGCTCTTCCTTGGGGATATCAGTGGCGACAATGAACTTGCGGCTTCTCTGCACCTCCGACAGGTCTTTCCAGGTGCTGTGGCTGACCAGGCAATCGCCCGGCTCCAAAGTCTGCGTGCGAACATCTTCATTGATGATTTTGCCGCGCCGGTTGATGGCCAGCACGCTGATGCCGTAACGCTTGCGTAAACGTGCTTCGCCGATCGTCTGCCCGATCATCTTCGAGCCGGGCGGGATAACGATTTCCGAAATGCCGGCCCGGCTGGGGTTAAACAGGCCGCCAAAGGTCTTGACCCGGGGTTGCAGGCGGCAGTGGTAATCCAGCGCAAACCTGCCGACAACATCCCGCGTACCCATGACGCCGAGTATCGTACCTACCCAGATCATTTCGTCGGCGGGCGGCGCCATGCGCGGTTCGTCCGTGTTGCGGATTGCAAGCAGGCGCGGTATCCCTTCCAGTTTTTCAGCATCGCCCACCTGCATGCCGACCAGCGGGCTGTCCACCGTGACCAGCAATTCGTAGACATCACCCTCGATCCCGTAGGTATCGGCAAAGTAAGTCTTGGTGCGGGCGGGCACTGCAGACGTCTCGGTCCTGTTTTCAGGCAGCAACCACTTGCCGACGATCAGGAAGTACGCGATACCGGTTGCCAGCAGCGCGAGTCCAACCGGCGCCACATCGAACAGTTCGAATTGCCCCAGTGTCTCGGCGCCCGGTGGCAGCGAGGCGTTGGAAGCTGAAATCAGGTCGTTCAACAGGATCAACGGGGAAGAACCCACCATGGTGATGGTGCCGCCCATGATGGCGCAGAAACCCATCGGCATCAGCAGCCTTGAGAGCGGAATCTCGGTGCGCGCCGAAATTCGCGAAACTACGGGCAGAAACAAGGCCGTGGCGCCGACGTTCTGCATCAGGCTGGAGATGACCCCCACGGTCCCTGAAATCAACGGGATGATCCTGGTGGCGGTCTTGCCGCCGATGCGCAAAATAAAGGCCGCAACCACCGTCATCACGCCGGTCCTGTCGAGCCCTGCGCCCAAAATCATAACGGCGATAATCGAGATGACGGCATTGGAAGCAAAGCCATTGAAGAGTTGGTCCGACGGCACCAGCCCGAGCAAACCCAGCAACACCATGACGGACAGGGCTACAACGTCGACCCTGACCACCTCGAATACAAACAGGGCAATGGTGATGGCCAGCACGGTCAGCACCAGCATCATATCGCCTGTAAGTATTAGGCCTGTTTCCATAGTTTCGCTATCGTAGCCCGGTATTTTTCAAGTTCAAGGGAGTCTTCGGATTGGCGGACTGGGTACCCGGCGATTTTACATTGATATAGGTGAAGGTGACAGGTCGCATGGCTAAACCCGCTGATACAGCAGGTCGAATACCTCGTGCCCCAGCTTTTCGCCGCGTTTTTCATACTTGGTGAACGGCCGCCATTCTGGCCGTTCACAGTAATCCCCTTGCGGTGAAAGGTTGATAAAATCATCATCGCCCTGCATGACTTCGAGCATGTGCTCGGCGTAGGGGCGCCAATCCGTGGCAAGGTGCAAAATACCGCCTTTTGCAAGGCACCTCGACAATTGGCCGACAAAATCCGGCTGGATAATTCGCCGCTTGTGATGGCGTTTTTTGGGCCATGGGTCAGCAAAATAAATACGCACGCCAGCCAGGCTGCCGTCTGCGATGCGCTGTTGCACGAAGGGTACCGCGTCTTCACAGGCGATTCGGACGTTCTCAATACCATGCTCTTCCAGCGCCATCAGCAGGTGACCAACCCCTGGCTTATGCACCTCGATTCCGACGAAATTCTTCTCAGGTTCCTGCTGCGCCATCTGCCAGGTGGATTCACCGTTACCAAATCCGATCTCGAGGATGACA
>JABDPJ010000067.1 GCA_013042835.1 Lysobacterales bacterium
TACTTACTATTTCCGCAGTTTCAAGCAGTTTTCCCCGGAAAATTAAGTTTCCTCTGATAGTCATTTAAATAAACTGTCCCCTGATACCCTGTCGCTTGATACCTGTATGATGGTGGTCTATGACACTTTGGGAATGCGCTCACACTTAGATTGGTCGGTTAATGAGGGCCAGAAAAATCAGGCTTTTCCCATTTTGAATTGGGGGTTTTTATCGATGAACAATCCTCTCAAACAAACTGTGCGAGGAGGCGCAATCATAGGTGCCTTCGCCGGAATCGCTATTGGTTTGTATTTCTTCTCGGCAAACTCATTGATGATCGCTATTTCATGTGGATTGGGAACAATGATTGGCAATTTTGTTCATTCAGTGATGAAGGAGGAGACAAGAACTGAACTGAAAGAGGCGTTCAACAATGCATTGGCGGAAATTGAGCACAAACAGGAAGCCATTAATTTGATGCAAGCCATGATGTACTCGCACTTTCACCCAAGTGAGGAAGAGTACATAGGCGCGGAAAATGTAGAAAAATGGATTCGCACAAGAACTGATGATGAAATCAGGTCTTGGTTACACAGTGAGATCAACACAGAGCATGGTATTCCACCCGATACCTTTGAAGAATGGTTTGAATGGCAATCAAATAGGTAGGGTGTATTGCCAGTACAGGACCCTGCAGTGAGGATTCACAACAGCTGGTCGAAGCACCTCTTTCAATCGCGATGTTGTAATTAAGTGACGGACAAATGTCAGTGGACGACCTAAAACAAGCGGCGGGGTTAGTAAAAGTTGAAGACCTGTTTGTCTACCTCCTTGAACTTCCGCTCCTGGCCGCTTACCGACCTTCACACTGCTGAAATTTCCACCTGGCTTGTGACTGCTTTCCGCACTGAAGCGGAAGTCAGTTGTTAGCATTTTCGATCGGCAGCTAACGGCTATAAGCGGAAGTTCGAATCAAAACCGTCGATGGAATTACTCACAAAGTAGCGCATAATGAACGCATGGTTTTCGAGTATCTGACAGTTCTTATATCCGTTGTTATCGGATTGTCCGTGACGTCCTTTCTGACCAACGTCGTGCGTATCATCCACGTTCGGGGTGACGTGACGATTTCGTGGGTGCAACTGTTGTGGTCTATTACAATCTTGCTCTGGACCATTTCTTTCTGGTGGTTTACGTTTGTACTCGCCAAACAGCCACAGTGGACGTTTCCACTGTTCGTTTTTTTGCTTGCCTATTCGACTCTCCTTTTCTTCCTGATGGCGCTTCTATTTCCGGAGGGAGTGCCGGCAGACCATAACTATCAAGCACAATTCATGCGCAATCGGGTTTGGTTTTTCGCTGTGTTGTTGCTGTTTCTCTGTGTTGATATGGTCGACTATACCGTCAAGCTGGACAAAGACGTATCGATCGTTGGTCATTTGCCATATGCAGCGTTTGTTGGGCCACTGATCGTGTTGTCCTTGTTTGCCCTGCGCACCGACAACCTGGTGTTTCATCGTGTTTTTGCGCTCTATTCGGCACTGGCATGCCTGGTAATGAGTATAACGACACTTGTACCGCTGGCGAACTGAATCTCGAACGGCCGCTGCTGGCCGTTGTTTGCTACATGAGGGCTGTCCGGATATTCACTCCATCGCGCGCATGTTATTTGTCAGTGTCAGATTTTGTTTTTGGTCAAGTAAGTGCTCTATCCGGATGAACTGCGGACACTTCCGATGGATCAGTCTGCAGATGGCTTTTGCATTTTCTTCCGAACGGTGCGGGCGTACCAGACCACCGGTACGATGACCAGGAAAGCCATGATAGCGAGGAACCAGACGTAGGATTGATTCACGGTCGAAAGATTCACGATCGACGCCGCCAGTTCGTTGTTCACTTCCCCGGCAAACGCTACCGGCCCGATGGCGGCCTCTTTCGCAATTGAGAAAGCCGGGCTGAAGGCGCTTTCCCAGCCCATGGCGGATAATGAGCCATAGGCCTTGTAGCCGATGGCCGAGGCGCCCATGGCCAGTAGTCCGACGCCAACGGTGCCCATCCCGACGAGGCCAAAACCAACCGCTCCCACGGTCAGAAGTCCACAGGAGATGATCCCGACGCTGATTGGCGCTACCGCAAATCCACCCCAGGCGAACAGGAGTCCGTAGGCCCTGTCACCCAGTGCAATCCATGCAACCGCGGGTTTTTCACCCACTTCCGCCATGGCAAACTTGGCGTGGACGAGGGGAAAACCCAGAAAGCTGAAACGGCTGATGTATTCACGCTTTTTGGATCGGGGCTGATCATCGGGTGATGTGAACAGGTCCGGCCTGCGGAGCCTCTCGGCTGACCTCAGAGCCCGCATGTTCTTCAACAATCGCGCCGTCATAAATCCATAGCCCGCAACGAACGAAAGCACCAATATTTGCGAGAAAATGGCCAGCAGTCGGGCGTTTCCATCCGGCTGTAGTGCCAAGTAACGCAATCCGAACATGGCGGCTACAAACACGAGTGCAACCGCGATAAAAGTCAGGGTAACCCTGATGACGGCTCTGCGTTCGCGCTTCGTTCGGGATTGATCGAGGTTGGCCCGTAGCGCGAAGAAGGAGCTGATCAAACCGGATATGGTGGCAACAAAAGTGATGATGGTCGCCCACTTGAATGTCGATCCGACCTTGGCGGCAGTCATGCCGGCGCCAGCGGCCTTTGCCGGCGGCGCCACGGTTGCCAGGGCGCCCAGCACTGAAGCGGTGAAAGCATGGCCGGGAGCGCTTTTTGCCAGGGCATTTTCCACGAAGCTCATCATTTTCTTCTGCAGCAACTTCCGGCCACGTGACAAGCGCTGTTTAACGGCGTCCTCGCTCAAATCCAGTTCGTATGCGACATGCGCGATGGAGCGCTGCTCGCGGTAGTAAAGGACCAGGGTTTCACGGTAGGTTTCTGGCACGGTCTCAAGGGCCTGCCACAACAGGGTTTGCTCTTCCTCTTTCATCACAACGTCTTCTATTGTCTGGTCGTTTGACTCCAGTGCATCAGCTTCATCGAGTTCACCCGCGTGGCGTACCGGCTGCCGCGCTTCCCTTCTGTGGTGATGACTGACCTTGAACCTGAGAATGCCGCAGAGCCATGCTTTGAGCTTTTCCGGTTCCTGCAAATTTCCAAGCTTGTTCCAAGCCTCGACAAAGGCCTCCTGCGCGACATCTTCACTTTCACTCAGATTGCCAAGGGAGGAGTACGCCAATGAGCAAAGGAGACGCTGGTAACGGGTGACGATCTTGCCAAAGGCCTGCCGGTCACCACCAAGCGAGGCGGCCACGAGCGCGGCATCACCAGGCCCCTCCACGATGGAACGATATTTTTTGGTTTTCATAAGCATCAACCAATAAGTGCCGGCTTGGCGTTGAAAGGTGACAAACTTTTTCAGGAAAAGCAAAAACTGTTCACGAATTCGTCAAAATACAAAAAAACCTGTCACCTTTTTCACGGGGTAGGGCACTCGTATATCGAACCGCGAATTATGCGCTTTTTCAAAAACGTCAATTCGTTAGCCCGACCAAACAACCTGGAACCCAATATCATGAAAACAGCCAACTCACTTTCCTTTATCGCCCGTAAAGCAATCGTCGCTGCGCTTGGCGCCACATTTCTGAACGCTGCACTCGCCGGCGCCCTGGATTCGACAATCGACGACTTCAACGATCCAGACACGAATAACCTCGGGATTGCCCGCGTATTTGTTGACGACACAAGCGCCGGTGGGCAAACCCGGGTGCAGCAGAAGGTGGACGACGGTGTTTTGTCGGCAAATGGAGAAATTGTGCCTCCACGCGGACAACCGGGCTGGGCCAGCACGGTATTGCTTCTCGACCCGCAGGGGCTCCCCCGGGATGCCAGCGCCTATGAAGGCATCCGCCTGCTGGTCAGGGTGAATGAAGGCAATCTTTCCGTTTCTGCCAACAGCTCGGAAATCACGAATTTTGATTATCATGCGGCACAAGTCAGCCGTCAGTCAGATGGCGAGTTTCATGAAGTCAGGATTCCTTTCTCGCAGATGAAAAGGGCCTGGTCAGAGCAAACACCCCTGAACACCAGCACCCTCACCAGCCTCAGCCTGGTCGCTTTCGATATCCAGCATGGCGCCTTTGATTTCGAGGTTGACGAAATAAGCTTTTACTGAACATGCCAAGGCGTAGCCCGGGAAAACCCATGAACACCACCGCACCCAACAACAGACTGGCGTATCTCGATGCCGTGCGAGCCTTCGCATTGCTGCTCGGTATCGTGTTTCACGCCAGCCTGTCCTTCGTACCCGTCTTTATCGGCTGGGCCGTCATGGACGTATCGACCAGTTCGATCGTCGGCATATTCCTGTTGATAAGCCACTCATTCCGAATGGAGCTGTTTTTTCTGATCGCTGGCTTCTTCAGCCACATGACCTTTCACCGTAAAGGTAGCGGTACCTTCTTCAGGAGCCGGCTGACACGCATCGCAATCCCGTTCGTGACGGGGTGGTTCATACTGCGGCCGCTGATTGTTTCCTCCTGGGTGATGGGTGGTGAAAGCATGCGGGGCGAGGTTAACATCCTGAGTGGATTGAATGCCGGCTTCGAATCGCTGGGCCAATTGCCAACGGGCCTGTTCACGGGGACGCACCTGTGGTTCCTCTACTACCTGCTGCTTGTCACGGCAATTGTATTGGCTGGCAGGGCAGTTTTGAGCCTGGCGCCCGGTTTCTACCCGATGGTATTAAAACGGACAGATGCGCTCATTGCCTGGGTTGCCGGCTCGCGCCTCTCATGGCTCTTTCTGTCCCTGGTCACCGCTATCTGCCTCTGGTACATGGACGGCTGGGGAATGGATACGCCGGACAAGTCGCTGGTCCCTCATTGGCCCGTTCTCACAGTCTATGGTGGATTTTTCATTCTTGGGTGGCTGCTGCACCGACAGCAAGGGCTCCTGGAACAGTTTGCCCGTCTCAGCAAAGGTCGAATTGCCCTTGGTGTCCTTGGTATTGTTGTCACCATCGTTCTGTCTTCCTATCAGAATGATTTCGGACATCCGCGCCTGGGCTTGATTCGAGCAGGATTCAGTTTCAGCTACGCGCTGATGATGTGGTCGCTGGTCTCCATAAGCATCGGTCTGTTCAAACGCTTTTTTGACAAGCAGGGAAAATTTGTCCGCTATATCGCCGATTCCTCCTACTGGCTGTACCTCATCCATCTGCCGGTCGTGGTCTGGTTGCAAATCGCGTTTGCGGAGCTGCCGTTCCACTGGCTGTTCAAGCTCATCGCGATATCGCTGCTCACCATTGGAATTTCCATCGTCCTGTACGACCTGTTCGTCCGTTCAACGCTGATCGGTAAAGTTTTGAATGGGCGCAGACGGCCAAAAGCTTTGTTCGGGTTGATTCAGAAAAGAGAAGCCAAACTGGAATCGGCCTGACGGATTCAGGTCAAATCAAAAGTCGAGGGGCCTTAATCATCCACGTCATCGACATTCAGCTGGCCGGTTATACGCCGCTTGACGTGTGACCAGGCCATGCCGACGGCGAGGATCAGGGACAGCACCACCAGTGCGAACCAGGTCATGATGCCGGTCGAATCCATGCTTAACAGACCCACATCGACCAGCAGCCAGATGACTGCGGCAAACAGGGCCGCCCCGAGGGTAACGCCCAGCCAGCCAATTGCTTTGAAGGTGGCATTGACGACGAAGATCCAGCCGATCAGTAACAGCAGGCCCACGATCAGTATGATGGGCCCGAACTCGGTGTCCCCGTCAAAGACCCAGGTGATAAAAGAGTAACCACTGGGATTGTAGGTGCCCAATACCAGCACCAGGGCGAATGCCCAGCGCCACAAAAAACCCGCAAACCCTACTTTCTGACCCATGTTTTGACCTTCCTCAAAATTCAGGCGTACAAATTAATGGAAACGAGGGTTATCCGCAAGCGTGATTGGATCACTCTGTCAATTGCAGGCCGCATAGTTGAGGGAGCGACGCTTGCTGAAGGGTCTCAGCCAGAGAAATCGTTCTTTAAAGTCAACAGGTCTCGCGTGATGATACCTTCGCGCCAGCCCCGGAATCGTTCCGGCACAGGTTCATCCTGTGGCGACAGGATCAGGATTTCCAGTTCTTTCTTGGAGGCCAAAAGGGCAGGTTCAATCGACAGTTCCTGTGCTTTCTGCAGCACCAGCTTTCGCATGCCAGCCAGCAAATTGCGTTGCTTGGGCCCGAGAATTTCCTGGGGTTCCGCGGTCAGGCCGTTTTGCAGTACCTCGTCGATAACACCCAGCAGGGCGGAGCCGTGTATTTCCAACGCCCTTGGATGGCAGACGTCAAGCTCCGCCAGGGCATCCAGGTTTTCCGGCTGCTTGTTGGCCATTGTCAGCAGCGCGTTATCCTTGATGACGAATCCACGGGCGAGGTTGCGGCGTTCCGCTTCCTCGTCCCGCCACCGGGCCAGGGATTGCAATATGGCAAGGGAACGACCATTAAGACGGCCATTGCCGTTGATTCTCTTCCAGGATTGCTCCGGGTCAGCCGGTGTCAGGGCCTTGTTCAGCGATCTCGAGCAATCTTCGCGAAGCCAGTCCTCCCTGCCAAGATCGCGCAGGCGTGTCTGCAGTTGCCGGTACATGATGGGCAACAGGCAAACGTCGAGCGCAGCGTAGTGCAGCTGGGCGGGTCGCAGCGGGCGCTTGCACCAGTTCGATCGGGTCTCACCCTTGTCAATCGCAATCCCGAGCAGCCACTCCACCGTCTTGTGGTAGCCCATTTGCAGGGACTCGCCCAGCAGGGCGCAGGCAATTTGCGTATCAAACAGCGGCGTGGGCACAGCACCGGTCGTATATAGCAGAACATCGAGGTCTTCCGACGGCGCATGCAGGATCTTCATGATGCGCTGGTTCCCAAGCAATTCGGCGAGCGGCTGTAACGGTCCCGTTTTCAGCGGATCGACAAGCCAGACAGTTTCACCATCTGAAATTTGCACCAGGCCGAGGTTGGCGCGCCAGGTCCTCTCACGTACGAACTCCGTGTCTATACCGATGACTTCGCACGCCTGCCAGTCTTTGACGATCTCCTGTAAATGGATCTCGGACTCGACCATAACGGGGTGGTCGGCGGCGGCGAGCGCTTTGTTGATTTGGCCCTGGCTGCTCATCTGAGGTGTAATAATTCGCTGCTTGAAACAGGGTCTATTGGCTTTGTGTTCAAAATTTTAGTGCATTTCCTTATGCTTGTTGTCGCAGGTTTTCTGGGTTATTGTTTTCGTTGCATACAGGCGCGGGAACGCCTGTGCGGAAACCTTAACACGACGAGGGCTTCAGGCAAAAGGAATCGCATGATTGCCGGGATCAATAAATTGCGGTGTTTGAGCTTGCTGCTAATGGCGGCTGCCGTTGCGTGTGCGCCCGATCTTTATGCCCGGCAGGAGACGACAGAGTCATCGGCGGAGAAGGAAACCCCTGAAAGCCGCCGCATCGAGCGCCTTGGCGAAGTGACGACGGATGAGTGGGAGATGGACCTGGCCCTGCCTCCGGCAGTTGACAAGACTTCGAGTGTTTCCAGCGACACCACCTTACCGGATGAAGCGCAAAACCGCAGGCTCCAGCAACTGCTTTCAAGCCTGGCGGCCAACCCGCGGGACGCGGGCGTCAATGCACGGTTGAATGAGTTGCTGACCGAAGTGCTGGGGCAGGCAAACGAATTGATGGACGCCGGTTCTTTCGCTGAAGCCGAACGGTTGATCCTGATAGTCCAGTCAATAAACCCGTCATTGCCGAATTTCAACGCTGCAAAGGCGCGTCTGCAATCACAGGACGAAGTCAGGGAACTGCTGGAGATGGCTGACGCTGCACTGCAAGCAGGGCAGGTTCTCGAGCCGGTCAACGCCAATGCAGTTGATTATTTCAACCAGGCCCTGGCGAAGGATCCGGCAAACAGTTCTGCCCGGGATGGGCTGGCCATGGCCCAGGGTGTGCTGATCGATCGGGCGCTTGAGTATGCCCGGGAGCTTGATTTTGATACTGCCGGGGAATGGTTGCAGGAAGCGTCATCGGTCATTCCGGACCAGCGGAGGGTCGAAGCTGCCCGCGAAGAACTGCAGGCATTCAGGTTGGAACGCGCAGTCGAGCTACGGGAGCAGGCAATCAGCGCCATGGACGCAGGTGAGTTCACCGTGGCAGATTTCGCCATCATCGACCTGATTGCCCTGGGAGGGCAGGAGGCCTGGGTGGCCTCGTTGCGGGCGCGGCTTGAAGAAGCGCGACTGTATGGCGGCTTTGAGCCGGGCCAGGTTTTCGCCGACAAACTCAACCGGGCGGGTGGCACGGCGCCGGAGATCGTCATTATCGCCGCGGATAGCTACCTGATGGGCACAAGGGAAAACTCGGACGACTCGTATGATCATGAAAAGCCACTCCATCGCGTGACGATCAAGCTGGGGTTCGGATTGGGCGTCAGCGAGGTAAGCGTCGCCGAATTCCGGCGGTTTATCGAACAGACTGGCTACCGCACTGCAGCCGAGGTCAGCGGAAGTTCGAGCATTTATGATGAAGCTGCCGGCCGGCTCAGCAATCGTTCCGGGGTGACCTGGGAACACGATTACAAGGGCAAAAAGGCTGATCCTGAGCTGCCGGTTCTGCACGTCAACGCTTATGATGCACAGGCCTATGTCCAGTGGCTGGCGCTTGAAACGGGCAAGGGCTACCGGCTGCCATCCGAAGCTGAATATGAGTATGTCGCCAGGGCCGGTGGCAAAGGAACCTACTGGTGGGGTGAAGGTTCACCATCGGAAGCCGTGGAAAACCTGACAGGCGAGCGCGACAAGTCGCCCAACAAACGGCAATGGACCACGTCATTCAGTAAGTATGGTGATGGTCACTGGGGTCCGGCGCCCGTGGGTTCTTTGGCTGACAGTGAGCTCGTTCACCCGATGGCAGTCAAGGATATTGCCGGCAACGTCAGCGAATGGATGGCGGATTGCTGGCACGACAACTATATCAAGGCGCCAACGGATGGCTCAGCCTGGGTCAATCCCGGCTGCAAACGCCGGGTCGTCCGCGGCGGCTACTGGGCCAGTGCGCCTGAGCAAAGCCGGGCCGCCTACCGTTTTCCGGTGAATGCTGACAGCCATGGCCCGGTGATCGGGTTTCGAATCGCCAGGGACCTGTAAATATCAGCCGGTGGAATCCGGTTTAATTGTCAGTTTTCAGCCTGTGCTGAGTTTTCGGCTCGAGGTAAATCCTTCAGTTTCGTATTGAGAATCCACGCGAGGCGGTTTGCGGCCAGCTCGACCTGTTGTTGCGCGACTGGCCAGCTGTCTTCTACGTAGGCTGCATCCAGCGGGAAATTTTCCGTGGTGTTCATGCCTTCCCGGTACACGGCCCTGATAGCGAGGGAGTGGGACTCGTTGGTCCAGTCATCGACCACGTAAGGGTTCCAGGCCTGTTCCTGTTCTTCAAACGGACAGGATCCCAGCAGACGGACGAGTTCAGCGTGTGTTTGCGCATGCAGATTGATCAGTTTGAAATCCCAGAAGGCATGCAAATTCATCTGCTCGCCGTCGAATTCGATATTGACACTGTTGCCGCCGCGGTCATCGGCAAAGCCGGAATGCAGCGGTTGATGGATGTCACCCACCAGGTGGCACAGCCAGGCAAATGCCTGTTTTTTCTGCTCCTGGCCGGTTTTTTCACTGACCAGTTCGGCCGTGTAGTGCTTGATGCCTTCAGTGACGCACAGGCCGCCCGCATGCCCGGGGTGCTGCGAATCCTTGGGGCAATCCCTCGACTCGAGGTAGAAACTATCTTCGCGGGGAATATTGACGTAGTGCAGCGGCGCACTCCATGCCCATTCCCCGGTTTCGCGCACAACATCGGGCCAGTTACAGGCCTCCACCATGGCCTGTTCGTCCAATGGGCCGATCAAGCCCTCGAGTGTCCGGTGCGTGTCCGGCTCCAGTTGGGCCATGGCCAGGATGCCAATCGCGCTATGCCCATCCGGGCCCCACGCGAAGACGTTGGCGCTGTGTCCGGACAGGGAGAAGCAGGCTATACCCGCACAGATGATGCGACAGAAACTGGTCATGTAAAAGTTCAACTTTTGAATAATGGTGCCGGAGGTCGGACTCGAACCGACACTTTGTTGCCAAAACTGGATTTTGAATCCAGCGCGTCTACCAATTTCGCCACTCCGGCAGGATTTGCGAGGCGCAAAGTATATATTTGCGGGCACGACGATGCCAGCTTTTCGACTGACTTTTACTGGAAAACCATCACCTGCGCGCTCTCAGCCCGACAGGTCATCCTCGAACCAGACCCGGTCGAAATAAGCCACGACATGGGCGTTAAAATGTGCGTAGTCCACCAGGAACGCGTCATGCCCCATCAGTGACTCCAGGTTGCTGAAACTGGTATCGATGTCATTGGCCAGCAGCGCCTCCGCGATTTCCTTCTGTTGGTGCGCCGGGAACAGGATATCTGATTCCACGCCGATGACACAGGCGGATTTGAGCTCGATACCCGCCAGCGCACTGGCCAGGCCGGGGTAGCCATCGGCGATATTGAACCAGTCCATGGCGCGCGACAGGTAGAGGTAGCTGCAGGGATCGAACGAACGCACAAAGCGGCGCGCGGCGGCTTCCAGGTAGGACTCCACCTCGTAATTCATGCCAAACAGCTCCGTCGGGAAATAATTTTGTTCACGCCGGCCAAAGCGGGTTCGCCATTCCTCGGCCGAACGGTAGGACAACATACCCAGCTTGCGGGCCATGCGCATGCCTTTGACCGGCCAGTTTTCCTCATCGTAGTTGCCTTCGTTCCAGTCAGGATCCGAGACGATCAGTTCCCTCTGCAACGAACGGATGGCGATGCTGAACGGCTCCGAGTTCGGTGAACTTGAGATGGTCAGAAAGTGGCGCGCACCCTGCTTGTTCTGCTGCAGGTAGGAAAGCGCGCTCATACCGCCCATGGAAGGTCCAACCATGGTGCACAACTGGCTGATACCCAGTTGTTCAACCAGCATCATTGCGCTCAGGGCGATGTCTTCAACACAGAGTTCAGGAAAATCCAGGCGGTACGGCCGGCCGGTTGTCGGGTTGTCACTGGCTGGGCCGGTGGATCCTTTACAGCTGCCCAGCGAGTTCAGGGCAATGACGTAAAAGCGGGTCGTGTCGATGGG
>JABDPJ010000071.1 GCA_013042835.1 Lysobacterales bacterium
AGAACGCCCAGGAAGCGCACGAGGCCATCCGCCCGACCTCAGCCAGCCTGGTGCCCGGTAAGATCAAGGCATCATTGACTGACGACCAGTACCGGCTGTACGAGCTGATCTGGAAACGCACCCTGGCCAGCCAGATGACACCGGCGAAAATGGACACGGTGGCCGTCGAATTCGATTGCGGATCCGGCGCCAGTTTCCGCGCCAACGGCTCCGTGATCACCTTCCCCGGTTTCCTCGCGGCTTACGAGGCTTCAAAACCTGAAAGCGATCAAAAGAAAGACAAGAGCCTGCCGGACATGAAGGAAGGCGATGTCCTCAAACTTGATGGCATCCGCTCCGAACAACACTTTACAGAACCACCGCCACGCTACTCTGAAGCAAGCCTGGTAAAAGCCATGGAAGAATTCGGCATCGGCCGGCCTTCGACCTATGCCAGCATCATGTCCACACTGGTACGACGATTTTATGTCGAGCTTGACCAGCGCCGATTCAAACCGACGGACACCGGCCGGGTGGTCGAACGGTTCCTGGAAAACTATTTTACCGACTACGTCGATTATGAGTTCACCGCCAACCTGGAAGATGAGCTGGATGAGGTCTCACGCGGCGAAAAAGACTGGGTTCCTTTGCTGGAATCATTCTGGAAGCCTTTCAAGGACAAAGTGGACGACACTCATGAAAAAGCCGATCCGGGAGACGCCAAGGGAAAACGTGATCTGGGCACGGACCCCAAATCCGGCAAACCCATTTCCGTACGTGTTGGTCGCTATGGCCCGTTTGCCCAGATTGGCACCCGCGATGACGAGGAAAAGCCGATTTTTGCCAGTTTGAGGGCTGGCCAGAGCGTCGAAACGATCACGCTGGAAGAGGCTCTCGAACTCTTCAAATTGCCACGCGAGTTGGGGGTGACGCCCGAGGGTGAGAAAGTATTTGCCGCGATCGGGCGTTTCGGACCCTACATACGCTACGACAGTAAATTCGTTTCATTGAAAGACGTTGACCCGCATGAAGTGACTCTGGAACATGCCTTGAAACTGATCGCAGAAAAGAAGGAGTTTGATGCCAACCGCATCATCCAGACCTTCGAAGGATCAGACATCGAGGTATTGCGCGGTCGCTACGGCCCATACATCACCGACGGCAACAAGAATGCCCGTATGCCCAAAGACCGTGAACCCGAATCCCTGACGCTGGCAGAGTGCGAGGAACTCATAGCCGCAGCGCCCGAGCGCAAACGCGGAAGGAAAAAGGCGGCAAAGAAGAAAGTTGCCAAAAAGAAAACGGCCCGGAAAAAGACCAGCAGTAAGAAGAAGACTGCAAAGAAAAAGCCGTCCAAAAAGAAAGCTGCCAGGAAGAAAACTGCGAAAAAGTGAATACAGCGTTGCACGTCGGGTCTGAACAATGAAACACGTTCCACTGCTTGATACGGCCACTGCGGCTGAAAAGCTGCGCATCGGCCAGGTCATCGCCTACCCAACCGAGGCTGTTTATGGCCTGGGTTGTGATCCGGCCAATGAAACCGCTGTACGTAAAATACTGGCCATGAAGGGCCGGCATGAATCCGCCGGCCTGGTACTCATCGCCAGCGAGCTTTCTGAACTTCAGCCCTGGGTGGCCGAGGTTGACCCGGCTCTGCTGGACAAGGCCATGAAAACCTGGCCGGGGCCCATTACATGGCTGTTTCCGCGTGCGAAAGGCGTTCCGGACTACGTCGCGGGTAGGCACCCGACTGTCGCAGTTCGTATTACCGCACACGGGCCGAGCCGGGATCTCTGCCGCGCCTTTGGCTCGGCGCTGATATCGACCAGCGCCAACCATACTGCCGCCAGCCCGGCACGCAGTGCACAGGAAGTCGAGAACTATTTCGGCGATCAACTCGCCGGGATACTGGCCGGTGAATTAGGCGGCGCACAAAACCCCAGCGAAATTCGAGACCTTGTCAGTGGAGAAACCCTCAGACAGGGCTGAACCGTAACTATCACCAGGACGTACATAAATGCCAATTGAACGGGTCAAGCACTATCTGCTCGAACTCCAGGACCAGATCTGCGCCGGACTGGAGGCGGAAGACGGCCGTGGCCGCTTCAAAGAAGATTTATGGGAGCGCGAAGCCGGTGGTGGCGGACGCACACGGGTCCTCGAGCAAGGCGGTGTATTCGAACAGGCCGGTGTCAATTTTTCACATGTATTCGGAAACCGGCTGCCACCCTCGGCGACTGCTGCGCGACCGGAGCTGGAAGGACGGGATTTTCAGGCAATGGGCCTGTCACTGGTCATTCATCCGCACAATCCATATGTACCGACCAGCCATGCGAATGTCAGGTTTTTTATTGCCAACAAGCCTGACGCCGAAGATGATGAAGCCAGCTCTATCTGGTGGTTCGGCGGAGGTTTCGACCTGACCCCTTACTACCCCAACAGGGAAGATATCGTTCACTGGCACGAAACCGCCAGGGCAACCTGCCAACCCTTTGGCGACGATGTCTACCCGCGTTACAAAAAATGGTGCGATGACTATTTTTATCTCAAGCACCGCAATGAATGCCGCGGCGTTGGCGGCTTGTTTTTTGACGACCTGAATGAATGGGGGTTCGAGCCCTGTTTCGATTTCATGCAGGCTGTGGGAAACAGCTATCTGCCAGCTTATCTGCCCATTGTCCAGCGCCGCAAGGAAACTCGGTACGGCGAAAGAGAGCGCAATTTTCAACTCTACCGGCGCGGCCGCTACGTGGAATTCAACCTGGTCTATGACCGGGGTACTCTTTTCGGCCTGCAATCCGGCGGGCGCACTGAATCAATACTTATGTCACTACCGCCGCTGGTCAGTTGGCGGTATAACTACCAGCCTGAAACCGGTTCCGCAGAAGCGGAACTATATAAATGCCTGAAGCCTACAGACTGGCTGACTGCAAATTCACAAGCCTGAAAAGGACAATAACCATGACCAGAATTTTCGCCACCTCGGCGCTCGCTCTCCTGCTTACCGCCTGCGGGCAAGAGCAAATGCCTGCCCAAACTGCCCAGGTTGCAGAACCCGAAGCCCCCGAAGTCACCACCACAAAACATTCCGGCCTGTTGTTGGAAAACATGGATACGGATGTTCGCCCCGGGGATGACTTCAATGCCTATGTCAACGGAACCTGGATCGAGACTACAGAGATTCCGGCGGACCGCGCCAGCAACAGCGTTGGACTCATCGTGCACGAAGAGGCCACGGCCAATGTCAAAACCATTATCGAGGAAGCGGCCGACGGTGATTTCGCCAAGGGTAGCGACGAGCAAAAAGTCGGCGACCTTTACGCTTCCTACATGGACATGGAAACTCGCGACATCCTGGGCATCAAACCGCTCGAAGCCGAGTTAGCGAAAGTTGCCTCGCTGGAAAATCATGAGCAACTGGCCGTGTACTTTGCCGAAGCCAACAAAATTGGCATTGATCTGCCATTTGCGCTGGGCCAGTACGTCGATTTCAAGGATCCCAATACGTACATGATGTACACCTGGCAGGGCGGACTGGGTTTGCCCGACAGGGAATACTATTTCGAGGAAGGTGACCGCCAGGAAGAGATTCGCCAGGCCTATTTGGCACACATCCAGCAGATGTTCATGAAGGCCGGACTGGCTGATGGCGAAGACGCCGCAAGTACGATCATGGCGCTGGAAACCCGCTTGGCCGCGGAGCACATGAAGAAAGAACAGACTCGCGACATGGTGGCGCTGTATAACAAGATTCCGCTGGCTGAACTGCCTGATCTCATGCCTGATTTCGCCTGGAATCAATACCTGGATAACGCCGGCATCAGCAGCATAGACGGCCTCGTTGTTACGCAGGTCGATTACATGCGTGCGTTAAATGGCATTTTGCAGGAAACACCCATGGAAGACTGGAAGACCTACCTTACCTGGAATGTACTGAATGCCAATGTAAGCCTGCTCAGCGAAGAACTGGACAGGCAGAACTTCGAGTTTTATTCAAAAACCCTGCGTGGTGTCGAAGAGCCCCTGCCCCGCTGGAAACGCGCTGTCGCCAACGTTAACGGCAATCTCGGCGAAGTCGTCGGCAAAGTATACGTGGCACGCCACTTCCCGCCACAGGCCAAGGAACAGATGCTGGAGTTGGTCAACAACCTGATCAAAGCCTATGAAATCAGCATCAAGGAACTCGACTGGATGGGTGATGAAACCAAGCTGCAAGCGCTGGATAAACTCGCCAAGTTCACCCCCAAAATCGGTTACCCGGATAATTGGAGGGATTACTCAAACCTGGAGATCGAAGCAGACGACCTGGTAGGTAATATGCAACGTTCCAACCTGTTTCAATACGAGCTCAACCTGGCACGCCAGGGTGGTCCGGTTGACCGTTCCGAATGGGCCATGACACCGCAAACCGTCAACGCGTACTACAACCCGCCGCTTAACGAGATTGTTTTTCCCGCTGCCATTCTGCAACCGCCGTTTTTTGACCTGAACGCGGATGACGCTGTCAATTACGGCTCCATCGGTGCTGTTATCGGTCATGAAATCGGTCATGGTTTTGACGATTCGGGCAGCACCTTTGACGGCGACGGCGTACTCCGCAATTGGTGGACCGATGAAGACAAGGCCGAGTTTGAAAATCGCACTGCCAGGCTGATCGAACAGTATTCAGCGTTCAAGCCATTTGACGACCTGAGTGTAAACGGTGAATTCACGCTGGGTGAAAATATCGGCGACCTGGGTGGCTTGAGTATCGCACTGCTGGCTTACAAACTGTCACTGGACGGCGAAGAAGCCCCTGTGCTGGACGGTTTCACGGGTGAGCAGCGCGTCTTCATCGGTTATGCGCAGGGCTGGCTCGGCAAATCACGCGACGAGGCACTGCGGCAGCAAATCAATACCGACCCGCACTCACCGAGACAATACCGCGTTAATGGGGTGGTAAGGAACATTCCCGAGTTTTACGCGGCATTCGATGTCGCCGAGACCGACGCTTTGTACCTGGCACCGGAAGACAGGGTCAAGATCTGGTAGAAAGAATCAGCGGGCTGCACTTTTTTGTAGCCCGCGATATGCGTTTTAACTTGCTTTGAGCTGATGTTTTTAGGGTTGTGCAAAGCTGGTGAGAGGGTGATGGCTTACCAGGACACGCAACGAGTACATCCCTGTAGGCTCTTTCTCGACTCCTGTCTCGCAAGGTCCTGGTAAGCCATCACCCTCCCACCAGCGCCTGACGCCGAGCATAACTTTTGCAGCCCAGCCGGGAGTTGGGTGCCTCCTCCTTTAGGACGAATAGACCTGAAAGAATCCGTTTCCCCAAGCCGGGATGTGGGTGTCTTCCCCCTGAGACCTTCGAAAACAGGGACGTTTTTGAAGAGCCTATAGGGACATACTCGTGGCGTGTCTCAGGGGGGAGGTGCCCGCAGCGCGGCGATCGGTTGGCACGGACCTTACAGAATTCCAGTTGGAGGAGATTGTGGGTTGTTGCGTTGGATTGCCCTGCAAGATTGACATTTTCGCACCTAAAAAGAAGTCGCTCCCCCCAAGCCGGGATGTGGGTATCTCCCCCCTGAGACCTTCAAAAACAGGGACGTTTTTGAAGAGCCTATAGGGACATACTTGTGGCGTGTCTCAGGGG
>JABDPJ010000075.1 GCA_013042835.1 Lysobacterales bacterium
TACGGCATCCTCGGCGTCAAGGTATGGATTTACAAGGGCGAAATTTTCGACCTGTATGCAACTGCGCCAGAAAACGTTGCTGGTAAGAAAGGCGCCAACTAGGAGACTGAGTGATGTTGCAGCCAAAACGAACAAAATTCAGAAAGCAGATGAAAGGCCGCAACCGTGGCATGGCCCAGGTGGGTAACCGGGTCAGCTTCGGGGAATTCGGTCTAAAGGCGACGACGCGGGGATTTGTCACCGCCCGTCAGATCGAAGCAGCCCGGCGCGCAATTACCCGTTACGTAAAACGTGGTGGCAAGTTGTGGATCCGTGTGTATCCGGACAAGCCGATTACCAAGAAGCCGGTTGAAGTGCGCATGGGTAAGGGTAAAGGCAACGTGGAGTACTGGGTTGCTCCGGTTCAGCCCGGCCGCGTGCTTTACGAAATTCAGGGTGTTTCCGAGGAAGCAGCCCGCGAAGCTTTCCGCCTGGCAGCTGCCAAACTGGCGGTTAAGACCACCTTTGTATCCAGGTCGGTGATGTGATGAAAGTAACTGAAATGAAAAATAAGACTGAAGTGGAATTGCGTGAAGAGTTGAAAGGCCTGTTACAGGAGCAGTTCAACCTGAGAATGCAAAAAGGAATGGGTCAGATGACCAACGCTCATGAATTACGTCGGGTGCGCCGTGATATCGCGCGGATCAAGACCATCATGACTGAAAAATCTAATGAAGGTAAGGCGGCATGACTACTACACAAGAAATCAAGCGCACACAGACCGGTCGGGTTGTCAGCAACAAGATGGACAAAAGCGTGACCGTTCTGTTGGAACGCCAGATCAAGCATCCGCTGTATGGCAAGTATATCAAGCGATCCACCAAGGTTCGTGCGCACGACGAAGACAACAGTTGTGGAGAAGGCGATAAGGTCATTATCGCCGAGTGCCGCCCTCTCTCTAAATCAAAGAGTTGGCGGGTAGTTGAGATTCTGGAGCGGGCACAATAGCCCGACCATCGGTTCGAGCCGGAGAATACTAAAATGATTCAGATGCAATCCATGTTGACTGCCGCAGATAACAGCGGGGCACGCCGGGTGATGTGTATCAAGGTACTGGGTGGTTCCAAGCGACGCTATGCGCGCATTGGCGACATCATCAAGGTTACCGTTAAAGATGCCATTCCGCGCGGTAAAGTCAAAAAAGGTGAGGTGTACGACGCCGTTGTAGTGCGTACCCGTAGCGGTGTACGTCGTAATGACGGTTCCCTGATCCGCTTTGACGGAAATGCAGCAGTTCTGCTGAGTCCGAAACTGGAGCCGATCGGTACACGTATTTTTGGACCTGTTACACGTGAACTGCGCTCAGAGCGGTTCATGAAGATTGTCTCGCTGGCACCTGAAGTGCTCTAGCGGGAGGAGTAGAAAATGAAACGCATACACAAAGGCGATGAAGTTATCGTTACAACAGGTCGCAGCAAAGGCACCAGGGGCCATGTACTCCAGGTGCTGGATGCTGAGCGCTTGCTGATTGAAAACGTGAATATGGTCAAGCGTCACACAAAACCGGACCCTGGCCGCAACAAGCCGGGCGGTATTGTTGAAAAAGAGGCGCCTATCCACGTTTCCAACGTGGCCATGTTTAATCCGGCTACCGGCAAAGCAGACCGTGTCGGTTTTAAATCACTGGAAGACGGCAGCAAGGTGCGAATTTTTAAATCCACCGGCGAAGCCGTTGATATCTAGAGACCAGAGAAATGTCCAGATTACAAACACATTATAAAGAAACGCTCGCTCCCCAGTTAATGGAATCGCTTGAGCTCAAGAACGTCATGGAAGTGCCGAAAATCACCAAGATCACGCTGAATATGGGCGTCGGTGAGGCCGTTACTGACAAAAAAGTCATGGCCCATGCGGTTGGCGATATGACGGCAATCTCGGGTCAGAAGCCGATCATTATTAACGCGCGGAAATCAGTGGCTTCATTCAAGATTCGCGATGGATGGCCGGTCGGCTGCAAGGTGACTTTGCGTCGTGAACGCATGTTTGAGTTCCTTGATCGGCTGGTCAATATATCCATTCCACGAATCCGGGATTTCCGTGGTTTGAAGCGCAAGTCATTTGATGGGCGTGGCAATTACAGTTTCGGTATCGCGGAGCAGATCATGTTCCCTGAAATTGACTTCGACAAAATTGATACGATCCGCGGTATGGATATCACCATCACCACGACAGCAAGAAACGACGCGGAAGGCATGGCGCTGTTACAAGCGTTCAACTTCCCCTTCAAGGACAAATAGGTAAGGACTTAGCATGGCAAAAGTATCCATGGTCAATCGTGAGAAGAAGCGCACCAAACTGGTTGGTAAGTTTGCGGCCAGGCGCGCTGAACTGAAAGCGATCATTGCGGACCCGGAAGTCGGGTTTGAAGAGAAACAAGAGGCGATGTTTGCGTTGCAAAAGTTGCCCAGGGATTCAAGCCCTGTGAGGCAGCGGAATCGTTGCCAGGTTACCGGGCGTCCACGCGGTTTCTACCGAAAGTTTGGACTGTCACGCAACAAGTTACGTGAAGCCACCATGCGTGGTGATGTGCCAGGGCTCAGAAAGGCCAGTTGGTAACAGTAAATAAGCCGGTCACAGACCGGGCAAAATTGAAACAAGGTATTTAATCATGAGTATGAGTGACCCGATTGCCGACATGCTGACACGCATCAGGAATGCGCAGTCTGCAAACAAAGTTCAGGTAAACATGCCAACCTCAAAGGTCAAGGTGGGTATAGCCACTGTATTGAAAGATGAAGGTTTCATCACTGATTTCCGTGTTGATGAGAATGACGGCAAACCAGAGCTTGAAATAACACTTAAGTACTTTGAGGGACGTGGCGTCATCGACAGCATCAAGCGTGCGAGTCGCCCCGGATTGAGAATTTATCGTCGTAAAGACGACTTGCCACGAGTTCTGGATGGCCTGGGTATTGCAGTTGTGAGCACCTCGAAAGGCTTCATGACGGATGCTGCAGCGCGTTCTGCCGGTCATGGTGGCGAAATCATTTGTTACGTGGCCTAGTGCCGGTAATTATTAGGAGACTACTATGTCACGAGTAGCCAAAAACCCGATCAAAGTACCTTCTGGTGTTGATATCAATATCAGCGGTTCTGTCATGAATGTAAAAGGCCCCAAGGGAAATCTTGAGCTGAATATTCATCCGTCAATCAGTTTTGACGTAAATGACGGCGAATATGTCGTTAAGCCGGAATCCGATAAAGATCTCGCGATGGCGGGAACTTTCAGGGCGTTGGTCAACAACATGGTCGTTGGTGTGAGCACCGGTTTTCAGAAAAAACTGCAGTTGGTCGGCGTCGGTTACCGCGCACAACTCCAGGGCAAGAAACTGAATCTCTCGCTTGGGTTCTCCCATCCGATCGACTATAGCGCGCCGGAGGGCATCTCAATCGAAACGCCTTCACAAACTGAAATTGTAATCAGCGGTTGTGATAAGCAAATGGTTGGTCAGGTCGCCGCTGAAATTCGTTCATACCGGCCGCCTGAGCCCTATAAGGGCAAGGGTGTGCGTTATGCCGATGAACGCGTTGTAAGGAAGGAAGCCAAGAAGGCGTAATCAAGGTCTTTAATGGGTCGGCCTGAGATTGTGCACGGCTTGCTTAAGAGGAAAAAGTAATGGAAAAGAAAATTGCACGTTTGCGGAGAGCGAAGAAAACCCGCTCTCATATACGCCGCATGGGTGTGCCTCGTTTGACGGTGCACCGCAGTGGCCGCCACATTTACGCGCAAGTGATTACCGCAGAGGGTGGCAGCGTTATCGCGGCTGCCTCAACGGTACAGAAAGATGTTCGTACTGGACTGAAAAGTACCAGTAACAAGGATGCAGCCAAGGCCGTAGGCAAGGCAGTAGCCGAGAAAGCAGTTGCTGCTGGAGTGACAAATGTTGCATTTGATCGCTCGGGCTACCGCTATCACGGGCGTGTTGCAGAATTGGCCGATGGCGCGCGCGAAGGCGGGCTTCAATTTTAATTCGCCCCACTGACTGAATCAGGAAAGCAGGTATAAAAATGTCGAGAATGGACAGAGATAACGGCGACGGGATGCTGGAAAAGCTGGTAGCCGTCAATAGGGTTGCCAAGGTAGTTAAAGGTGGACGTGTGTTCGGCTTTACGGCACTGAGTGTTGTCGGTGACGGCAACGGCAAGGTTGGTTTCGGTTATGGAAAGGCCAAGGAAGTACCAGTCGCCATCCAGAAATCCATGGAAAAAGCCCGTCGTGACATGGTTACGATTTCGCTTAAAGATGGCACCTTGTGGCATCCGGTGAAATCCAGCCACAGTGGCTCCAGGATTTATATGCAGCCTGCATCGGAAGGTACTGGCGTTATCGCCGGTGGCGCCATGCGAGCCGTCTTGGAGACAGTGGGTGTCAGAAACGTTTTGGCCAAGAGTGTCGGCTCCAATACGCCGGTGAACCTGGTCAGGGCGACCATCAAGGGTCTGGTAGCCATGCACAACCCGGAATCAGTTGCAGCCAAGCGCGGCAAGACAGTTGATGAAATTACAGAGAACCATAGCTGAGCAGAACGATGGCTAAAAAAGAACAGATCAATGTAACGCTGGTCCGGTCACCGATCGGTGCCCAGCCCAAGCATAAGGAATGCGTGCGCGGCCTTGGCCTCAAACGCATGCACCAGACCGTGACGCTGGAAGATACACCTTCGGTGCGCGGCATGGTTAATAAAGTTTACTACATGGTACGAGTGGAAGAGGTTTGAACCCTTCTGCGAGCCTGATTAAAAGGAAAGTACAGTCATGAAATTGAATACAATCAGCCCGGCCGAGGGTAGCAAGAAAAATCGCAAGCGCGTTGGCCGTGGCATCGGTTCAACTGACGGTAAAACAGCTGGACGAGGCCACAAAGGCCAGAAGTCCCGTTCCGGTGGTATGCCAAAAGTCGGATTCGAAGGCGGTCAGATGCCTTTGCAGCGCCGCTTGCCGAAGCGTGGCTTCAGCTCTGCCAAGGCGCGTTACAAAGCGGAAGTCCGCTTGTATCACATCGCCGCAATGGATGCTGACGTGATCGATATGGAAACGCTCAAGAAGGCGGGAATTGTCAAACATGATGCCCGCAAGGTCAAAGTGATCAATACCGGCGAGATTGGCCGGGCCGTCACGGTGAAGGGCCTGGCAGTAACTCCGGGCGCACAAGCCGCTATTGAAGCAGCGGGCGGAAAGGTCGAATAATGGCGAAGACGCCCTCACAAGTAGCGGATACACTCGGTGGTATCGGTCGTCTGACCGAGTTACGCCAGCGTCTGTTATTCGTTTTGGTGGCACTGATCATTTACCGCATCGGGACCTTTATTCCGGTTCCCGGCGTAAATCCGCAGGCGCTGTTGCAGTTCATGAACTCGCAACAGGGAACCATCATTGATGTGTTTAACCTGTTTACTGGTGGCGCCCTGGAGCGTTTTTCCTTGTTTGCCCTGGGCGTGATGCCGTACATTTCAGCTTCGATTATCATGCAGCTGATGAGTAGCACGCTGCCGCAGTTGCAGCAACTTAAAAAGGAAGGTTCAACTGGCCGGCAGAAGATAACCCAGTACACGCGGATATTTACCGTCGTGCTGGCGGCCTTCCAGGCTGGCAGTGTTGCAATTGCCCTGCAAGGCCAGACATCCATCGTGTTTTTTCCAGGATACGGTTTTATATTTACCGCGGTTGTGACCCTGACAGCGGGAACATTGTTCCTGATGTGGCTGGGTGAGCAGATAACCGAAAGGGGTGTGGGCAATGGCATTTCGCTGATCATTTTTGCAGGTATCGTTGCTGGTCTGCCGCGCGCCATCGCCGGGACTCTCGAGTTGGTGAATACAGGCCAACTGAGCATTCCAGCGATGCTGTTCATTCTGATTCTGGTCCTGGGTGTGGTTTATTTCATCGTTCGCGTAGAGCGTGGACAACGTCGTATTACCGTGAACTACGCACAGCGCCAGGGCCGGGTAGCCTATCAGAACCAGGCCACGCACCTGCCTTTGAAGCTAAACATGTCAGGTGTGATACCGGCGATTTTTGCATCCAGCCTGGTGATTTTTCCATCGACGCTGGCGACTTGGTTTTCCGGCGCCGAGAATCTCGGCTGGTTAACGGATGTGGCAGCAGCCCTGACGCCGGGTAACCTGCCTTATACGCTTTTGTATTCGTCGTTGATCATATTTTTCTGTTTCTTTTATACGGCATTGGTTTTCAATTCGAAAGAAACGGCAGACAACCTGAAAAAGTCCGGCGCTTTCATTCCCGGTATACGCCCGGGTCGTCATACGGCGGACTATATAGACAACGTACTGACC
>JABDPJ010000076.1 GCA_013042835.1 Lysobacterales bacterium
ACCCTACGACCGCCCCAACACCAGCATGGCAGGGTTCCCCCTGTGCAAACCGTGTAACGAAGAATATACCGACCCGCTTAACCGGCGCTATCACGCCGAGCCGGTGGCCTGTGCGCAATGCGGTCCGGCATTGACCTTCAATGAGAAAGGTAAAAACCCGGTTTACGGCAATGAACCTTCCTTGCAAGCTACAATCGAAGCATTGGCCGCCGGCAAGATACTGGCCATCAAGGGTATCGGTGGCTATCACCTGGTATGCGACGCGCGTTGCTGTGAAGCAGTCAAGCAGTTGCGGGAGAGAAAACCACGCCCGCATAAGCCATTGGCAGTCATGTTTCCAGCCGTACCAGGTGACGAACTCAATGTGATCGAGCGCTATCTGTCGCCGAGTGAACCCGAAGCACAACTGCTGGTTTCGCCGGCACGGCCCATCGTCCTGGTCCGCAAAAAACCAGGCAACGACCTGTCACCCGTCATCGCCCCGGGATTGAATGAAGTCGGCGCGATGCTCCCCTACAGCCCGTTACACCACACGCTGTTGAGAGATTTTGGTGCGCCGCTGGTTGCGACCTCCGCCAATCTGAGCGGCGAGCCCGTGTTGACGGAAAATGCGGATATAGAACAGCGGTTGTCACATGTCGCTGACGGTTATCTGCACCACGACAGGCCTATCGTCCGGCCCGCTGATGATCCGGTAATACGGGTCATCAACCGGCAAGCGTCGCCGATTCGCCAGGGTCGTGGCCTCGCACCCGTGGAAATAGAACTGCCCTTCAAGCTGCAGAGGCCGCTGCTGGCCACCGGTGCGCAAATGAAAAATACCGTGGCCCTGGCCTGGGACAGACGGATTGTGGTCTCACCGCACATCGGGGAAATGGACAGCCTGCGCAGCCTGCAGACGTTTGAGCAATGCATCACCGACTTGCAGAACCTGTACCAGGTCGAGGCCGAACACATTGTTTGTGACGCCCATCCCGGATTTACCGCGTCACGCTGGGCGCGTCAGCAAGACCTGCCGGTCAGCTCGGTCTACCACCACCACGCACATGCATCTGCCGCCTATGTCGAAGCGCTGCTGGATGCTGCTGACCTTGATGACATGCTGGTGTTCACCTGGGACGGCGTCGGGCTTGGCCCGGATGACACGCTCTGGGGCGGCGAAGCACTGCTCGGCAAGCCCGGACAGTGGCGGCGCGCCGGCAGTTTCCGGCCTTTCAAGCTACCCGGCGGCGAACGTGCGGGCCGCGAACCCTGGCGCAGCGCGGCGGCACTTTGCTGGGAGTCCGGGCAACAATGCACGTTGGCTGAAGCCACCGACCCCCTGCTGTTCAGCTTTTGGCAGCAGGGCAGAAACGCACCCGCAACCAGCGCAGTTGGACGCCTGTTTGATGCGGCGGCTGCCCTGACAGGGGTGTGCACCCGTGCCAGTTTTGAGGGCCAGGGACCCATGTTGTTCGAGGCGCTCGCCGCCGGTTACCCGAACATTGATGACGTCCCCGTGACCCGGCTCGAGATATCAAGCAAAGATGGTGTCTGCCTGGCGGACTGGGCAACATTGATACCGATGTTGATCGATGAATCCATATCCCAGGCAGAACGCGCCGCAAGGTTTCATGTTTCCATGGCTGATACACTGCTGCGCTTGGCGTTGCGCCTGCGCGAGCAGACCGGCGTCAATGCCATCGGGCTGGCCGGCGGGGTTTTCCAGAACCGGGTCCTGACGGAACAAGCCATCTCGCTTCTGGACAATGCGGGATTTAGAACAACCATGCCTTTGTTGATGCCTGTCAATGACGCGAGCATCAGTTTTGGACAAATTGCCGATTACGGATACAACAAGGGATGAGCCATATGCAAGACACCCATATTTCACTGGCCCATGGCAATGGCGGCCGCTATATGCGGGAACTCATCGAGGCGATTTTTGCCCGGCACCTTGCCAACGACAGGCTCGACGTGCAGGTCGATTCCGCCAGTTTGTCACTGGATTCCCGTGATGTGATATTCACCACCGACGGGTTTACCGTCAAGCCACTGGAGTTTCCCGGCGGAGATATCGGTTCGCTGGCCGTTCATGGAACCGTCAACGACCTGGCGGTTGCTGGCGCCGTCCCGCAGTACCTGAGCCTGAATGCCTTTATTGAAGAAGGCCTCGAAATCGCCCGGCTTGACCGCATTATCAGCAGCCTCGGCTCTGCTGCCAGCGAGGCAGGTGTCAAGGTTGTTGCTGGTGACACTAAGGTGCTGGAGCGCGGTGAAGGCGGTGGCCTGTACCTTGCCACTACCGGCATTGGCCGCAAGGATCCTGGTTTTGATCTTGGCCTCGACAAAATCAAGGATGGTGACATCATGCTGGTCAGCGGTTCAGTGGGAGACCACGGAATTTCAGTATTGCTGGCCCGGGAACAATTCGGTTTGCGCGGCGACCTGCGCTCCGATTCGGCCAGTGTTTTACCGCTCACGCAAGCGCTCTCCGGGATGCCTGGTTTGCGTTTCATGCGCGATCCGACACGTGGAGGACTGGCAACGGTATGTCACGAACTTTTGCGGGCAACCGGATTGGGAAGCCGTATCCGGCAAGCCAATATCCCTATCAGCGACCCCGTACAGTCTGTCTGCGATATGCTGGGTTACGACCCGCTGTTCCTCGCCTGTGAAGGCAGGGTCGTGGCTATCGTTGACCCGGATGAAGCGGAGCAGGTTCTGGCAACATGGCGGAATCTGCCGGGTGGCGAGAACGCCACCATCTTCGGGCAACTGCAGGCGGAACTTTCCCACGTCATACTGGAGACCGATCTGGGCGGCGAGAGAATTCTGGAAGAACTGGAGGATGATCCTCTGCCGAGGATTTGCTGAGCGGTCAAATACGACACATAAGCGGTCAGCGACCCGCCCGTCATTCCCCGCAGGCGGGAATCTGCCGGATTCAGTAGATCGGCGCTGGGAAATGAGCAACTCCCTGCACGGTGGTTGAAGGTCCCAGCTTTCGCGTGGATGATGGTCGGTCTACAATGTGTCTTATACATGTTTGCAACTGGTAACAGGTCTGAGAGTCAATGAACACAACAACTGTCATCCGCAATGCGCTCCTGGTCAACGAAGGCCAGCTACTGGAATCCGATGTGCTGCTCAAGGACGGCAGAATTGAGAAAATCGCTGGCGGGATCGAAGCGCCGGCGGGTGCCCTGCTGATTGACGCCAACGGGCGCCACCTGTTACCGGGTATGATCGATGACCAGGTTCATTTTCGCGAACCCGGACTCACGCACAAAGGTGATTTTTACTCGGAATCACGTGCCGCAATCGCCGGCGGCGTCACCAGCTACATGGAAATGCCGAATTCTAAACCACCGACTATCGATGCCGAACAACTGGAATGGAAATACGCTCGCGCCGCTGAGACATCCGCCGCAAACTTCGGTTTTTATTTTGGTGCAACCAACGACAATATCGAAAACATAAAGGCCCTTGATCCTGCATCAACCTGCGGCGTCAAGGTGTTCATGGGCGCTTCCACCGGCAACATGCTGGTGGACAATGAATCAACCCTGGCGGCGATTTTCAGGGAATCACCGGTCATCATCGCAACCCACTGCGAATCGACGCCAATGATCACCGCAAACCTGAAGCGGGCCATGGCTGAATTCGGTAAAAACATACCCGTCACTGAACACGCAAAAATCCGCAGCGAAGAAGCCTGTTATGCCTCAAGCGAACTGGCCGTAGCGCTGGCCAACAAATACAGCGCCCAGTTACACGTCTTGCATTTGTCCACGGCCCGCGAACTGAGCCTGTTTAAGCCCGGCCCGATGAGCGGCAAGGATATAACCGCCGAAGCCTGTGTCCATTTTCTGCATTTTGACGAATCGCAATATGCGCAATATGGCAACCGCATCAAGTGCAACCCGGCGATCAAAAGCGCAAACGACCGGACGGCGTTGATTGAAGCGGTCGCCGATGGCCGCCTGGATATCATTGCCACCGATCACGCGCCGCATACCAGCGAGGAAAAAGCCGAGGAAAGCTACCTGTCGGCGCCATCGGGCCTGCCCCTGGTGCAGGATGTTCTGGTGGCCGCTCTTGAGCTTGTGCACGATGGCAAACTTGACCTGCATACCGTTGTCCGGGGTGTTACCCACAACCCGGCCAGGCGTTTCAGCGTGGTTGACCGGGGCTTCATCCGCGAAGGCTATCATGCCGACCTGGTCCTGGTTGATATGCATGGCACGACAGAGGTCACCAATGAAAAAGTCCTGTCACGCTGTGGCTGGTCCCCATTCGAAGGCCGGCGATTCAAAAGCCGCATTGATGCAGTCTGGGTGAATGGCGCACTCGCCTTTGACGGCAATGAGGTGATCGAGCATGGCGCCGCCCAGCGCCTGCAGTTCAACCACAAGCCTCGTTGAACGATTCTCAGATCCGGGCCGGTCTGTTTGCCGGCCCTGCCATGTCCCGGTAGTGGCCAAACCCGTATCGGCCAGGTTGGCCGTTGAACCGGCCTGGCACTGCCATCAATCATTGCACAGCCCGGGGGAAAGTGTCGGAGGCACCAGCCTTTACGGGAATGACTTTGGGACTTTTATGGTAACCTGCCACTCTTTTAATAAGAGAGAGAATTATCCATGGGATTTCTGCAAGGAAAACGCGCGTTGATCGTCGGTGTTGCGAGCAAACGTTCAATCGCCTGGGGTATCGCCGAGGCAATGCATCGTGAAGGAGCTGAACTGGCCTTCACCTACCAGACTGAAAAATTGAAATCGCGGGTCGAGCAAGTCGCTGAAGTTTGTGAGTCTGACATCATTATTCCATGTGATGTCGCCTTTGATGAGCAAATCGAAAATGCCTTCGCTGAGCTTGGCAAGCACTGGGACAGTTACGATATTTTAGTGCACGCGGTCGGCTTTGCGCCGCGCGAGCAACTGGTCGGTGATTACATGGATGCGGTCACGCGCGAGGGTTTTCAGATTGCGCATGACATCAGTTCCTACAGCTTCGTCGCATTGGCGAACGCCGGCAGGAAAATGATGCAAGGCCGCAATGGTGCTCTCCTGACACTGACCTACATGGGCGCTGTGCGGGCTATGCCCAGTTATAATGTCATGGGCCTTGCCAAGGCCAGCCTGGAGGCGAATACGCGCTACATGGCCCAGAGCCTTGGCCCTGAAGGACACCGTGTTAACGCCATTTCCGCCGGACCGATCAAGACACTGGCTGCTGCGGGTATTTCGCAGTTCCGTAAAATGCTCGATCACGTGCAGGGAACGGCCCCTCTGAGAAGAACCGTGACGATCGACGATGTCGGCAACGCGGCTGCGTTCTTGTGCTCGGACCTCGCTGCGGGCATTACCGGGGAGATCACGTATGTAGATGCGGGATACAACATCCTGGGCATGGCGGAACTCGGAAGTGATGCCTGAAAACCACCAAAGTCAAAAATCAGCAGGTAAAAAAATCCCGGCAAATGCCGGGATTTTTACTTGACGGACAATAAAAAGTTCAACTGTTCTACTTGATGCGGTCCTCGAAAACTTCGATATCCGCGGCTGCCCGAAGCTGCTTCATCATTGCCGAGCCCTCCTGGCTGGCATGGCCATTGGCAATGACACGCTCGTATTGCTGCTGGGCCAACAAAGCATCGCCCTCCAGGGCACCGGGTACGACCGTTTCCAACTCAACAACGGCAAAACCGTTGCTGGTGGGCAGAACGGCCTGGACGGTCTCGCCTTCTGCAGGGGCCTGCAAGCGGAATACCTCCTGCACCAGTGTTGCATCGGGTTCGAACGCATTGCGGCCAATGGACTCGTGACGCCCAAATTCAAGGCCGGCGTCAACAGACAGTGTTTCAAGCTCACCTGCCCCGCTCTGCAGGGCATCGGCCAAGCCGGTTGCGATGGCCTTCGCGTTCTCGCGGGCCAGGTTTGCACGCAGGGTAGATACTATCTGGTCCTGGACTTCTTCCAGCGGCTTGAGGGCCACGGGCAGATGTTCACGCAACCTGATCATCACCAGGCGGTTCTCGTCCAGGTTGACCGGGTCGCTGACCGAACCCTGCAGCAGGACCAGGTCGGAATAAGCCGCCTCGACCACATCGGGGTTCGCTGATATACCCTCGCCGCCGGAGCGGGTAAACGGACCGGCCACTTGAATGGGCAGTTCCATTACCAGCGCGGCGCTTTCAAGCGTGGTCGGGTCTTCATAAACCAGGTCAACGAGCCTGTCGGCTTGCTCCAGGAAGGCCCGTGCAGCGTTTTCTTCTTCATATTCCCTGACAAGGGTCGTCCTGGCCTCTTCAAAAGTCATGCCGGTGGATTCACGGATGTCCCGCAACTGGATGACATGCCAGCCAAAGCCGGTTTCGACCGGATCGGATATCGGCGCTTCGAGGGTCAACTCGTACATGGCATTTTCAAATGCCTTGACCATGACACCCGACTCCACCCAACCGAGGTCACCGCCGGAGGCTGCAGAACCCTGGTCTTCGGAGAATTCAGTTGCCAAACCGGCAAACTCCTCACCGGCCCGGGCACGTTCTGCAAGGTCTTCAGCTGTTTGCCTTGCGGTTTCTTTTTCGGCCTCGCTCGCATCGGCCGCTACGGTAATCAGGATATGGGACACCTGCCGTTGTTCCGGACTGATAAAGCGGGCCTGTTGCGCTTCGAATTGCTCACGCAAAATATCATCTGCCGGTGGCGGGCCTACCGGTAACGCCGCTGCGTCCAACTCGATGAATTCGATGATGACCTGCTCTTCCGATTGGTAATCATTGGTATGGGAGTCATACCAGGCGACAATTTCCTCTTGCGAGAACTCCGGCGCAGGGTCGGCTGTTTCGGCAGCGACCAGCACCGCACTGAAGGTTCTTTTCTGGTCAATCAGTGCGACAAATTCTTCTATTTCAGTCGGCGTGGCGATACTGCTTACCGAGATACTTTTAGGTAACTGGGTAAATACGAACTGGCCGCGCATTTCATTCTGGAACTGTTTCGGAGTAAGTCCCTGTGAGAGCAATCTGCTCTGGTACACATCGGCGTTGAACTGTCCATCTACTTGGAAGGCCGGTATATTCCGGATCTCCTCGGCCAGCGTATCGTCATCAACGTCAAGGCCCATCGACTGGGCTGCCTGCGTGATCAACTCCTGGTCTATCAGGCTTTCGAGATGCTCACGACGCATAACCAGTTGATCAAACTGCACCGGATCGTAGGCGGCGCCCATGATGGATTGCATACGCCGGCGGTAATTGGAGTAACTCTGGTTGAAATCATTGAATGTGATTTCCGTATCGTTGACCCTGGCAACGTTATTTCCGCCGCTGGCAGTGAAGTATTCATTTACCCCGACCAATGCGAAAGGAACTATCAAAATTCCAAGAATCGCGAAGGCAAGAATTCCAGTCAGTCTTTCACGAATGGATTGAAGAACCATGCTTTACAACCTTTCCAATTTTCAAAAGCAGATAAGAAAAAGGCGCCTGGAAGGCGCCCTTGTCTTTCATAGTGGCGGAGTGGACGGGACTCGAACCCGCGACCCCCGGCGTGACAGGCCGGTATTCTAACCAACTGAACTACCACTCCACGTACGATGGTGGGTGCTGACGGGCTCGAACCGCCGACCCTCGCCTTGTAAGGGCGATGCTCTCCCAGCTGAGCTAAGCACCCCCGATCGAAGGCGCGCTAGTTTACGGCATCTTTAAGGGCTTTACCAGCCTTAAATGAAGGATTGTTAGACGCCTTGATCTTGATAGTTTCGCCAGTCCGAGGGTTACGTCCCTTACGAGCTTCACGATGCTTAACAGAGTAGGTACCAAAACCGACCATGGAAACGGTGTCACCGCCTTTAAGGGCGTCAGTCACAGCCGAAGTAAAGCCATCGAGGGCCTTGCCAGCGTCCGATTTGCTGAGACCAGAATTCGACGCGATTGCGTCAACTAAATCAGATTTATTCATTAATGCACTCCATATTTTTTAAGTGTCGAAATTTTAAGTGATAAGACTTGAGTACGACCTTCAGCGTCTAACCCCCACTGAAAAATGCGCCGGTCGCGAAAGTTGCCTGAACTCTCGCAAAACCTTACAAATCAAGGCCTGCAAGCCGAACGTCATGTTAATACACCACTCTGCTGCGGCGCAACAGGAATCGCACCCCGAGACAACTTTTTGCATTAATATTTTGCGCCAAGCACTTCAAATAACTCGGAAGAATGAATTTATCGGGAATTGATAAATCTTGTCACAAGCCGTCCCAAAATTTCCACAGTGGTAAAAATTGCGGATCAACGACTTCTTACTTCGATACGGCCAACGGCAACTATTCCGATTTTCAGTGCGGTCTGACTTCCTTTTCTGTCACGTCGGGCAACGAGGTCTTCGATTCAACGCTGGCAGTTTTTGGTTTCGGCATTTCAGCCAGTGCAATTTCGAGCACTTCATCGATGGTCGAAACCGGGTGAATTTCCAGTTTGCGCAAGACGTTTTTCGGAATTTCTGCCAGGTCCTTTTCATTCTCCTCGGGAATAATGATGGTCTGTATTCCACCCCGGTGGGCCGCCAGCAGTTTCTCTTTCAAACCTCCGATCGGCAACACCGTTCCGCGCAATGTTATCTCACCGGTCATCGCAACCGTTGCACGCACCGGAATACGGGTTAATGCCGACACCAGCGCCGTACACATACCGATGCCCGCGCTGGGACCGTCTTTCGGAGTAGCGCCCTCGGGCACGTGAACATGCGCGTCGAATTTCTGATAGAAATCCGGCTCAAGTCCGAGTGTCTCGGCCTTGCTCCTGACCACCGTCATGGCAGCCTGGATCGACTCTTTCATGACATCACCGAGTTGCCCTGTCTGTTCCAACCTGCCCTTGCCGGGCACGAGCATCGCTTCGATCTGCAGCAATTCACCACCCACCTGGGTCCAGGCCAGGCCGGTGACCTGGCCGATGGCATTGTTCTCTTCCGCAAGACCATAACGGAATTGCCTTACACCAAGATATGATTCCAGGTTTCGCACCGTGACTGTCGCTTTCTTGAGCTTTTTATCGAGCGCGAGCTTTTTGACCGCCTTGCGGCATATCTTGGCGATTTCACGCTCCATATTTCGCACGCCGGACTCACGCGTGTAATAACGCACGATGTCGACCAGCACCTGGTCACTGATTTGCAGCTCTTCTTCATGCAAACCGTTTTGTTCCATTTGCTTCGGCAGCAGGTAGTTGCTGGCGATGTGCAGCTTTTCGTCTTCCGTATAACCCGGAATACGTATGACTTCCATCCGGTCAAGCAGTGGGCCCGGGATGTTCAGCGTATTGGCCGTGGCCACGAACATGACATCGGACAGGTCGAAATCCACCTCGAGGTAATGGTCATTGAAAGCATGGTTCTGTTCGGGATCCAGCACTTCGAGCAGGGCCGAAGAAGGATCGCCACGAAAATCCATTGACATCTTATCGAGCTCATCGAGCATGAAGAGCGGATTACGTGCACCCACTTTGGCCATATTCTGCAGCACGCGGCCCGGCATGGAGCCTATGTAAGTCCGGCGATGGCCACGGATTTCGGCCTCGTCCCTGACGCCACCCAGTGACATGCGGACAAACTTGCGGCCGGTTGCCCGGGCAATCGAACGTCCGAGACTGGTCTTGCCAACCCCCGGGGGTCCAACCAGGCAAAGAATCGGGCCTTTCATTGTCTTGACACGTTGCTGCACTGCGAGGTACTCAAGAATGCGCTCCTTGACCTTGGCCAGACCATAGTGATCGGCCTCAAGTATGGCCTCCGCATCCTCGAGATTCTTGCGAATTCGGCTACGCTTCTTCCACGGCACATTCAACATCCAGTCGATATAGTTTCTGACCACCGTGGCCTCGGCCGACATGGGGGACATCATCTTTAACTTGTTAAGCTCGGAGGTCGCTTTTTTCTTGGCTTCCGGACTCATGCCGGCTTCCTCGACGCGACGCGCCAGGTCATCCATGTCGTTGGGTGCATCGTCCAGATCACCCAACTCTTTCTGGATAGCCTTCATTTGTTCGTTGAGGTAATACTCCCGCTGGCTTTTTTCCATCTGGGTCTTAACCCGCCCGCGGATGCGCTTTTCCAGTTGCAGCACCTCGATTTCACCGTCAACCAGGCCCATGAGCTTTTCCATGCGCTCCGCCACACTACCCAGTTCCAGCAATGCCTGCTTCTCTTCGAGGCGGATGCTCAGGTGGGCTGCCACGGTATCGGCGAGACGGCTGGGGTCTTCTATGCCCGCCAGGGTGGTGAGCAGTTCGGGCGGTATTTTCCGGTTCAGCTTGACGTATTGTTCGAACAGGGAAACCAGGGAACGCATCGTGACCTCGAGTTCCTGTTGCGTGCGGCTGTCATCAACCGGAAGCAGATCCCACCAGGCCTCGAAATAGCCATTTTCGTCAATAAAGTTACTGATCTTGACCCTTTCGCCGCCTTCCACGAGCACCTTGGTCGTTCCATCGGGTAATTTCAGCAACTGCAGGACAGTCGCCAGCGTGCCAACTTCGAACAGGTCTTTTTCGGACGGGTCGTCAACGTCGGCACTTCGCTGGGTGACGAGTACGATGCGCTTGTCAATATTCATTGACTGGTCAAGTGCAAGTATCGACCTGTCACGACCGACAAACAGCGGAATGACCATGTGCGGGTAAACCACAACGTCTCGTAAAGACAGTACAGGCGTGGGTTGCATGCCAGACTGTTTTTCGCTCACTGCCTGGTCTGTGCTTGAATCTTCAGGTTTTGGTGCTTCGGGCTTTGCCATCGTTTTCCCTGTCAATGATTCCGGCTGTCTGACTTAATCAGCCGGATTGTTTCATTCCAATGTAGTCCAGACCGAACCGGCCTTGAACATGCTACCGGAAATATGGGCTCGGGATTGGAAAATTCAATGCCACAACCAATTCGTGCATGTGGCAGCGACTGCGGCCGGCGCAGTGAATTCGGGAAAATACGGACATCACACCGGAAAAATAGCTGCAAACATCAGCCTGCAACCAGTAACGGATAATCAGGAGTGGGTTTTACTCACCCGAAGCTGCGTTGGCCGACATGTTTTCGTAAACGATGAAGGGTTCGGATTCGCCATCGATAACGCTCTCATCCACAACCACCTTGGAGACATTCTCCAGCGAAGGCAGTTCGTACATGCTGTTCAACAGCGTGCTTTCGAGGATGGTGCGCAATCCACGCGCGCCGGTCTTGCGCGCCATGGCCCGCTTGGCGATAGCCTGCAACGCTTCTTCGCGGATATCCAACTCAGCCCCTTCCATGGTGAACAACTGCTGATACTGTTTCACCAACGCATTTTTGGGCTCCACCAGGATACGCACGAGCGCATGCTCGTCCAATTCCTGCAACGTCGCAACGACCGGCAGGCGACCCACGAATTCGGGAATAAGGCCGTATTTGACGAGGTCTTCCGGCTCAACGTCCAGCAACAGTTTGCCGATGTTGCTCTCGTCTTCCAGGTTGCGAACCTCCGCAGAAAAACCGATTCCGGTTGCCGAGGACCGCGATTGAATGACTTTTTCAAGGCCTGAGAATGCCCCACCGCAAATAAACAGTATCTGTCCCGTGTCTACCTGCAAAAACTCTTGCTGTGGATGTTTGCGGCCGCCCTGCGGCGGTACCGAGGCGATGGTGCCCTCAATGAGCTTCAACAGCGCCTGTTGTACACCCTCACCGGACACATCGCGCGTTATGGACGGGTTTTCGGCCTTGCGTGACACCTTGTCAATTTCATCGATATAAACGATGCCCGTCTGCGCCTTGTCGACATCGTAGTCGCATTTTTGCAACAACTTCTGAATGATGTTCTCTACGTCTTCACCGACATAACCTGCTTCAGTCAACGTTGTTGCATCAGCAATGGTGAACGGGACGTCGAGCATTCTGGCCAGTGTCTCAGCCAGCAGTGTCTTGCCCGAACCGGTGGGCCCAATCAGCAAAATGTTGCTTTTGGCCAGCTCAACGTCTTCTTTCGAACGCTGTGGTTCGAGCCGTTTGTAGTGATTGTAGACCGCGACCGACAGTACTTTCTTGGCGTGTTGCTGGCCAATGACAAAATCATCCAGAAAGGCATGGATGTCTTTGGGGGTGGGCAGTTGTTCACGCTCTCCGGAACCTACTTCTTCCAGCTCTTCGCGAATGATGTCGTTACATAGTTCAACGCACTCGTCGCAGATGTACACACTGGGTCCGGCAATGAGCTTGCGAACCTCGTGTTGGCTTTTGCCGCAGAAGGAACAGTAGAGAATCTTACCGTCCTTGTTCATATTTTCCTGATCATTCATTTCGTTTTACCCAGCATCCTGCGGAAAATATTACTATTTTTTATCCTCGGAGTCATCCTTTCGACTGGCAATCAATTCGTCGATCAAGCCGTAGTCGCGGGCCTCCTCCGGACTCATGAAGTTGTCACGCTCAGTATCGGTAGCAATCGTTTCAACCGACTGGCCACTGTGGAGAGCCAGCAATTCATTCAGCTGCGACCGGATTTTAAGGATTTCACGGGTGTGAATCTCAATATCGGTTGCCTGGCCCTGGTAGCCCCCCAACGGTTGATGGATCATAACCCTTGAGTGCGGCAGGCAATAGCGCTTGCCCTTGGTGCCGGCGGTCAACAACATGGCGCCCATGCTGGCAGCCTGACCGATGCACATGGTGCTGACGTCCGGCTTGATGAACTGCATGGTATCGTAAATTGCCAGCCCCGCGCTGACTGAACCACCCGGACTGTTGATATACAGGTTAATGTCCTTGTTGGGGTTTTCGGATTCGAGGTACAGCATCTGCGCAACGATCACGTTGGCAGTATGGTCATCTACCGGCCCAACCAGAAAAATCACGCGCTCCTTGAGCAAGCGCGAGTAGATATCGTAGGCTCGTTCACCTCGAGAGGTCTGCTCCACCACCATTGGAACCAGATTTAGCGCACGTGTTTCATTGTTCATAATTACTGGCCTGCCGCCTGTGTTGCCTGGTTGATGGCTTCCTGGAAGCTCATCTCCTTGTCCGTCACTTTAGCGTGATCAACGACCCAGTCAACCACCTGGCTTTCCAGGACTGAATTTTCAACAGCCTCCAGCATCCGCTGGTCGTTGTAATACATCTGCACGACTTCCCGTGGCTCCTCGTAGGTCTGGGCGATTTCCTCGATCGTTGAGCGCACCTTGGCGCCATCGATCGTGATGTCATTCTGCCGCGCCAGTTCACCCAGCAGCAAGCCACTGCGCACGCGTTTCCGGGCCGGATCCCTGAAATGCTCCAGCATTTCGTCCGTCACCTTCAAGTCGGCGCCGCGCAGCATCTGTTGCAACATGTTGTGGGCTTCACCGGTAACGATACTCTCAGGCACTTCCAGGCCGGCATGCAACTCCGTCAGGCGATCCGCCAACTGCGTCTTGAGCTGCGTGTTGACGGCCTGGCTGAGTTCACGCTCGAGGTTTTTACGAATTTCGGTCATGAGTTCGTCGCTATCACCGCTCTCGACACCAAATGACTTGATGAACTCCTCGTCTATCTCCGGAATCTTACCTTCCTGAACCTTGGCCAGCGTCAGGGCGACTTCAGCTGTCTTGCCCGCTAACGTCGCCTCACCGTAGTCGGCGGGAAACTCCAGGGTAAGGTCTTTTTCCTCACCGGCGGTCATTTCGCTGACGGCCGTCTCCATGGCTTCGAAACCGGACTCACCAAGGATGACCGCCAGCCTGTGTTTACCTTCTTCAGGTACGGTACCCTCTTCGGTCTTGGCCGTATACTCGACCAGGGCCTGGTCACCCTCACCTGGCTTACGCTCAACGTCAGTCCACTCTATCCGTTGTTTTTTTAGCGTATCCAGCATCTCGTTGACGTCGTCATCGGTGACGCTCACCTGTGGCCGCTCAATAGCAATTTCCGCCACGTTAATTGTCTCGATATCCGGATATGTTTCTATGATTGCGTTGAACTCGAGGCCCGATTCCTTATCGAGCTTCGGTTCCTCTTCAACCCTGGGGGCGGCTACGATGCGCAGTGATTCCTGTTCGATTGCCTGCTGCAGGGAAGTCTGTGCCGCTTGCTGGATGACTTCAGCCCTGGCCTGCGGGCCATAGCGCTGTTTCAACACACTGAACGGGATACGACCGGGCCGAAAGCCCTTGAGCCTGACCTGCTTGCCGATCTCCCGCAGGCGCGCATCGACTTGCGGATTAACTTCCTCTGCGGGAACCTGAATTTTCAGACGTTTTTCTACCGTGCTGATGTTTTCAACTGAAACTTGCATGAATGCTGCCAACCTCTTGGTGATTTTTTGTCGTGATGACAGTGGCGGGTAAATTGGTGCGAAAGGGGAGACTCGAACTCCCACGGGTTGCCCCACTGGAACCTAAATCCAGCGCGTCTACCAATTCCGCCACTTTCGCTTTCGTTTTCCGAACTGATATCCCGTCAAGGAGCCTGTCGAACTTAACACTGATCTACTGCGGAAAAGCCGAATTTGGCCAGGTTTTCCGCTCTTTCTCGTTAAATAGCCTTGCTATTCGCCTCAAAAGCCCGAAGAACCTGACTCAAATCTGCTTTTCCTCGCTACGATCGGTCAAGCCCGACAGGCTCCTGTAAACTGGTGGGCCATCTAGGACTCGAACCTAGAACCAATAGATTAAGAGTCTACTGCTCTGCCAATTGAGCTAATGGCCCGTTAGCCAATGCAGGTGTCAGCACCTGCTCTACAAATGGGGTGGACGATGGGGCTCGAACCCACGACCGCCGGAATCACAATCCGGAGCTCTACCAACTGAGCTACGCCCACCACTGTACTTTTTACCTGCCTCATTATAACAGTTACCCACCTACGAGCCTCAAATGGCGCGCCCGGCAGGACTCGAACCTGCAACCCTCAGCTTAGAAGGCTGATGCTCTATCCGATTGAGCTACAGGCGCTTCGTCTCGTCTTGCTGTCACGTAAGCAACTAATGAACAAGCACTTCAGTCATTAAATGGTCGGGGTGGAGAGATTCGAACTCCCGACCCACTGCTCCCAAAGCAGTTGCGCTACCAGGCTGCGCTACACCCCGAAACCGGTTAACTTGTTGATGTTACGGATTTCGCTAAATTGCGTCAATCCATTTACACCGTATTGGGCAATCAAAACCCCAATAAATTCAAAAGGCCATCCGCTAATGGATGGCCTTAAAAAAATGCTTGACCCCTGCGGGGTCAGGCGAATAATGGCGCGCCCGGAGAGATTATGTCGGGCTCCTGCCCTCCCCCCTTCGGGTTCGCTTCGCTCATGCAAATTCGCTCCCGGCGAATTTGTCGAACTCTTACCGTTCGATCTCTCCGGTAAGAATCCTCGTGCTTGACCCCTGCGGGGTCAGGCGAATAATGGCGCGCCCGGAGAGATTCGAACTCCCGACCGCCCGGTTCGTAGCCGGGTACTCTATCCAGCTGAGCTACGGGCGCGCTGTCTTAAAATTGTATCATCTCCCCTCAATCCGGAGAGATTATTCCGGGCATCCTGCCCTCCACCCTTCGGGTTCGCTGCGCTCATGCAAATTCGCTCCCGGCGAATTTGTCGAACTCCCGCCCGCCCGGTTCGTAGCCGGGTACTCTATCCAGCTGAGCTACGGGCGCGCTGCTCCACGTCAAAACCCTGAGGCTTCGCGAGGGGTGCGAATTATCCGCGCGGGTGTTCTGATTGTCAACCGTTGCGGCGGTTCTTTTCCATCCTTTCATCACCCGTGCGACACACAGCGTATGAAAGAAAACTGCTATGATTCCGGTTTACTCTGATTAACATCATTTGTCCTTTAGCTGAAATTTTCTGGAGAGCCTGAAATGAAATTGTTTGGAATCATTCTGACCGTATTTATATTGAGTTGCTTTTCAATCAATGTCATGGCCAAAAAACAAGCGGAAATACCCGAATATACCGTGGAAGGCTTAAAACTCGTGCCAAATACCAAGGAAATTGCATTGGTATGGGCAGAGCCTGGCGCAGATCTTGCTCAATATAAGCGCGTTTACCTGGTTGAACCTTACGTAGCGTTCAAGAAGAACTGGCAACGCGATCAGAACCGCGGAAGTATGCGGGTGAAGGGCAGCGACATGGAGCGCATCAAGACGAAAGTCAGGAACTTATTCATGGAGGTCTTTACTGAAGAACTTGAGAATGGCGGTTATGAACTGGCCACAGAACGTGCCGAAGATGTCCTGATCGTCAAACCCGCCATTATCGACCTGGACGTGAACGCGCCGGACATCAGGACGGCAGGCAGGACGGAGACCTACGCCAGGTCCGCCGGAGCCATGACTCTGTATATGGAGTTGTATGATTCGGAAACTGACGATCTGATCGCCAAGGCCATGGACGGCAAAGCTGAACGTGACTACGGCTACATGCAGTGGCAGACAGGCCCGGCGAACAGGGCCGCAGCCAGGCGCATGATGCAACCCTGGGCAAAAGCGCTGCGCGAAGGACTCGACGAAGCCCGAAGCTCCAACAGCCAGGCGGATTAATAACAACCCCGGGTTGACACCGGGTCCGCGGTGAATAGATAATCCGCTGCCGTTTTCTGACGCATGCCGATCCAATGTCCTTCAAACAGGTCCGGCCTGCGTTTAGATGGTAAAATGGTGAGCGATTCCGGAGAGGTGTCCGAGTGGCTGAAGGAGCACGCCTGGAAAGTGTGTATACGTTAATAGCGTATCGAGGGTTCGAATCCCTCTCTCTCCGCCAGACATAAAAACGCCCGCGCAAGCGGGCTTTTTTATGTCTGGCGGAGAGAGAGTCTTGATGAAAACCCTGTTCGACAAGTTGCGTCAGCAACTTGGACCGCCGCAGGCGCCCCGCAGGGGTCAAACCGCGAGCGGTAATCGCGTTTTGAGTCTATCCCTCTCTCTCCGCCAGACATAAAAACGCCCGCACAAGCGGGTTTTTTTATGTCTGGCGGAGAGAGCAGGGTGCAGAGGTCCCTCGTGGTTCGACAAATTGCGTCAGCAATTTGGGCCGCCGCAGGCGCCCCGCAGGGGTCAAAACGCGAGATGCAATCGCGTTTTGAGTTTATCCCTCTCTAACGTTATCTACTCAACAAATAAAACCAACGGTTTTTTTTTGGTCTGGCGGAGAGAGAGGATTGATGAGAACCC